>DATLYH010000339.1:0-111569 GCA_035575035.1 Gemmataceae bacterium
CCGCCAGTCGCCCTCGGCACGCCCCTTGCCATAGATGCGAAAGCAGGGAGCGCTGCCGAGCCGTATCAACGCGGTCACCAGGTCATTGAGCATGTCGCTGATCGGACAACTGGAACAGCCGCGGCCCATGCGGCGCCGGTACCGGTGCAAGGCCATCCGGGCGGAGGATCCGGGGACAGCCCGCCGGAAACGCCGGCCGGACGAACGGCAGCAGCACTGGCCCCGCGGCTGCCTCCCGTCGCTTCTGCCGGCGGGCCTCTTTCTGCCGACGGACTAGCCGCCGGAACTGAAACTCATCCCACAGTCGGCGGAACCGTCCGTCGCGTGGATTGCGGAACAGGGCAGCGCGGAGCACCGCGCGGGCCTCCTCGGACCGGCCGGCTGCGGTCAGTGCCGTCGCCAGTTTGCCGACCACCTCGGCATCGCCGGGGGCCAGCTCCACCGCCCGCCGCAGACAGGTCAGCCCCGCCTCGGTCCGCCCCTCGCGCAGGTTGAGCAGTCCGTAATCAACCAGGCAATCCGGACGGTCAGGTTCCAGTTGCAACGCCCGCCGGTAATGCCGGGCCGCCCGCCGGGGGTCGCCGGTGTCTTCCGCCTCGACGGCGGTCGCCATGAGATAATGATAGCGGGCGCTGGCAGGCCGGTGGCGCAGAGCAGCGGTCAGGTGACGACGGGCTTGGTGATAGCGACGGTGGCGGAGGTAGATCTCCGCCAGCCGGACCTGGGTTTCCTCGGCCGCCTCGGCCGGCAGCTCGCGGAAGCCAGCCAACCGACGCAGCAACCGCACGGCTTCCCGATCGCGCCCCAGCTGCTGCAGGTCCCGGCCGCGGGCCAGCAGACGGTCGATGAGGTTGAGCGTCCTGCTCATGACACTGCCTCCGTGCAGTTTAGGCGAATCCCTACACTATCCGCGTCGGACATGATACCGCCCTGCCCCACCCGGGCAAGAGGAATCGAGGACCAGACCCCTTGACCCGCTCAACCCCGCAGCCCGTGGAGGGCCGCCCTGGTGACGGGCGCCAAACCTGCGCTAGTCGTCTCAGCGCGTCAATCGATCAACCACCCGGGCGATTCTGGTGCAGCTGCATCTGCTGGTCGGCACCCGGAGTGTGAATTGCCCGATTCCAGAGCGCGTGCTATCAGAGCCTGGAGCGTCCGCGACGGATACTACGAGCCCGGAGCGCTAGCGGCGGGTGGTGGTTCTCCGTCGCCGGCGCTCCGGGCTCCGATCAAAGATGCGCCAGGTGCCGACAGCGGCCGTCAACAATCGCTTCCCCGTGCTGAGTACAGTTGCACAATTGAAACCAGCGCTGATTGATACCTGCGACGCCTGCGGCCCATGAACCTATAAGAAGAAGTATTTGATGGGTCATGCTACACTGGTCACCCGGGCCGACGAACTGAACCGCAGCGCGATCGGGTTCTTTGCGGGACAGTAGCGCCGCGACCGATAGCCTTGCTCGAGGCAGTGGTTCGCCCGACTGCACCGGCCCCGGCCATAGGCCTCCGTCTAGTCCAACTCCACCAGTACGTCCTCTCCCTCGACCCGGACCGAGAAGGGGCGCACGTCTTGGCGGGCCGGCGGAGAAAGCACCGCGCCGGTCCGGACATTGAACTCGGCCCCGTGCCAGGGGCAGGCGACCACCTCTCCGGCCAGCGCCCCCTCGCCCAGCGGCCCACCCACGTGGGTGCAGGTGTTGTCGAGGGCGTAGAAAGTTCCGTCCACGTTGAACAGGGCAAGACTCTGTCCCTCGGCCTCCACCACCTTGCCGGTCCCTGGCGCCACCTCACGGACCGACGCGACCCTGACCCACCTGGACATGATCGGTCCTCCTTTTTTATCGAACGTTTGAGATGAGGGAACCCGTTGGGACCAAACCGGACCAGCGCCGGCTTCCTGACCCGCTGTTGAAATAAGAGCGAGTGATCGGATGCCAACCGGCAACGTCCGGCTTGCGAAACCGGGATCAGCCCAGCCGAAAAGTGCCGAGCTCCTTGAGCATGAGGTAAGTTACGGATTCCTGCCGCGCCCTGCAAGTCAGCCGGGCCACCTGATTCGGTGTGTTCGCCGCGCGCATTATGCCCCGGCCCACAGCCGGATGCTGGAAGGCGGACGTCGGGCAACTCGCCTATCGTCGGCGTCAAGCGGGCGGTGGGTTTGTCCCTCCGGCGTCAGTCGCCGTCCCGCCGCGGGGACAAGGGAAGTGACATGGGGCTGTCAGTGTTCCTGCCGATGCCCGACGTCTTGCTCGGCGGCAGACTGGGAGCCGGCGCCGGCCGAGTTTCCGTCGCTGGCGGCGGAGGCGGGACGCGCGGCGTCGAGTTGCTCGGCCCGGCCGACCGCGGCATTTGCAGCTGCTCAGGCACCTCCGCCGGCAGGCGCGGCGCCTTTTCCATCAGCGCCGGCAACGACGGGGCGGCGTCGGGCGGCAGTTGCGGCAAGATCGGCACGGGGCAATCGGTGCATTCCGGACAACACGGCTGGAAGAACACCGGATTGGATCGCTCCTTGAGTACCAGCGCCTTGGTCCGCTCGCGCTCGTGCTCAACGGCTCGCACCTGGGCGCAGTGCGGCAACGGCCCCTCAGCGATATAGACGTTGTTGTGCTGTAGGATGGTCCCCTTGCTGAACTCGAAGTTGGCCAGCGCGATGTTGTACTGCACGATGAAGTTGAACTCGGTGGACAGGGCGTTGGCCCACAGTCGCTGCGCTTCCAGTAGGATATCGAGGGTGCCGCGGCCGGCTCGGACTTCCTCGAAACGGCCGCGCAGCTGCTGGGCGGTCGCTTCGCGCTGCGACCGCGCCATCTGAATCTGCTCGTGCAACTCGAACAGCAACCGGTAGGGGACCGCCAAGGCCCGCTCCGTCCGCAATTCTTGCTCTTTCAGCGAGTTGTAAGCCTGCGCCAGCTCCAGCTTGGCGCGCCGGACATTGGTATGGGCGGCCCGGAAGCCGAGCGGCATCTCCAGGCTCAATCCCAGCTGCCAGTTGTTGAAGTGATTCGAGGCCAGATTGCGGAAGGCGTTGTCGAGCATCGGGCCGTCCAGGCGGTTGCCGATGGCGTTGATATCGTAAGTGGCGAAGCCGCGCAGGTCGGGCAACAGGAAGTTGCGCTGCAAGATCAAGTTGAGCTGCCGGGTCTTCAGCTCCTGACGGGCCATGATCAATTCCGGCCGCAAAGCCAGGGCCTGGTTCAGGGCGGTGTGCCAATCGGGCCGATACGGCGCCAGCGTCGGCGCGTCGCAAGGCACCAGCCGGGTACCATCCTCGATCGGCAGGTTGAGCAGGTTGCGGAGCTGCCGCTCGGCCTCGAGCACGCCGGGCTGCTGGGCCACTTGCAGGGGCTGGACGCCGCCGCCGCCGCCGCCAGTGCCCAGGGCTGCCAGACGTTGGCTGCGGAACAGCTCGTACTGGGCCCGGGCCTGGGCCAACTCCGTCTCGGACTTCCGGCCGACCTTGAATTGCTCATAGGTAATCTTCCAGGCCTCGTAGGCGAAGCGCAGGCCCTGCTCTTGCGCGAAGAGGGTCCAGTAGGCGCCGTACAAAGTCCAGTAAGCGCTCTCCACATTCAGGAGCATCGTCTGAATGCGCCGCTCGAACTCGGCTCGTTCCTGATCAAAGCGCAGGCGGGCAACCAGAATGCCGTCTTCGACCGTCAACAAACGCTGGTTGAACCGGAGGGGCAGGTTGCGAAGTCCTGGGTGGAAGGGGAGCAGCTGATTGATTTCGGTACCAAAGAACTGGAGCAGCGGCTGCTCCAGGGCGAACTGGAGGGCCGGACGGTACGACGGATTGACGCGCGCTGGCAGGTTGGTGAGCTGGTAGTCGGTGGTGAAGGTGATACCGGCCAGGCCGCCGGTGGGAAGCGGCTTGACGAGGCCGGTGGCCAAACTGGCCTCTTGCTGTTCGATGGCACCGACACCGGTGGCGCCGGCCTGGAAGGTGTCCAGCGGCGTGCCGACCGGCCGGTCAACGTTATTCCAAACCATACTGGTGATCCATTGGGCATCGAACTTGCTAAGGGCCAAATCAATGGCCGCGCCGGCCCGCGCCGGGGCCAGCGCCAGCACGCGGATGTTGTCCGACCCGTTGACGGTGCCGCCGGCAAAACGCAACGCCGGCAGCGAGAGCAGGCTGTTGGGGTTGTTCTCTCCCGTGTTACCCCGCTCCAGGGCGATGGCGATGCATTCGGCCAGCGAGATGTAGCGGGGCGGCCGGTCCGGATCGAAGATTGTCGCCGGGGGAGGGCTGGGCGCGACTTCCGTCGGCAGGATCGAGGCTGGCTGGCACTCCAGCCAGGCAGGCATCAGCTCGCGGTAGTGATCATAGTCGCATTCGTGGATGAAGCACTGCTGCTTGCAGCCCGCCACCATCGCCAGTGCCAGCGCCAGCGCCCCCACCCCAGTAATCCAGCGCATAGTCATCACCCCGTTGGAACAGACCGCCCCCGTGCCGTCCGGCGCGCGGCGCCGTGGCGTACGCACCAATCGAAGTCCCTGCGATGGGTGTCTCGGTACTCAGCGGAGCGCGGAACCGGAGATGCTATCGCTCTATATCGGCAGGCCGGGAATGAGCGTTTAGGAAAATCTTGCCGGATGTGCCGAGGGTAGGGGGCCGCGGCAGCCTGCCGGGTGAGGAATGAACGAAATCTGTGGAACCGCAGCAGCGACGCACCCAACCGCCAACGGCGGCGGACCGGCAGGATGGCGGAGTTGGGACGGCAAGGAAAACGGCGGCCGGTTACGGCTGGGGCTCGGTCTTCTGCCAGCGCGGCGAGACGGCCACATACGGCAGGCCGAGACAGCGCTTGATCAGGGCCCATTCGCCCACATCGTTCCCCTCGACGGCATGGCCAATGTATTGCAACAGGTAGCCCAGCACCACGGCGCCGACCCCCCAGTACCAGTCGAGGAAGAACAGCATCACCACCCCGGCCACGGCCAACGGGATGCCGACGAGATGAATGCCGAAGTTGAACGGGTGCTGGTGCCGCTCCTGCCAGGAGCGCAGGCGCTTGCGAACCCAGCGCAGCACCGGCCGGCGCGGGACTGAAGGGGGCGATGGGGAAGACGGAGAAGGGTCAGTCATGGCCCCAGTCTAGTCGGAAGGCCGGCCCGCGGGCAAGATGAACCGAGTAAAGCGCACCGGTTACTTCCGCCATCCCAGGTGCCGGTCGAGGAATTCGAACGTCCCCTTGCCGTGGATCTCATGGCCGCCGGCGAAGAACTCGATCGCGGTCCGCTCCGGGATCTTCAGCCGCGAATACAGCCGCCGCACCTTGGCGTACTCGTAGGCCACCCACTCGTCGATGCCGACGCCGTCGTCGTGGCCGCGCTCCACCATGAACGGCCGCGGCGCGATCAGGGCCGCCATCTCGGCGTACACGATCGTGTGGCCCATGTTGAACTCGGGCATCTCGTATTCGCCCGTGAACAGGTAGCTGCCGCGGAAATCGACCGAGACGTTCTTCCACGTCCACTCGTTGAAATCGCCCGAACAGATGGAGAGGCAGTAGCGCGGCAGGACGGCCGGCACACGCATCGCCGTCTTGCCGCCGTAGGACAGGCCATAGAAGGCGATGCGCTCCGGATCGACGAACGGCAGCCCGGCCAGCCAGTCGAGGGTGCGCTCATGTTGCCGGATGATGAACGAGAAGAGCGACAGCCCCAGCGGATTGGCCTTGCGCTGCAACACGCGGAAGTTGTCACGGCCGATGTACGGGTTCTGCGGCGCGTAGACGATGTAGCCGCGATCGGCGAGTTGGGCACCGAAGGAGTTGTAGTACTTGGTCCGCTCCTTGGGGTTGACCACGTCCTGGGGCCGGCCCTCCAGTCCGTGCTGGCAGACGACCGCCGGCCGCCGCTCGCCGGGCTTGAGGTCTTTCGGCACGCAGAGCACGCCGTAAGCGAAGACATCGGGATAAAGGTCGAGCACCACCTCGTAGCCCTTCCATCTGGGCGTGTCATAAGCCAACCGGGTGCGCGGGTTGGCCGGCTCGGTCGGTTCGGGCAGCTTGCCGATGACCTCCTCCCACAACTGATCGCGGAACGGCTGCGTGGACTTGGCGTACTTCTCCAGCGAGGACGTGTCGAGTTTCGACCAGAAGGTTTCAGCGCGGCGGTATTCGGAATCGCGCATCAGCTTCTGGGTGAAGGCGACGAACTGGTCGAACTGGCGTTTCTGGCGGGCGTCGGGGTCGAAGGCTTTGCGGGTATCGGCAGGAGGGATTCCACTCTGCCTGATGGGTTCCCTGGATCTGGCGCCTGTCAGATCCATCAAGAGCCAGTCCAGGTTGCCTCCGGGCTGTATCTCTCCGTGGAAGGCCATGAATTCCCACGCTCTCCGGATCGGGTTCTTTGAAGGGAAAAGGGAGAGCGCACGGTCCTGTTCCAGAGAGGTGTCCTTATCCCGCCCCGTGGATTCTCTCGGCTCCAACCGCCCGGGTGCGGCCCCGCCGCGTCCTTGGCGGACTGGAGGCGGTCCTTGTACTTTGGGCGGTTTGCTGGTTTCCAGGTAGAGCGTTCTCGGTGCGATCAAGCATGCTGCCCCGGCGTCGCTGAATTCCTGCAGCAATCCCCAGACATTACGGTAAATCGGCTCCTGCCACACGCCCTCACGGCTGCCAAAGTAGCCGCTGACCAAGGATGTCTTGATCCGGAGGTCCACTGCCGCGCTGTAAAGCGCCACTAGCCCGCCCTCCCCATACCCAACAACGCCGACCGGCGGATGGTCTTTCTCCTGGCAGAACCAGTCCACCGCTGCTAGCACCTTCTGGATTTCATAGCCGATGATGTGCCGGCCCATCTGGTAGGCCATGCGGTAGATAAACTCGCGATGCGGCTGGTTGGTCATGCGACCCAGCTTCGGGTTGCCCGACCAGGTGTCCTTGCGATCGATCAGCACCGGCACGATCACCCGGCAGCCGTTCTCCGCCAGGCGGCGGGCGAATTGCGACTCCTTCGGCACGCCGGGCGCCAGGCCGACCAGCATCTCCGGCGTCCAGTCGGCGTCGGGGATGGCGACCACGTTGGCGACCACCTTGCCCTTCGGCTCCAGCAGCAGCCCCTCGCCATCGACGCCTTCAAGGACTGGCCAGCGGACCGCGTGGACCTTGTAACGGTCGGTCTCCGCAACGAGCGACGGCTGATCCGTCGTGGCGACGTAGTGCACCTCCACGGGCGAGACACGCGGATCGACCACGCCGAGGATCTTCTTCAGCCGCTCGCGGTTCGGCTCAACCGACTTCACGTACGCCTCGACGGACGAGAAGTCCGGCTTCCAGTACTGCTTGCGCTTCTCGACGGAGGCGGCAATCTCGCGCATGAGATACTTGTCGATGCCGGCGACCATCTGTGCTGCCAGGTCGCCCTCGGCGGTCAACGGTTGAGTGCCGGGCAGCGGTTCGGCCGCCAGCGGCCCAACCACCCGCAGCGCGAGCAACAGCGCGAAGGTCCAACGGATACCATTCATGGGAGAACCTCGATAACCGGTAGCCGAATGCGGGGAGAGACAACCCGAAATCAGGCGACTTTGGCTACGTTCTTAGATTGAGCTAGCGCTAGCATTCTAAGGCAGGTCCAGGTTCTGGTAAGCGTCCAGGACGATCCGGCAAGCCTCGGCCGGGGAGTCGGTCAGTTGCATCAGGCGAATGTCTTCGGCGTCGATCTTGCCCTCGGCCAACATACGCTCGCGGATCCATTCGACCAACCCCCGCCAGTAGGCGGTGCCGAACAGGACCACAGGGAAGCGCTGGATTTTCTGGGTCTGAATCAGGGTGAGCGCCTCGAAGAGTTCGTCCAGCGTGCCGAAGCCACCTGGGAAAAGGATGAAGCCCTCGCTGTACTTGACGAACATGGTCTTGCGGCAGAAGAAATAGCGGAAGTTGACCGAGACATCGACGTAGGGGTTGACTCCCTGCTCCTTGGGGAGCTCGATGTTGCAGCCGACCGACAGGCCGCCGGCCTCACGGGCGCCGCGGTTAGCCGCCTCCATGATGCCCGGTCCGCCGCCGGTGATGACGGCGAAGCCGGCCTTGGCCAGTCGCCGGCCCACCTCGCGGGCCGCCTGGTACATTGGGTCGGACTCGGGCGTGCGGGCCGAGCCAAAGATGGCGATGGCAGCGCCGATCTCGGCCAGCTCGTCGAAGCCGTGGACATATTCCCCCATGATCCGCAGCACCCGCCAGGGGTCGCCGCGGGTGAACTCGGCCTGCGCCGGCACCCGTGGCTGGGGCTTGCGATACCGCGGCCGCTGGAGCAGTAGCTCGTCCTCGGTCGTCTTGCCGGTCCGCGCCGCCCGGCTCAAGGACAGGTTTGGAATCAAATGGCCGTTGCCCGGCGCTGCGGTAGGAGATTCACTGCTGACGTTTGAGGCAGGTGGGCGACGTTTCCGGGCCATGAATGCAACCTCCCAAATGGCGACGAAGCCGACCTACGGCCCCGTCAGGTCGTAGCAGGCCATCTCCCGGTCGTTGCGGACATAAACCTTGCCGCCGGCCAGGGCGGGGACGTTCCAAGTCTTGCCCTCCAGAGCGGCGAACCGCCCCAGCTCACGGTACGCCTCGGGGGTAGCCTCTACCAACACCAGTTCGCCCGTCTCGCTGAGGACCAGGAGCAGGTCGTCCGCCAGCAAGACCTGGCCGTGGCCATAGCGGTCACCCCGCCAGGCCCGCTTGCCTGTCTCCTGGTCGAGGCAGACCAGGACGCCATCATCCAGTCCGTAAAGATAACCCTCTCGGGCGACTGGGCTGGTGAACTTGCACCGCATCAAGGTATTCTTCCAGAGCGGTTCGACCGACCATTGGCCGTCCTTCTCGCGGATGCGCAGCAGAGCACCGCCGACGTTATAGCCCGACGAGATGAAAACGCGGTCGCCGTCCAGTACTACCGGTTGGGCGACGTTGATCCCCATGTGAGTTTGCCAGGGGTAGCGCCACAACTCTGCGCCGGTGGCCGCGTCATAGCCGCCTAGCCCCTCGCCGTCGAAAAGCAGGATCTGTCGCCGGCCTGCCAGGGTCGCCAGCATCGGCGAGCTGTAGCCGGCCCGGCTGTTGCCCGCGGTCCAGACCACTTGACCCGTCGCCCGATCGTAGGCGACCAGCGCCTTCCCCTTGGCCGCGTCGGTCTGGGCGCCGGGATTGACGACCACCACTCGGTCGTAGACCAGCGGCGAGCCGCTCATGCCCCATTGGACATTGTTGTTATTCTCCAGAATGTTGACGGCCCACTTGAGCTTGCCGGTGGCCGCATCCAGGCAGACGAGGTCCCCCTGTGCCCCCAGCGAGTAGACCTCGCCGTCGGCAATGGTGGGCGTAGCTCGCGGGCCGGGGCCGCCCAGCGTCTCGGTGAACAGGGCTTTGTAAGAATAGGTCCAAACCTCCTTGCCGGTGGCGGCGTCGTAGCAAACAACCGCCTCCTCGTCGCGGCGCTGTTCCAGGGTCACGGCGGCGTTGCCAGCGAGGGCGAAGGCGGAGTAGCCACCGCCGCCCGGCTGTCGCCAGAGTTGCCGCGGCAGGCGAGTCGGCCAGGAGCGGGCTAGCGCGGGGCCGTGCACCACCCCGTCCCGCTTCCGGCCGCGGTATTCCGGGAAGTCGGTCGGCAATTTCCCCGAGAGGTCGCCCGGTTCCCAGGACACGGCGACACCGGCGCTTTGACGGTGGGCTTCACGAACTTCATCAGGCGTCTTCTCCCAGCGCAGCCGAAAGCGTGGCACCATGTCGCCCGTGAGCCGCACCTCGCGCACGGCCGCTGCCCAGCCGATGGCCGCAAGAACGAGAGGCACCAGGACGACGATCAGGCGAGTCCGCCAGGTCCAGCCCGAGAGGCCCAGCACCCACAACCCGAGCAGGATCAGTGTCAGCGGTGCGATGATCCAGGTGGCGAACACCACCCGATTGGCCCGCTCCAGCTCCTCCGACGGCCAGAACCACACCAGCGCTGCGGCCGTCACGCCGATAGCCAGGATGATCCAGGGCAGCCAAGATCGAAGGAACGTGCGCTTCCGACTGGGGGCGGCGACAGGGGGAGAAGCCATGCTTGAGCCTTCCAGGGAATCAAGGGGAAGATATCTGCACCGAGGTCGGACAACTCCAACCGCTGGGGGCGCCGGACGGGTGCTATTATAGGCCCGTGCGGCCGGATTGCAGCCGCAGACCGAGCTTCGATCAAAGCCCGCAGCGCCGGCATTTTCCAGTCGATATCTTATCCAAGCCGCAGTACCATCGCAGTGCGTTGGACCGTCGATCAGGGGAAAGGTGTGCGTCGTGAGTTCGAGTTTTCGCGTTGGGTTAACCCGGGACTTCCTCAAACCGGACGGCACCCTCGGGTTTGAGGACATCGGCCTTGACCTGCTCCGGGGGGCAGGGGTGGAGTGGGAATTCCTGGCCGAGAACACGCCCGAGCTGCGGGCCGACCAGGTGCGCGACTACGATGCCCTCCTCGTGCTGGCGCCGCGTGTGACCGCCGCCACCCTCCAGGAACCAGGCCGGCTGACGCTGCTGGCCCGATTCGGCGTCGGTTACGACAGCGTCGATGTCGAGGCCTGTACCCGGCAAGGGGTACTGCTGACGATCACTCCCGATGGCGTGCGCCGTCCGGTGGCCGCCGCCGCCTTGACTCTGCTGCTGGCGCTGGCCCACAAGTTGCTGCTCAAGGACCGGTTGACCCGCGCTGGCCGCTGGGCGGAACGATTCGACCACATGGGCATGGGGCTGACCGGCCGGACGCTTGGCGTCATCGGTTGGGGCAACATCGGCCGGGAGGTGTTCGTGCTGGCCCGGCCGCTCCAGATGCGTCACCGGGCCTATGACCCCTATGCCAACCCGGCCGACGCCGCCGCCCAGGGTGTCGAGTTGGTGGGCCTGGAGGAATTGCTCCGCTCGTCGGACTTCGTCTGCGTCTGCTGCGCGCTGACCGCGGAGACGCGCCATCTGCTCAACGCCGACCGTCTGGCCCTGATGAAGCCGACCGCCTATCTGATCAACGTGGCCCGCGGCCCTATCGTGGACCAGCCGGCGCTGACCCAAGCCCTGCGTGAGCGGAAGATTCAGGGGGCCGGGCTCGACGTCTTCGAGAAAGAGCCGATTGATCCCAATGACCCTTTGCTGACGCTGGACAACGTGATTGTGACGCCGCACGCGCTCTGCTGGACCGATGAGTGCTTCCGGGGCAATGGGCACAGCGCCTGCCGGAGTATCCTCGACGTGGCTGCCGGCCGGGTGCCGGATCATGTGGTCAACCGGGCCGTGCTGAACCATCCGCGGCTGCGGGAGCGACTCCGCGCCTACCGGGAGCGGGCGGAGGGGCGATGAGACTGCATCCGGTCAAGCGCTACCGGCCCCGGTCGCGGGGGGCGGCCGGCACGCGGAATATGCCTGCTACTTTCCTGATGGAGGGCTGATGAGACTGAACCAGGTCAAGCGCACCCTGCAGGCCGGGGGCGTGGCGCTGGGGACGATGGTGTTCGAGTTCGGCACGACCGGGGTAGCGCGCCTGGCCGCCGCCGCGGGGGCTGACTTCGTCATCTTCGACATGGAGCACACCGGCTGGGGGATGGAGACCGTCCGCCTGCTGATGGCCACGGCAGGGGCGGCCGACCTGGTGCCGATGGTGCGCGTGCCGGCGGCGCAGTACCACTTCCTGGCCCGGGCGCTGGATGTCGGCGCCTTGGGACTGATGGTGCCGATGGTCGAGAGCGCCGAGCAGGCCCGGCTGGTGGTGCAGTCGGCCAAGTACCCGCCGCTGGGGCGGCGCGGCACAGCCTTCGGCATCGCCCACGACGACTACCGGCCCGGCGACAGCGTGGCCAAGATGCAGGCCGCCAACCGGGAAACTCTGTTGATCGCCCAAGTGGAGACGGCGGCGGGCCTGGCGGCTTGTGACGCCATCGCGGCGGTGGAAGGGATCGACGTGCTCTGGGTCGGCCATAACGACCTGACCACGTCGCTGGGCATCCCCGGGCAATTCGACCATCCGCGCTACCAGGCGGCGGTGCAGCAGGTGCTGGAGGCGGCCCGGCGGCACGGCAAGGCGGCCGGCTTCATGGCGGCGAATGTAGGACAAGGGCGGGAGTTGCTGGCCCAGGGATTCCGCATCCTGGCCTACGGCGGCGACCTGTGGCTCTACCAGCAGGCGCTGGCGGAAGGGATCGCCGCCCTGCGAGCCGTGGCAGGACGGCCCGAGCGGGCGTGAGGGGCGGGCGCCGGCCCAGGTGGCTTGTCGTCTCCGGCGGACTTCTACTCAAGGCGTCCTATCGAAGTTAAACTCGTTCTTTCCCTCCTTGACAGTCACCTTGAACGGCGTGCTGCCCATGCACCGGTATTTCGGCGGCATATTCGGCGCCCGCTTCGCCACCTTCTCAGGAAGGGTTGGCGGGGTCGGCTTCACCGTGACCCGCCATGGACACGTGACAGACTAATCCTCCAGTTTGTCACCCTGACTTCCTCGAAGCCCTTCGTCGAGCGCCTTCTCACGAGCGGACTTGCTGGGCCTCTGGCCTCTCGGAGGCGATCAGCGCCCGGAGCGCCTTGTAATCGACCTTGCCGGTCCCCAGGACGGGGATGCGGTCCAGCCGGCGAACCTCGTCGAGCCGCATCACCCCCCGGAACCCTTCCTGCTGCAACAGGGCGTTGGCCTCGGCCAGGCTGATCGGCTCGGTGCTGAACAGCACGATGTGCCGGCCGTGGTCGGTCTCGATCCCCTCCACCGCCACGCGCGGTCCCTCATCGGTCGGCGGATACCGCTGGGCGAAGGGCTCTTCCAGGGCCGGCAGGGAGATCATCTCGCCGCCCGCCTTGAGGAAGCGCTTCAGCCGGCCCTCCAGGGTGATGAAACCGTCCGCGTCGATCTTCGCCAAGTCGCCGGTGACGTACCAGCGCTTGCCGCCACGCTCCCGGAACGGCGACGGCCCTTCGTAGCCGAGGTAGCCAGGGAAAACTGTCGGCCCGCTCACCCAGAGCATCCCCATCCGGCCGGGGGGCAATTCCTCTTCGGTTTCCAGGTCCACCACGCACACCTCTACTCCCGGCAGCGGCTGACCGACCGTGCCCGGACGGTTGGCCTCCGGCCGGTTCACCGCGACCACCGGCGAGCACTCGGTCACGCCGTAGCCCTCCAGCACCACCGCATCCGGCGCTAGCTCCTTGCAGCGCTCGAACACCGACGGCGGACATTTCTCTGCGCCAACGACAATCAGCCGCAGCGAGGTTAGCTCTCCCGGTGCCGCCCGGTCGAAGATGTAGCTGACAAAGGTCGGCGTTCCCACCAGGAGGGTCGTCCGGTACGCGCCGATCTTCCGAGCCAGCCGGGAGGCGTCGGTTGGGTCGGGGTGGTGGACGACACGCATCCCGCCCAAGAGCGGCAGCAGGATACCCGCCGCAACGCCGAAACTGTGGAACGGCGGCAGGAAGCCCAGCAGCGAATCACGCCGCGTCAGCCCCACGAACGGGACCGCTGCCCGCATCTCGCTTAGGATGTTGCCGTGCGTCAGCGGGACCGCCTTGGGCGCTCGCTCCGAGCCGCTGGTAAAGAGGACCATGGCGAACTGGTCGGCGGCAACCCGCGGGATCCGGGCCCGGACCGAACCGGGAAACAGCCGCACCGTCAGCAATGTCTTCAACAGTTCCAGCCGGCCAATTTTCTGGCGCAGGTCCTCCAGGAAGAGATACTCCACACCCTCCACCTCGATCCCCGTGCGGTCAATAAACGCCCGGGAAGTGATCACATGGGTCAGCTCCATCAGCCGGGCGGCGTGGGCCAGGTGGGCCGGTCCTGTGGTCCAGTTGAGCAGCACCGGCAGTTTGCCCGCCAGATGCAGGGCGAGGAAGGCCACGTCGCAGGCAACCGACGCCGGCAGCAGCAGACCGATGTTGGAAGCCGGCAGCACGGCTAGCCAGCGGGACATGACCAGGGTCCCGACCAGCAGGCGCTCATAGGTGAGCACGCCGGACAGGTCATCGGCGGCCGCCACGTCCTTAGGATTGGCGAGGGCGCGGGCGACGAAGGCTTCGGGAATCGTGTCGCCTAGCGCCGTCAGCGGCCCTTCGTCGGAAAGCGGCCGGAACCACTCCGGCGGCGGCGGCCTGGGCGGCTCTCGCTCCACCAGCCCCTGGGCCAGTGCCCACAGCTGGCCGACGGTGGCAGGCATCTGGTCGCTGGAGAAGCCGAACCGCTGTTCGATGGCCAGCGTTACTTCCATGCGGTCCAGGCTGTCGAAGCCGAGTTGGTCAAGGGAAGTGTCCGGCTTTTGCTCCTCGGGCGAAAGCGGCCGGTGGAGCTTGTGGGCCAGGATCTCGGCGACAGCGGTCTTGGTCTCGGGCTTGACCCGGCTCAGGTCGGCAGACGCCAGGCCGGTGATTCGCGGGAACTCGTAGGTGCGCGGGCCGAAAAGGAAGTGGTACGGGACAAAGGTCGGGCCGTCGGGGCCGGGGGCGTTGTACCACTCCTCCAGCCAGGGGTTCAGCACCTCCCGCTTCGGCTCCGGCCGGTGGGCGCGGTCCACACGCTCGACCGTGATGTCCACCGGGCGGCGCGGCATGAAAAAGATCAGGTTGCTCAGGAGCAGCCCGGCCCCCTTCCAGAGATTACGGCCCAGCGAGGGCCGTTTGCCGGTGCGGGCGAAGCTGAACATGCTCCCCCACAGGCCGCGTGTACGGACCCGGATGAGTTCCGCTTCGGGGACAGCCCGGAGGATGTCGGCCGCTGAGCGGGTGCCGCCCAGCCGTTCCACGCCGTCGCGTTGGACCCGGCCGGCCGGCCAGAGGAGGAAGTTCTCCCCGCGGCGGAGCCCCTCGATCACCTCGTTGACCGCCTGCTGGGCCCGCTCCCGGGCGCGGGTGCTGGCCTGTTCCAGCCCTGGCACCGTCACCGCCCGAAAGAGCTTCACCAACAGCGACAGCAACAACGGCGGGAAGTTTCCCTCGTAAAGGACAGGGCGGGGCCGCAACCACTGCCAGAGAGTCGGGGTCACGATGGCCGGGTCGATGTAAGCCGGATGATTGGGCACGATAAGGGCCGGGCCCTTGACCCCGTGGAGCTGCTCCGCCCCGTGAAGCCGGATGCGGTATCTCAGTCGTAGGATCATCCGGGCGATCAGCACGACCGCATCGCACAACAGCCGGAGCATGGCAGTTCCCTCGGCCGGAGAATTGCAACCGCTTCCTCATCAGCATAGCGGATAGGAGAGCGAGATAAAGGCATTACCACGACGGGATCAAAGCCTGGCGCGTCAGCGACGGGTGATGTTCCTACCAGCCCGGAGCGCTAGCGACGGGTGAGGGCGCTCCCCCTCACTGACGCTCTGGGCTCTGATCCATGCTCCAGGCTCTGACCCAATGGGGTCACTTCTTGGCGGCTCGGGTCACCGTGTACATCTGATGCTTCACATTGGCCCGCACCACTTCGTACCGCGGACGCTGTGCGAATCTCTCGGCAATGCGGCGGACCTCTCCCAAGGGGTCAATCTGTCCCCTATGGGCATGCAACAGATAACGCAGCACCAACGGCTGCTTCCGCGTCGTGATCACCGGCCCGTTCAGACACACCGCCGCGCCCATCCAACCGTC
Organism: Gemmataceae bacterium; assembly: GCA_035575035.1. Taxonomy (GTDB): domain Bacteria; phylum Planctomycetota; class Planctomycetia; order Gemmatales; family Gemmataceae; genus DATLYH01. The sequence goes on from DATLYH010000339.1 coordinate 15,561, forward strand.
CTCGCGCACATGCCAACAGACGGGGTGCCCCGGGTTGGAGGGATGGTCGAAGTAGGTGATCCCCTCGGTGCCCCCCTTCGGCCCGGGGCCGCTATAGTCCATCCAGCGGGCCGGCTTGCCGAAGATGGCCGACTCGCCGGTTGCCCCCTCGCTGTTGGTGATGGTGCCGCCGCCGAAATGGGCCGAGATGTTCTTGGCGACGCGCACTGCCAGGAAGCCGAAGTTGGTCTGACCGAACTCCAGCGACTCGGCCGCCGGGCGGAAGGTCGCCTGAAGTTCCACAAACGTTTCGCCCTGCGGGGAAGACTGCACTCCCACGATCAGTTCCTGCTCCAGTAGTTCCTTGGGGTCGTGCCCGTCGTACCAACCCAGAAGGACGGCCATGACCGCTTCCTGGTCGCCGTCCTGGTAACAGAGCCAACCCTTCTGCCGGATGCGGGCCGGGGTGCGGTCGCTCCAGAAGTCGATGCCCAGCACCTTGGCGTGGGCAAACCAGATGGAACGATGGTGGTCATGGTCGGGGGCGCCGGGGTGTCCCATCCGCGTCAGCGGACTGCCCGACGGTCCAAGCAGCGGATAGAAGAACGGCCGGGGATACGATGGACCAAAGTGCCAGCGCAGCCGCTCGACGCCGTCTACCTGGAAGGAAACCTGATGGTCAGGCAGCGGCAGCACCTGACAACGCGGGAACGACAACGCCATAATCGATCCCCATGCGGGACCCGTTTAGCCAGCGAGCCCCCTCACCCCTCTCCCCGCGGGGGGAGAGGGGAGTATCTTTGTCTCCCTCCTTGGGGGGAGAGAGAAAGGTGAGGGGGCGAGCGCGGAACAGCCACTCTCCAGGAACAATAGCGTAACCGACCCGGAATACCAGCGCAAACCCTAATCGCCCGGCGGCGCCGAATCAAAGTGGTAATATGCCCGTCCCGAGGAGCGGTCATACACCACCGAAAAGGTCTCTGACTCCTCCGGCAAGAGCGTGTGGGCGAAGTAGCCGTCGCGCACCTCCACCGTCGTGTTCCGGTCGCCGAACGCCGCCCGGGGCCGGATGGTGATTGAGCCGGTGATCTTCTGCGGCTGCCAGCCTTGTCGCTCGGCCCACTGGAGGAAAGCATCCTCGCCGATGGCGAAATCGACGATGACGACCCGATCCGGTTGGAGGTGCTGGTAGAAGCGGATGTCGGAGGCTTCCGGCGGCAGGTCCAGCGCGATGCCGGACCGGCTCGCCTCGTCGAAGGTGAGGTGCTCGCCGCTGCTGGCGGTGAACCATCGAAGGATGGGCCCGCGAGCCATGAAGAGTGCCAGAGCCGGGACGCCGACCACCAGCGCCAGGTAAAGGAGTCGTTGGGCCAGCGGCATGGGGCGCGGGCGTTGCGGATTCCTGTCGTCGGCCGGAACGATCTCGGGCATGGCGCGAAGTCCACTCCTAGCGCGCCCAGTAATCGCGCTCCCGGTCTTCCTGGTTCCAATCGCCGTGCTCGCGCTCCCAGGGCGTGGCTTCGTCACTCTCCCAGCGCTTCCGCCGGTCGGCCTCCGCCTGGTAAAGCTGAAAACTCGCCAGGGCCAGCATCCCGAAGAAAAACGCGGAATACAGGCCGCCCGCTGGAATAAAGTCCGGGAGGAACGGCCGGCGGAAGTGGGCGGCCAGTGAATTGATCGCCAGGAGGGCGGCGAGAGTTCCCGACAATCCCAGGGCCACCAGCGTTCCTCGGCTGGGGATGATGTATTCCAATAGCTCGCGGCTGATTTTGCCGCCATCCAACGGCCAGATCGGCAGCAGGTTCAACAGACCCCAGAACAGGTTGATTTCCAGGAGGTACAAAACCGCTTCCACGAGCAGTGGATTCCAGCCCGCCTCAACCATCTGCCGTGCCAACGACCACAGCCAGCCCCACGGAAAGCGGACGACCAGGGGAGGATGATCTTCCGGCAGGGACAGCAGGACCGCCGCCAAGATTAATCCAAAGAGGATGAACCCCGCCAAGGGGCCGGCGAAGGAGACGATGACCCGCTGCCAGCGCTGCGGCAGGTTGCTGCTGCCGATGGCCAGGCCGCCAAAACTGTAGAGGACGATATGGCCATATGCCCCGAAGATACGGCCGGCAAACACATGCCCTAGCTCATGGATCAAGATCGACACAAAGACGCAGCCGATCCAGATCAACAGGAAGGAGAGGCCCTGCTGCGCTACCGGCCAACCGAGGAGAGCAGCGATCAGCCAGAACATGGGGTGGACGCGCACGGGAATCCCGAACATGCGCCAGTTCAGGTCGAACTGGGTTCGCTCCGGTTCGAGGGCAAACACGGCTTCATCTCCCCAGTGAAGGACATCCGAGGTGCCGCGCAGCCGAGCGGCCGCTGTGGGGATTGTCGCAGCACTGGCGGCTCCCGGCAATGGTATTTCCCCCGGATGAAAATCGCTGCTCCCGCGCCTGTCGTCCGTTAAGATAGTAAGATTTTGATGGGAGCTTCGCATGCAGGTTGTTTCGCTCATCACCGTCAGCCTGTCTGCCCTGGCAGTTGCCCTTACCGGGCCGCCGGACGCCGGCCGTGCCGGGGCCGACGAGTTGACTCTACCTGACGGCAGCCGACGGCTGGGCCGGTTGGAGATGGACGGCAAGGGCCGCCTTCGCTTTGCCGCGCCCGGCCAACCGGTCCCCGCTTCCCTGGCCGACCTTGACATTCGCCTGGCGCCGGGACAACTCGCTCCCTGGCACGCAGCGATGACCCACCGCGTCACCCTTCGCGGCGAACAGCACCTGACCGGTGAATTGCTCGAGTTGAACGAGAAGGAGTTGAAACTGCGCACCCCCTGGGCCGACCGGCTGTCGGTCCCGCGGCGGGCTGTCGTCGCGCTGGCGCATCCGCCGGGTTGGGTAACGTTTGTCAATGAGGATTTCGAGAATGACCTGACGGCCTGGAAGCTGACCGGAACGCCTGCCCTGAGTGACCGACAGCAGACATCAGGGAGGCGAAGCCTCCGGATCGACACACCCGGTCAGGCTGCGGAGTACACGCTGACCGGGCCGCTGGCGGCGGGCCGCGCCGGCGTCAACTTCTTTGATCCGGGCAGCACGAGCGGGGTCCGCTGGCTCATCGAGGCGGAGTTTGCACGGCCGCAGGGACCGTGGACGGCGCGGTTCATCGCTGCCGCGGATGCGGAGCACTACCGTTTCGAGGCCCCGCGGACCGCCGGTCAGGCCGCACCCGTCCCGCGCACCCGGGGATGGCACCGGCTAACGCTCCGCTTCGACCGCGATTATTTGTTCGTGGGTGTCGATGAGCGTCTCCTCTGGGCCAGCGACAAGGAGGGGCCCGGCGGTCCGCTGCACAAACTGCGATTGGTCTGCGTCGCCGGGCCGGGCGGCTCTGACAAACAGGGTGAGGGCTTTTTTGACGACCTGAGCCTGACCCGCGCCGTGGATGACCTGCCGCACCGCGCCGCGGATGTTACCCAGGACGAAGCCTGGTTGCTGGCGGGCGATCAACTCCTTGGCCGGGTGGTGCGGGCGGACCGACACGCCGTCGAGCTGGAAGGTTGGGTCGGCCGGCAGACGTTCACCTGGGGCGAGGTGCGCGGTCTGTTCCTGCGGCGCGAGAATCCTCCGCCGCAGACGACCGAGGGAGAGCATGTGCGCGTCTGGCTGCATGCCGCCGCGGGAGGGGAGCCGGACCAACTTGAAGGGGTGCTGCAATCGCTGGACGACCGCCGGCTGGTGTTGCGGCATGCGGTCCTTGGAGAGGTAGAGATCGAGCGCGGCCGGCTGCTGCGGCTGCGCGGACTGTTTCACGGCCGGCGCGTTGAGCTGGACAACAACTTCCACCACCTGGGCGATCCCCGCCGCGTCGTGCCCGAGCTACAGCCGGCGCGGGCCGAGGGACCGACCCTGCGCCGAACGTTCCGCCTGGACACGGTGCCGACCGGGGTCCGGCTGGAAGTCCAGGTAGTCCACTTGAAGGGGCCCGGCGACGGCATCGGTGCGGCCCTGGAACGCGGTGAGTTGCGGACCGAAGTAGTGGTGAACGGCCAGCGCGTCGATTACCTGAACCGCCACGTGGGGCGTGCCTCGGAAGGGCCGCGCCGCATCCGCGTGATCCTGCCGCGCCGGTCCCTGCGGGCTGGCGACAATGTACTGGAGCTGCGCCAGGTGCCTGACTCGGATGGGCGCCGCGAGAGTTGCGGCATTGCCGGCCTGGCACTGGAATTGCCTCGTTAGCGCCGCGCTCGCCTTCTCGCCGCTAAACAAAGACCCTTACCCGCGCCGGAGAACCAATCATGCAATACCGCCTTCCGTCCCTCGCCGTCCTGGCCCTGGTTTCCTGCGGTCCATCCGTGCGGGCCGACGCCTTCGACCGCTACACCAATCCAATCCTGGCCAAGGTGCCGGCCGCCGAGGGAGTCAAGGAAGTCAAGCAGCTGACCGCCGACCTCCTTTTCGAGCATGACCGGGTGCTGCCGGGAGTACCGGGTGCATTTGTCGTTGTCCAGACCAATGACGGCCGGTATGCCAAGCTGCTGCTCCAGCCCGCCCGCCAGAAGATCAACGCGGAGCGCTCCATCCCCATCCTCATCATCGAACGGTTCGTCACCTACCGCGAGGGGGACGAACGCACCGTGCGGGCGTCGGGCCAGAACACGTACCTCTTCCCCGGCTTCCGCTTCAGCCTCGACCTGGGCCAGATCGTTCCCGAGGAGCTGGCCGCCGACCTGCATTTCGTCGCCCGGGGGGAGGAGTTCCACGTCGCGCCGGTGGGCAAGGCGAAGGTCTACCTGGTCACCAAGCCGTTGCCCGAGGCAGCGCCGAAGAAGCCGGCCCGGCCGGAGATCGGCGCCATCTTCGAGCCGCGCTACTTCAACGGCACCTTCAAACTGTACGATGACGGCCGCCGCTCCGGAACGCTGGTCCTCAAGGTCGAGGAGAACGGCCAGGTGACCGGCTCGTACTATTCCGACCGCGACGGACGGAAGTACGAGGTCAACGGCAAAATCGCTGTCCCGCCGCACAAGATAACGTTCACCGTCAAATTCCCCCGCACCGAGCAGACCTTCCAAGGATGGCTCTTCACCGGCGACGGCAAGTACCTGACCGGCTCGTCGCGCCTGCTCGACCGCGAGGCCGGGTTCTACGCCGTCCGGGTGGAAGAGGAGTAGGGTCTTTCAGGAGCCAGCCTCGGTCCGCCGGCCCGTCCCCAGGAGAATGGCCGCCGTGTTGTTGATCACTGACCTCGTGCAGAGCCCGGAGCGTGAGCGACGGGATAGGACGTGCCCCGTCGCTCACGCTCCGGGCTCGGACAATACAACGTCGCGGGCGCTATACTTAGAGCAGCTCCCCGAACAGCGCCCGGGCGTTGTGCGTCGTCTGCGCGGCCATGACGGCCGGCTCGACGCCGTGCAGTGCCGCCAGCGCCGCGGCCGTGTGGACCACGTTGGCCGGCTCGTTCCGCTTGCCGCGCAAGGGGACCGGCGCCAGGTAAGGGCTGTCGGTCTCCACCAAAAGCCGGTCCGTCGGCACCTGCCGCGCCACCTCCCGCAGATCATGGGCATTCTTGTAAGTCAGCATCCCGGCGAACGACAGGTAAAGCCCCATCGCCAGGCAGGCCTCAGCCGTCGCCCGGTCGCCGGTGAACGAGTGCATCACGCCGCGCACCGGGCCGTGCCGCTCGTAGTCCTCGCGGAGCATGCGGACCACGTCGGCCTCGGCCTCGCGGCAATGAATGACCACTGCCAGGCCATGCTGCCGGGCCAACTCCAGGTGGCGGGCGAAGTACTCCTCTTGCTGTGCGAAGGGGGTGTAGTCCCAGTGACGGTCCAGCCCTGTCTCGCCGACAGCCACCACCCGCGGCTGCGTCACCAGCCGCCGTACCTCATCCCAGGCGCCGGGCTCGGCCTCGGCCACGTGGTTGGGTTGGATGCCGACCGTCGCCACCAGTTCGGGGTGCCGGGCAGCCAGGGCCACCGTGGCGGCACTGGAGACGGCGGTCGTGGCGACGGTCACGATCCGGATGACGCCAGCCGCGGCGGCGCGAGCCAGTACCTCGGGCAGGTCGCCCTGGAACCGCGCGTCGTCAAGGTGGGCATGGGTGTCAATCAGCGGAGAAGTCACGAGACGGTCGCCACAGCTGCGGGAGAGGTGGCGGCCCGGTCGGGGTGGGCAGCCGCCATCGCCTCCAGGGTTGTGAGATGCCGTTGTTTCATCGCCAGGATCTTTTCCACTTGTTCTCGGGCCCCGGCGTCGGTCACCGCGGCTAGGTCGCGCTCCAACCGGGCAATCGCCTGCCGCTGGTTCTCGACGAGCACGGGAAGGAGATGGTCGAGCGAGACGTAGTTGATGGTGGTGTATTCCATCGGGTAAGGCCCGAGATAAGGGGGCGGCACCCGTTGGCGGACCAGGTACTGCCCCAGTGCCTGGGCTGCGCGCCGCTCTTCGTTGATCATCTTTTGCAACTCGGCCAACGCCGCTCGCTCTTCCGGCGTAACCCAGGGGAAAGCCTCGCTGACGTATTGCAGGAGCGACCGGCTCTCGCGGCGGACAATATCCTGGAGGAGGGCGGCAGTGCGGGAGTCGATCACGGCTAATCCCCCAGCATCTTCGGGGTCGCGGCTGCGGCCGCCGGGGCCACGGGGACCGATGGGGCCGACGGCCGAAAGCGTCCGACCGCCTCGGCCGAGAACCGGGCCAGCGGGTTCCAGAGGATGCCCAGCACCAGGATGAGCACGGCCATCACGGTGGCGTAGACCGCCGGGCCGGTGGGCATGGGGAGCGGCTTGGCCGGTCGGCCTTCCAACTCCTCCAGGTCCATGTCCAGGCTCATCACCTTGAGCACCTTGATGTAGTACACCGCACTGACGACCGTGTTCAGGCCAGCGATCACCAACAAGGCGTACATGGTGGCTCCCAGGGCGGGCTGGCCCTGGGCCGTGTAGTCCCGACCGGCGTCGAAGAGCACGCGGAAAATCTGGAATTTGGCCATGAATCCGACCAGTGGCGGAATGCCCAGCAGGCTCAGGAGGAAAACGCCCAGGGTGGCGACCATCAGGGGGGAACGACGGACCAGGCCGCGGAAGCTGGACAGGTCCTCCGAGCCGGTCTGGTTCCGCAGGAAGGCGACCACCGCAAAGGCACCCAGGTTCATGAACAGATAGGCGATAAGGTAGAAGAGAACTGCCGAGACCCCCTCTTGCGTCAGCGGGGCCAGGCCCATCATCATGTAGCCGGCCTGGGCGATGGTTGAGTAGGCCAAGAGCCGCTTCAGGTTGGTTTGGAGATAGGCCGCCAGGTTGCCGAAGGTCGCGGTCAGGGCGGCGAAGAAGGCCAGGGCCGGCGCCAGGTAGCGGACCAGGTTCATCCATTCATCGCCCTGGAGATACTGCGACGGCACGGCCCGCTCCAGGCCGGCCAGCACCATGCCGAAGCGGGCCAGGAGTGCCAGCGCCGCTCCCTTGGAGGCAACCGACAGGAAGGCGGCAACCTCGGCGGCCGCCCCCTCGAAGACATCGGGACACCAGAAGTGGAACGGCACCGCCGCCAGCTTGAAGCCGATGCCGATCAGGATAAACAGGGTGCCCAGGAGCAGGACCGGATCAAGACCAAGGGGTGTCGCAGCCGCCAGCTTCAGGGCGGCGACGTAGCCGGCCGCCAGCTCCGGCAGGTAGGCAGTGCCGAACTTGCCGGCCAGCAGGCTGATGCCGTACAGCATGATGCCCGAGGCGCCGCCGCCGTAGACCACGTACTTCAGCGACGCCTCGCTGCTCTGCCGCCTCCCCTTGAGGAAGCCGGCCAGGGCGTAACTCGGCAGGCTGGCCATCTCCACCGCAATGAAAACCATGAGGAGATTGTTAGACGACGCCATTAGCATCATGCCGACGGCCGCCCCCAAAAGCAGCGAGTAAAAGTCGGCCGAATCCTCGCGGTCGGGAATGCCGGTCAAAAGCGTCAGCCAGATCACCAGGGCAGTGAAGCCAAGCACGAAGAGACGGAGGAAGATGGTGAACTGGTCATAGACCAGCAGGCCACCGAAGAGCGGAGTGCCCGTCAGGCTGTGGCTCTCGAACCACTGGCCGCCGCTGACCCCGAGGGCGGCTAGCGTCAGGATCAGTGCCACCCAACCGAGGTGCCAACGGTTGAAGGCATTGAACAGCCGCAGCAGCAACATCAGCACGATGGCGCCGCACAGGATCAGCTCGGGGAGAAAGTCCCGGCAGTTGGCCAGCACCTGCGACTGGAATTGTTCGATGATCTTGGGATGAAGGAACATGGAATCCCAATTCGCTCGTTACTTGAAACGCTAAGCCGCGAGCGGCGAAAAACGCTAAGCCGCGAGCGGCGAAAAACGCTAAGCCGCAAGCGGCGAAAAACGCCAAGCCGCAAGCGGCGAGAACCCCATCGGTCGTATCCCCTCAGGGCCCCAGCCGCGCCAGTTGATTCACCAAGCCGGTGACGCTCGGGTCCATCCACGACAGCAGCAGGCTCGGCATGACGCCCAGCACCACTGCCAGCACCGCCAGCGGCGTGATGGCGGCCAGCTCGCGCAGGTCGATGTCAGGATAGTCCTTGTACGCTGGGTTGGTCCCCAGATAGACCCGCTGCACCGTCCAGAGGATGTAGCCGGCCGTCAACACCACCGTCAAGGCGGCCAGGATGGCAAAGACCCTGTCGTAGTTCCAGGTCGCCAGCACCACCCAGGCCTCGCCCCAGAAGCCACACAGCCCGGGGAGGCCCATGGCCGCGAAGAAGATCACGGCGCTGATCGCCGAGTACAACGGCATCGGCTCGTACAGGCCGCGGTAGTTGTCGAGGTTGCGGTGGTGGGCCCGGTCGTAGATGACGCCGACCAGGAAGAACATCCCCGGCGACGAGATGCCGTGGGCGATCATCTGGAACATCGCCCCGTTCATGCCCCAGGCCCAGTACTGCGACCGCTCCGGCGCCGACCAGACGGCGATTCCCAGGATCACATAGCCCATGTGGCTGATGGAGCTGTAGGCGACCAGCTTCTTGAAGTCGGTCTGGGCCATGGCAGCGAAGGCGCCGTAGACGATGTTGATGACGCCGAACAGCGCGACCCACCAGGCCAGCATTTCCGCGGCCCAGGGGCAGATCGGATAGGCGATCCGCAGCAGACCGTAGCCGCCCATCTTGAGCAAGATACCGGCCAGGATCATACTGATCGGCGTCGGCGCCTCGACGTGGGCGTCGGGGAGCCAGGTGTGGAACGGGAAGACCGGCACCTTGATGGCGAAGCCGATGAACAAGAGGACGAACATGGTGTACTGAAACCAGGGCTTGAAGAAGTCCTGGTCCCTGAGCCGCTGGGCCGCCGCCGCCACGTAAGGGATAACCCGCTGCTCGACCTGCCGTTCCGCCCGCTCGCGCTCATCGGGGGTGCCCTCCCGCAACTGCCGGCGCTCCTCAACCGTCAGTCGGCTCTCCAGCAGTGCGTCGCGGGCTACCGTCTCGGCTGGCTCGCCGTGCAGCAACCGCAGCGCCGCCTTGCCCACCCGCTGCAGGGCGACCAGGTCGAAGGAGTTGTGCGGCTTGTTCAGCTCGGCCCCCGGCACAAAGTCGCGGATGTCGGTGAAGTAGAATCCCAACAGAGCGATCAGGATGAAGACGCTGCCGAGCAGGGTGTACAGGAAGAACTTGATGGCGGCGTACTCCCGCCGCGGCCCGCCCCAGACACCGATCAGGAAGTACATCGGCAGCAGCATCACCTCCCAGAACACATAGAACAAGAAGAAGTCCAGCGCCAGGAAGGTGCCGATCATCCCTGTTTCCAGCACCAGAAACAGAATGCAGTAGCCGCGCACATACCGCTCAATGTTCCAGCTGGCGATCATCGCCAGGAAGGTGACCACCGTCGTCAGCAAGATCAGCGGCATGCTAATGCCGTCGATGCCAAGGTAGTAGTCGATATTGAAGCGGCTGATCCAGGGGAGCCGTTCGACCCAATCGTCGCTCTTCTTGCGCGACGCCTCGGGCACCTCGGGGTCCACCGCCAGGGCCACCCGGGTGCTGAGCAGGGTACGGTCGCCGCCGGCGGTCAGATAAGTGTCAATAACGTCGCGGTAGAAGAGGATGAAGATGAATAGGCTGATGCACAAGGTCAGCGCGGTGCCGAACAGCGACCACCAGCGCATCGCATTCTTCCACCGCTCCTGGCTGGCCTCATCGGTGCCTGAGGGGAAGAAGAGCAACACCAGCGCGAACAGGCTGGGAATGAAGATCACCAGCGACATCAGAACCAGGTCAATCGGTGTTTGCGGCATGGGAAATACTCATCCTACGGACTACCGGCCGTCGCCAGGGCCACCAGGTAGGACAGGACCAAGAAGATCCCGACGGCGGCCAGGACGAGGAACAGGATGTAACTGCGGATGTACCCCGTCTGGACGGTGCGGAGCCAGCCGCCCACGGCGTAGATCACGTCGGCGGTCAGGTTGACCAGGCCGTCGATGATGCCCAGGTCGAAGCGCCCCTCGCCACGAGAGACACGCACCGTCACCCGAGCGGAGCCGTCCACGACGCCGTCGATGACGCGGGTGTCAAAGGCCCGGCACCAGCGGGCGACCACCAGCGCCGGCCGCACCACGATGGCGCTATACAGCTCATCGAAGTACCACTTGTGCCACAGGAAGCGGTGCACCGCCGGGAACTGCTCCTTCGCCTCGGCCGGGTCGAGGACGCGGTAGTAGTAGGCCAGGGCCGCGAACACGATCCCCAGCAAGACCATCCCCAGCGCCAGGTTGCCGGCCAGGCCGTGCAACTCGTGCGCCCAGTGCCGCTCGGTCTCATGCACCGGTCGGGCGGTCGGCGCCTCGCTCCGCCGCTCCTCGAAGCCGGGCCAGGCCTCGTCCTTGTACTCCAAGAGCCCGAACTCGGCGTAGACCGAGGCCGGCTGCGAGTGGTGCTTGTGGTGCTCCAGCCAGCTCGCCTCCGCGTCCCAGATCGGCCAGCCCCAGGCTACCGTGACGCTGAAGAACGCCAGGATGATCAGCGGCACCGTCATGGTGGCCGGCGACTCGTGGGCGTGCTCATACACATGCTCGTCGCGCGGCTCGCCGGTGAAGGTCAAAAACCACAGGCGGAACATGTAGAACGTGGTGATGCCGGCCGTCACCAAGGGGAGCAGGAAGAGCAGGCCGTGCTCGGGGTGGACCCGGGCGAAGCCGAGCGCCTGCGCCAGGATAGCATCCTTGCTGTACCAGCCGCTGAACAGCGGAATGCCGGCGATGGTCAGCACGCCGACGAGCATGGTAATGGCGGTGATCCGCATCTTCGGATACAGGCCGCCCATCTTCAGCATGTCCTGCTCATGGTGGCAGCCATAGATGACGCTGCCGGAGCAGAGGAAAAGCAGCGCCTTGAAGAAGGCGTGGGTGATCAGGTGGAACAGGCCGGCCACCCAACCGCCGACGCCCAACGCCAGCATCATGTAGCCGAGTTGGCTGACCGTCGAGTAGGCCAGCACTTTCTTGATGTCGGTCTGGACGACGGCGATGGTGGCCGCAAGGAACAGAGTGATGCCGCCGGTGTAGGCAATCACCAGCCGCGCCTCCGGCGTGAACAAGGGGAAGGCGCGGCCGACCAGGTAGACGCCGGCCGCCACCATGGTCGCGGCGTGGATCAGGGCACTGACCGGGGTGGGGCCTTCCATGGCGTCGGGCAACCAAACGTGCAGCGGGAACTGGGCCGACTTGCCGACGCAGCCGAGGAAGATGCCCAGCCCGGCGGCCACCAGCAGCCAGTAGGGCATGTAACCGTACTGGTGCTCCTGGGGGCTGTCGTACACCTGCTCTTCGTAGAAGTAGTCGGGGTTGTCCTTTTTCGTCGGGTCGCGGTAGGCGGGGCCGCCGTGGAAATGTGACTGGTCACGCGGGAACAGCAGAACCGCCGAGCCGTGGGGGGTGAACTCCATCTCGTGGCCCCCCGCGATCGGCTTCATCAAGTCGCCGCGGACGACCTGGGCGGCCAGCGGCAGGGCGTGGCCGTGAGTGTCCGCCAACGGCGAGCGGATCTGCTGGAAGATTTCCTGGAAGTTGAATGTGCCCAGGTAGGTCCAGATGATGAGCAGGCCGATGATGAAGCCGGCGTCGCCGATGCGGTTGGTGACGAATGCTTTGATGGCCGCCGTCGAGGCGCTGGGCCGTTCGTAGTAGAAGCCGATCAACAGATAGGAACAGATGCCGACCAACTCCCAGCTGATGAACACCTGGAAGAGGTTGTCGGCCAGGACCAGGTTGAGCATCGAGAAGCAGAACAGCGACAGGAACAGGAAGAACCGCCCGAAGCGGCCGCGGCGGCGCAAGTGGCCCCCCGCGGTGTGGACCTGGTGGTCCTCGACAACCGGCTGAAGCTCTTCCCCCATGTAGCCGATGGAGAAGATGAAGATCAGGGTGGAGATGAAGGTCACCATCAGGAACATGATGGTGGTCAGGGTGTCGATCCGGTAGCCGAGGTAGAAGGCGCTGGCCCGCTCCGGGTCGGCCGCACCGGGGATGCCGATCCGTTCCTTGGAATGGAAATCTCGGCCCCCGAGCCAGGCCCATTCGATCCGCCCGCTCCAGAGGCCCTCCAGACGGTGCAGCTCCGCCTCCTTCTCCTTCAGCTCGTCGGCCTTGCCGCGCTGGTGGCTCAGCTCGCCGATCTCATGCCGGAGGTGGTGGATCTGGTGTTCGGTGTCGTGGAAGGTCCGGGCGTGCCAGATGAAGCCGATCAGGCTAAGGACGCACGCCAGGCCGATGGCCCCGGTGGCGACGTAGGCGGCGGTCCGGCCCGGCGTGTCGCCACCCAGCAGCCGATAGAGGGCCGACGGCTCCTCGTAGGGGCGGCGCGGCCGGACCGCCAGCCGCAAGGCGCCGGCCAGGCCCAGGACCAGGAACGCCAGCAGGGGCAGCAGCGTGGCCGCCACGTACAGCAGGCCGGGGTGATCGAGGAACAGTTGGAGCATGACCTAACCTATTCTTCTCCCCTCTCCCCCATTCCGATGGGGGGAGAGGGGGGTAATGACTATCCCTTCAGCTCCTCGGCGGTGTCCACGTCCACGCTCAGGTGATTGTTGTAGAAGTTAAGCACGATGGCCAGGGCGATGGCGGCCTCGGCGGCGGCCATGACAATGACAAACACGGCAAAGACCTGTCCCTCGACCTCGAAAGCCGGGTTGAACCGGGCCAAGGCCACAAAGTTGACGTTGGCCCCGTTGAGCACCAGCTCCACGCCCATCAGCACGCCGATGGCGTTCCGCTTGGTGGCCATGCACAACGCGCCGCAGACAAAGAGCACGGCGCCGAGCAGCAGGTAGTGGTTCAGGCCGATCTCTTCCGTCATGTGCTCGCTCCTCGTCGGCGCTTGGCCCGCGCCAGATAAGCCGCCCCGATCAACACCACGAGCAGGTGGACCGACACGATCTCGAACGGCAGCAAATAGCCCATCGGCGTCCGCTTCGGGGCCCGCTCGGGGGGGATGCCGGTGACCTTGATGGGCGAGCCGTCCTTGTATTGCTTGGGTGTCGCCTCTTGCAGCCCGAGGAAGGCCTCGCCCAGCACCTCGGTGGACCGCGACGCTTCCGGGGTCGGTGCGGTCTGGGCGCCGGCCTTCTGGAGTTCGACCGGCTTGACGACCGGGTCGATGAGGACACTGACCGCGATGGCGGCGTACAGCAGCAGCCCGACGACGGCGGCGACGACCCACTCGGCGGCGCCGGTCTTCATGCTGACGAAAGGCTCCTGCGCCGTGAGCATGACACCGAAGACCACCAACACCAGAACACCGCCGACATAAACCAACAGCTGCGTGGCCCCGACGAAATCCGCCCCGAGCAGGAAGAAGACGCCGGCCGTGCCCGCCAGGGCGAACAACAGGAAGGCGGCAGAACGGACGATGTTCTGCGTCACCACCACCGCGATGGCGCTGAGCCCCGTCAGGCCGGCGACCACATAGAAGAGGAAGGCGTGTAGGCTCATGATGAACTCGTCCGTAGTCCGTAGTCCGTAGTCGGAAGTTGTTTTGCTACGAACTGCGAACCATCGACTGCGGGCTCCTCCAGACGGGGGCCGAGCCGGCCACCGGCAACGTATGCCGCGTGGTGATCAGCTTTACGATCACCGCCAGTACGAACGCCACACAGGCGCCGGCCATCAGGTACTTGACGTAAAGCAGCGCCGGCCAGACCGAAACCGCCATCTGCCACAGGCTGATAAGCAGCAGCAGAACGCAGGTAATCGGCAGCAGGTACTTGATGCACATCATCATCACCTGGTCGATCCGCAGCCGCGGCAGCGTCCAGCGCACCCAGATCATCACAAAGACCAACAGCCAGCACTTGAAGATGAAGACGATCACATTGATGACATTGCCGGCGGCACCGAGCCAGTTGCCGAAGTCGTTCGGAAAAATGCCGACGTGCCAGCCGCCGAGGAAGAGCAGAGTAGCGATGCCGCTGATGGCGAACATGCTGCCGTACTCGGCCATGAAGAAGAACGACCAGCGCAGGCCGCTGTACTCGGTGTGGAAGCCAGCCACCAATTCGCTCTCGGCCTCGGCCAGGTCGAACGGCGCCCGCTTGCAGCTGGCCGTGCCGCAGGTGAAGAAGGTCAAAAAGGCGCAGAAGGTCCACGGGTCATGGAACAGGTACCAGTTCCAGAACAGGCTGCGCGACTCGTACCAGGGGGTGCCCTCGGGGACGCGGGCGAAGTCGCTGAGGTTCAAGGTGCCGGCCACGATGACCGGGATGAGCACGCTCAGGGCCCGCGGCACCTCGTAGCTGACGACCTGGGCCGCCTCACGCATGCCGCCGAAGAGCGACCACTTGCTCCCCGAGCCGTAGCCCGCCAGGATGACGCCGAACACTTCGGTGGAGAGAACCGCCAGCATGAAGAAGACGGCGACGTTCATCGACACCGCCGCCCAGCCGTCGGCGAAAGGAAGCGCAAGGAAGGCCAGAAAAGCGCCGCTGAAAGCGATGTAGGGGGCGATGCGGAAAAGCATCTGGTCGGCGGCAGCGGGAATGACATCTTCCTTGACCAGCAGCTTGATGCCGTCGGCGATCCCTTGCAACCAACCGAACTTGCCGCCGACGCGCGTCGGACCAAGCCGGTCCTGGATGCGGCCGGAAACCTTGCGCTCCAGCCAGATGCAGAAGACCGCCGACCCGGCTACCAAGCTGACCAGGAGAATGGCCTTGATGACCGCGGCTGTCAGCGGGCCGATCTCCGGGCCGAGGAGGTTCGATAACGACTCCGTCACAGTTACGGGCCTTTCCAGGGGTTGGATTGGTCTGTGCAGTTCGCTCGGCGGGCGTTACTCTATGCAGGCGCGGAAGTATCGGCAAGCGTTGGGGGCGGGCAAAAGAAGGCCAGCCGCTTGCGGCTCAGCAACCTCCCCCTCACCCCCGGCCCCTCTCCCCCGCTTCGGGGGAGAGGAGAGCAGAGTTCGGAAGGAAGGTGGACCTTGCTATACGGGCAGATGGGCCGCGGTGTGCTGGCGCGTCCGGGACGGGAACGGCTGCCGCAGAACCGGCCGCTGCCGGCGGTCTACCGCCTGGGCTGGGAGGGAGCACCGGAGTCGGCCGGGCAGGGCGAGGGGGCCCGTGATCCGCGCACGGCGCTGGTCGAGGCGGCGCTGCTGGCTGCCGACGAGCCCTTGACGCCGCGCCGCCTGGCCGATGTGGCAGGGCTGGCCGACGCCGCCGAGGCCCGCCGCCTGGTCCGCAAGCTGCAAGCGCTGTATGAGCGCGAGGGAAGTGCCTTCCAGGTGGAAGAGCTGGCCGGCGGCTATCAGCTGCTGACCCGGCCGGAGTACCATCCGTGGCTGGTGCGGCTCCGCCGCGGCGGCGAGGAGCTGCGGCTGACCCCGGCCGCCCGCGAGACGCTGACCATCATTGCTTACCGCCAACCGATCATGCGGGCCGACATCGAGGCAATCCGGGGGGTGCAGTGCAGCGAGGTGCTGCGGCAGTTGATGGAGCGCGGCCTGGTGCGGATCGTCGGCCGGCACGACTCGCTGGGCCGGCCGGTGCTGTACGGGACGACCAAGAAGTTCCTCCAGTTGTTCGGCCTGCGGAGCCTACGCGATCTACCTCCGGTCCCGGCCACCCAGCGGAGAAATGAATGAGCTTCGAACCGTGGTGCGGGGGCTTCCATTTGTCGTATGGGAACTTCACTTCCCCGGGCCGCTGCTCTTCAGCTCGAAGGGTGGCAGTTCCTGGGCTTTCTTGTCGATGGTCACGTGGAACGGCGGCTTGTTCCGGTCGGCGTAGCGGCCCTTCAACCGGTCCCCTTCCCAGAGCGTGGAGATGGGATTGTAGCGCACCGGCCAAGTGATGGTGACATCGTACTCTCCCGCAGGGACCCCGTCGCCGGTCTCGTAAGTGGAAAGTGTAAACTCTCCGTTCTCGTTGGTCTGAGCATAGGGGGCATACGGCTCGCGGCCGCCGGTGTCCTTGGGGAAGAAATTGACAAAGGCGTCCTTGGCCGGCTTACCATCGACAAGGACCTTTCCCTTGACCGGATAAACGGGCAAGCGTCCCTTGGTGCCGCAAGAAGCGAGGGCAACTGTCAGGCCGACCAAACCAGCCAGGAATAACCCGCGTACCGGACGCTTCCAGGCACGCCATTGCATTGAAGGTACTCCTCTCGCTTGATCGGGGGAGGCAGCCAAGGCCCAGTACCAACGGCCAGGGTTCGCTTGGTGCCGAGCGTTGGCCCGGTCCGTTTAGAAGTCGGAGGGGACGATATCGCCCTTCCTCTTGGTGACGAGAAAAGCAAAGGTGCAATGGCTGATCCCAGAACTCAGCATGCGAACAGAGCTGTCAGCCAAGAGCACATTAGCACCGCCGGAGTGGAAGCTGTAAAGCCCGCGGCCTCGCTCATTGGTGCAGTTGACGACACAGGTTCCCCGTGGCCCCGTACCGTCGAAGAGCGAGCCGGTGAACCAGTTCTCGCCATTGAGCGCGTCGCCCCAGCCCGCGCCGCTGAATTGCTGGTCCGGCGTTCCTCTCCTGCCCGCTCGCCACAACTGTGGCCGGCCAGCAAGTTCGGCGATCATCATGGTACTGGAAGTACCGTCGGTGATCTCAAGGATGCGAACACCCTTGATGCGGTCGTTCACTGTTTGCGGCGTTTCGGCCGCCAGCACTCCGTCGCGGAAGCTCCCGGCCCCATCGGGCAAAGAAGCAAAGCAGGCATTCAGAGTATTTTCCCGGACGCCGGTGGTCACGGTGTAATCAGCGGCCGAGGCGGTCCACCTCAACGGGGTCGAGCCCCACGTCGGTATGAAGGCATTTCCCGGGATAGGACCATCGGTGTAGATTCGATTTTGCTGGGGGGTGGCCGGACACTGGAATACCTTCAGGTGAGTCTGGATGACCACTGCATTGGTCGCGCTGCCGATCGGCGCTTTCAAGTCATAGTTCTTGTACAAATTGTCCTGTTCTAGATAGGGCAAGAGGTAGATGGCCCACGAGTGGGCTACAGGAGGAGGAGTGAGTACCGCAATGTAGGCGGGCGGGAAAACCTGGTAGTTGCTCTCGTAGTTGTGCAAGGCAACCCCGATCTGCCGGAGGTTGTTGGAGCACTGCGTCTTGGCGGCCGCATCGCGCACCTTCTGCACGGCGGGGAGCAGCAGGGCGATAAGCACGGCAATAATGGCGATTACCACCAACAGCTCGATCAACGTGAACGCACTCCGCTTTCGGGACATGGTGGCTCCTTTCGTGCAGGATGCCCGAGTATGACGAGAAATATGTCACCGTGTTTGACAGGAGGTGATTCGCTTGCTACCCATCCAGCAATCATGGCTAAAGAGGCCATTTGCAATTACTTGATTTCAATTGTCAGCGACCTGCACCCAGGGTAGAATGCTACCTCATCAGTGTCAAGTAGATTCCCGGAATGAGCCGACCAGCGGTCTTACCCTCTTCTCCGGGTAATGCCGCGGACAGGCTAGTCCGGCGCAACAGTTGTCCAGGCTCCGGCCCACGATGATGCCTCGCACCTCTGCCAAGCAGACCGCCCGCTCGCCCCGCGCTAACCGGAACGGCAGTCAGCCCGTGCCGCGGCGCAGCGGTAGTGCCTCGGCCCGTGTCTACGAGGCGCTCCGTGAGCAAATCCTGGCCGGCGACCTCCCGGCCGGCACACACCTCAGCCAGCAGGCTTTGGCTGTGGCAATGAAGACAAGCAATGGCCCGGTGATCAGCGCCCTCCGCCGTCTGGCTTACGAGGGATTGGTGATCCACAAGCCCGGCCAGGGCTGTCGGGTCTGCGACTGGAGCCAGGAGAAGTGTGAGGACCTGCTGACCGTGCGGCGGGCGCTGGAAACGGAGGCGGCCCGGTTGGCCGCCCGTCGGGCTGGGCCCGAGGACCTCGAGCGGCTGCGGGGGATCGTTGCGCGCATGGCAGAGATGGTCCGACAAGGCCGGCGCGACGGAGCTGACGCCATCGACGTGGAGTTTCACGTAGCTGTCGCCCGGCTGACGCGCAGCCCCGGGCTCATCGAGGCGCTGGGCCGCTGCCACTTGCAAGAGTTGGTTCGTCGTCGGCTGGCCGCCAATGCCCGCTTCGGCGATTTCGAAAACCTTGCCGTTAACCATCAACGGCTGGTGGATGCCATCGCCTCCGGCGACCCCGATGCCGCCGGCCGGGCCATGCACCTCCACCTGACCCCTCGAAGTTCGTCCGCGCCGGTGACGGACAGTTGATCGATACCAACGAGCCAGCCGTCAGAGCCGCAAGAACAGGTTGTGCTTCTCCAGATGGCGAATGAAAAGGTAGCAGATGGCCAGGTAAAGTCCCAGCGCGGCCAGCACGTACCACAGCGGTGCGTCCCGCGGTGCGTACGGTTTGATCGCCGCGCCGACCAGACCGTGGATGATGTAGCCTGCCAGGGCATTGGTCCCCAGCGTGCGGAAGAGACTGCCCAGTACCGTCGGTGCCCGGCGCACCAGCTGCCGCAGGTCCCAGCCAAGCAGCAGCGCGAATCCGCTGACCGCGACCATCCACGTCCGATCAATCCCCGGTGATGTGACGAATCCGATACCGCCTGCCACGACGCCGACTACCCCCGCCAGAAGCAGGAGCCAGGCCGGCAGCAGCAGGGTCCCACGGACCGCCAGCCGGGGCCGACGGATCGGCCAGACGTCGCAGACGAGCAGGAACAGGGCGTAAAGGGCGAGCGAAAAGCCGGCACCGAAGACCAGGTACGAGACACTCCCCGAGCGCTGGCTCATCGTCCACGGGTTGAACCCCGTGAAGTCCGGGGGTGGCGGGACAAAGGGCGGCTCCGCCAACCAGGAGCGGGGGTCAGACCATGACCCGGCGTTGGGCGGCGTGAGGCGGTTCAGGCAACTCAGGCCATAGCCCAGTACCATCAAAGCGGCCCCGCCGAGCAACAGCCGCCCCACCGGATAGCGCCTCTCGGCCGGCTTCACGGCGTCATAGGCAAGGGAGCCGACCAGCAGCGGAATCGTCCACGTCAAAAAGCCGAGCGGGCCGCCGTCGATCCCCCGCGGCTCGGTATTGACCCAGACGTAGTTGGACCAGTCGAGGTAGAACGGCCAGAAGTTCAGTCCCCAGGACAGGACCGTGTGCAAGAGCCCGGAGAAGGCGGCGAAGCCGATCCGGACCATGGGCCGGGCGGCGATCACCGGCAGCACCCAGAGAGAAGTCACGCCGATGTGTACCAGGGTCTGGAAGATGCTCCGCTTGAACAGTTTGAAGAAGTCCCCAATGGTCATCTGTTCCAACGCCGCCCAGGTCGCGGCCCGGCCGTCGAGATGATAGAGAACAAAGCCCAAAAGGATCAGGCCGAAGCTGCGCTTGACCGCGTGCCGGCAAGCGGCCCAGGCCCCGACCATTTCCAGCCGCCGCAGGAATGTCAGCCGATAGGCGAACCCGACCGCGAAAAAGAATTGCGGCATGATGGTGTCGGCATAGCTGCAATAAGTGTTATGGTGCTTGAGGAGGGCCGGGGTGACTGCGAAGCTGCCGAGGAAGTTGACGAGGAACATCCCCAGGACCGTGTAGCCGCGGAACTGGTCGAGCGAGGCAATCCGCGATGGGGCCGACACTGTTCCGCCCATGACGCGCTTCCTCCAGGATGCATGGACGATTGTTCAGAATAAGAAGGATTTTTTTGAATTTTTTTTCCAGAGACCACTTGCAGCGGGGGAAGGGGTAGTTACAATGAGGGTGTCCTGGCGGATGGCCACTTCGGTGACTGGGCGACGCCGAAGCAGTCAACGCCGGGACTTTTTATGCGCCCATCAATTCCCTCCTTGGCTGCTCTCCAATCAAAAAATCATCCCACCGGGGCGGCAACGCTGCCACGGAAGAAGCCGCTGTCGGCGGGAGCGGTGTAGCGAACCTCCAGGTGCGGGGTTTCGATGCGGGCGCCGCGGCGGTGGTGGCTCTCCATGGCCGCGTCGAGGATGCCGCTAGTCAACAGGGTGCGCTCCACCGGGTAAGGCGGTCGGCCCGTCTCGAACAGCTTCTCGATGTTGGCCACCAGGCAGTCGAAGTATTTGGCCCCCGGCGGCAGCGGCAGGTAGAACAGGCAGGAGGCCGGCTTCGTTTCTCCCTGGAGGCGGGCGGCGAAGGTGAAGTCCTGGACGTGGCCGTTGAGCAACAGCGCCGTGCCGCGCAGGCCGCTGCGGTACTCGACCAGGAAAGCGGTCGGTGGTGTCGCCGGCATCCCCTGGACCGGGTAGCCGCCCACGTTCTTGCGAACATCGCCGGGGTTGAGGGTCTCGCTACGGCCCAGGGCAGCCTCGAGCAGGTCCCAGCTCCACCGGCCCTCATCGCTGGCCTTCCAGACCTCCTTGCCAGTCAGGCAGGTCACCGCCTTGACGCCGGTCTCGCCCCCCTGCCGCCGCTCCACCATGCATTGCAGCGCTTCCAGCGCGTGAAAGCCATAGACCTCGATCGGCCCGTAGGCCGCCACCAGCGCCTCCTCGACCGGCGCCCCGAGAGGCAGTTCCAACTCGGGCCGACGCCAGGTCACCGGCAGGCTGGAGCCGGCCATGAACGGGAACTTCAGTTCTTGCGACCAATCGTACATTCGCCGGGCCTTCTCCCAGCTGTACGAGAGGTGCTTGTCGTTGAAGACCGGCACCGACTTGCCCGTCTGACGGAAGACGCGGACAATCTGCTCCAGGAACTCGTAGCGCGGGTAAAGGATCTGTCCCTTGTCGTTGCGCGGGTAGTTGCCGTGCTCACCGATCAGTAGCACCCCCTCGACAGCGAGCCGGCCGTCGGCGTCGGTCAGCGCGTCGGCGATGCTGCGGCTGAGGCGGATGTCAAACTCCCGGCCGATCTCGCGGGACAAATCGTTGTCGGGCTGCTGATCGACGTACATTGCATGGACATAATGAGCAGGCACATGAAAGCGACCGTCGCGGGGGTAACCGAGGATGAACCGGCCGGCGATATGATAGGCATGCGACATCGGCCGGTAGACAGTGCAGACGACGGCGATCGGCTTGCGGCCGTCCTTGGTCGGCTTGGGCGGGCGGCTGCGGAAGGTGCCGGCGGACGGGGCCGGCTGGTCGGCCCGGCTCAACCCGCCGCCGAGGGTCAGGGCAGCAGCCGAGGCCAGGAACTTGCGGCGCGAGCAGCGGAGAGAGCGGTCTTCCATGGCGGAATCCTGTCAAGGCGGGAAAGGACGGCGCGGCGCCCGATCCGGGCGCCTGGCTTCACCCTACCACAAACGGCGGTGCCCGGCCAGGGGGCCGCCGGCGGCCTGGCGCTGTATCGGCGACGAATGCAGGCTGCTCTGACCGCGGCGCAACACGCCGAAGCAGAGCGAGCAAACCCGAGTCCGGCGCCGACAAAGGCGAGCGGCCGGCGTCAGCCGGCCGGTGCTGGAAGGCGAGCGGCCGGCAGGGGCTCGGTTTGCTTACCTCGTTCCCTGCCATTTCGATAAAACTCCGATTTCCTGATTGACGACCGCCTCCCGGCACCGTTACACTGGTTCGAGTAAGGGAGATGGGGACCTGCGCCTAAGCGCCTGACCGCAACCCCACTGAATCCTGCCAACCATTGGCCCACCCCAAGCCCACCGTTACCCTGGTGTCTTCCGCGACACATGCCGTGGCCGCATTGAAGGAAGTGAGGAACCTGCCATGCTCGTAATTCCCGGCGCCAAAGGGAAAGATACCTGCGACGGCATCACCCGGCGGGAGTTGCTCCGCGTCGGCGGCTCAGCACTGCTCGGCCTGACCTTGGCCGACGTCCTTGGGTTGCAGGCCCGGGCCGGCAGCAGTGGGGGCGGCCCCGGCTTCGGCAAGGCCAAAAGCGTTATCCTGCTCTACCTGCAAGGCGGGCCCAGCCATATCGACCTCTGGGACCCCAAGGACAATGTCCCCGACAACGTCAAGAGTGCCTTCTCGGCCATCAGCACCCGCTTGCCCGGCGTCAAGTTCACCGAGCTGTTGCCCAAGCTCGCCCAGGTCAACGACCGGATCACTCTGATTCGGTCCATGAGCTACACGCCGGTCGGCCTGTTCAACCACACCGCCGCCATCTACCAGATGCTGACCGGTTACACGGCCGACAAGGTCAGCCCTTCCGGCCAGCTGGAGCCGCCTAGCCCCAAGGACTTCCCCACGCTCGGCTCCAACATCGTCCGGTTGAAGCCGCCGGAGGTGCCGATGCTGCCGTTCGTGATGATGCCGCGGCCGCTGCAAGAGAGCAACGTCGTCGGCAAGGGGGGCACCGCCGGCTTCCTCGGCCGGGCCTATGACCCGTACCTGCTCTACCCGCCCGGCGACGACATGGACATGAACAAGATGGATCGGATCCGGGTCGATGACCTGAAGCTCCGGGCCGAGGTTTCGGCCGAGCGGCTCCAGCGCCGGGCCAGCCTGCGCGAGATTATCACCAACGGCATGCCCGAATTGGAGAAGGCGGTTGCCCGCTACGACCTGGACGAGTACTACGGCAAGGCGCTGGGTCTGGTGCTGTCGGGGCGAGCCCGGGACGCCTTCGACCTGTCCAAGGAGCCGCCAGCGGTACGCGACCGCTATGGGCGGAACACGTTCGGCCAGTGCTGCCTCCTGGCCCGGCGGCTGGTCGAGGCCGGCACGCGCTTCGTCGAGGTCAACTGGCCCAAGGTGGCCAACTCGGACAACCACTCCTGGGACGTCCACAAGGACCTGTCCAAACGCATGAAGAACCAGGCGGCGCCGATGCTCGACGCCGGCCTGTCGGCCCTGATCCTCGACCTGGACGAGCGCGGGCTGCTGTCCGAGACGCTGGTGGTGGCGGTGGGCGAGTTCGGCCGCAGCCCGGTCCGCGGCGTCAGCACCTCGGGGAACGACAACAGCAACGACGGCCGCGACCACTGGCCGTACTGCTACACGGCTGTGATTGCCGGCGCGGGCATCAAGCGCGGCTATGTCCACGGCCGGTCGGACAAGACGGCGTCGGCACCGCTGGACAACCCGGTCCACCCGACCGACCTACTGGCGACGATTTATCACTCGGTCGGCATCGTGCCGAGCACCATCGTTTACAACCATCTCAACCAGCCGCGCGAGTTGGTCAAGGGGGAGGTGGTCACCGGCGTGCTCGCCTGAGCAGCGGCCTGTCAGTCCTTCGACTCGATCATTGCCCCGCGCCGCAATCGCCCGCCGACGCCGGGGACCAGGCAGGCCAGCGCAAAGGCGGCATAGATAAGGAGCACGCCGTCGAACGGCAGGCGCGGCCCGGACAGTGCCGCAGCGTGGCTGAGGAGGTAGGGGAGCGGTACCCAGACGGCCGCCAGTGCTGCCGGTGCCGCTTCGAACCGCCAGGCATACGTCCAGCGCCAGCCGAGCGCCCCCAACAACAGCATCCCTAGCAGCGCCCCTTGCAAGATGGCCTCATACGATGCGGCCAGCCACGACGGCAGTTCGGCCTCCGCAGCCGGCCCGCGCTCGGCCAACTCGCCGTGCTTCAGCCAGCGCTCGCCGAGCAGGAAGCAGAGTCCGGCCCGGAGGCGGCGCCGCAGCGCGTCGGCCGGCCGGTTCCGCACTTCCTCGAGCACGTCACGACTCAGCCGGGCGTAGCGCTCCTTTTGGTTGTCGATCCGGGCCAACTCCTCGGCAATGGTCTGGACATCCTCGCTCCGCGCCTTCGCCAGGGCGTGCAGCATGGCCTGCTCGGACTGCGGCCCGCCGGTAGCGTCCGGGTTATAACCCATCCACAGGTGCAGGTATGTAGAACTGACGATGGGAAGAAAATCGCCGAATGCCTGATGGTTGCGAAGCGTCCAGGGAACCGTGCCGATGAGGAAGCCGAGGAATGCCACCAGGGCGCCGAGCCAGCCGCCCCGCAGCCGCCGACAGCGGAGCAGGAACCACAGCAGGGCCACAAAGGCGAACGGCAGCAGGGCGGCACGGACCAGGGCCACTCCGGCCAGCGTCAGCCCGTAGAGCAGCGCGGTTGCCGCCCCGCCCCATTGGCCGGCGCTGGCTCCCAGGAATAAAGCCGCCGCCAGCAGAAAGGCGGCCAGCACGCCGTCGTCGATTTCGGCGGTGCTGACGATCCCGAACGGATGTAGGGCGCCCAGAAACCCGGCCAGGGCGGTGACCAGCCGGCTGCGGAAGGCGGCCCAGGCAAACAGTCCGTACAGTCCAGCCGTCAGGCTGCCCAGCCCGCATTGGGCCCAGCGTACCGCCCGGTCGGCTGGTCCCAGGTTGATCGGCAACCGCTCCAGGAGGGAGATGAGCCAGGGATAGCCGGGTGCCGTATGGGCGGTCCGCTCTTCAGCCGCGGCGAATGGGGCGAGGCTGGCGAACACCGCGTGTTCTTTCAGGTTGTGGACCAGGGCGTCCAGTTCGTTGGGCGCGGTCCGCCCGCGCAGCTCGGTGTCCGGCGGCAGGGGAAGGGGTGGGCGCGGGTCCTGGACCCGCAGGGGGCCGCTGGTGTTGCCCCCGTCGGCGCAAGCGACCAAATACCAGGCGCGCGCCCCCGCCGCAGCGGCCAGAATCGCCAGCAGTATCACTGCCTCTCCGATGCCGAAGTGGCGTGTTTCCGCCATGAACGACCTCGTGAAATGGTGGAATAGAGGTGGGCCTGTAGCCGCCTTCGCCCAGCATACGGGGAAGCGTCTGCAGACGCCGGAATACGACCACAGGCACGGCTTGCAGCCGAGCACCGGCTATCATACCGTCCTGCCGCCGCGGCCGCCACCAAGCCGGCTTGCCAGCCCCTGACCGCGCCGGTAGGGTAAGATGAGAGTGGAAGCACGGCTCATCACACTTTCCCTACGGGAGAGAACTCCATGGCACGACGCATCGTCAACCGGATGGACAAGCGCGCCGAATACGAAGCTTACGAGCGCCGCCAGGAAGAGGAAGAGCTGGAAGAAGACGAAGAGGAGGATGAGGACGAGGACGAAGAGGAGGATGAGGAAGAAGAAGGTTTAGTGGACGAGGAGGAAGAGGAAGACGAAGAAGCACCGCGCAAGAAGAAGGTTGACAAGGAGGCCAAGGCCCGGCCGCGCACCCGCACCCCCAAGGGAGCACCGCGCATGAAGGTGGTCTGGGGCGTGTTCAACAACTCCAACCAGCGCGTGGCCACCTTCGACTATCCCAAACGCCGCGAGGCCGACGAATACGCCGCTAAACTCCGCGTCGAGAAGAACCAGACCTTCTTCGTCCAACCGGTCAAGGAGCCTATGGAGGAGAAGAAGGAATGATGGATGAAGGTCGAAAACCCTGTAACCCCATTCGCCCGAATTCGGGAGAGGGTGGTAGGCCTGAACTCTGCAATGGGGCCAGCGGCCTCAAGCAACTCTGATGGCGGCAACCCGCCCCTTGCCACTCTGGATCTTAACAGCGGTTGGCTCGACCACCCGCGGCCGAAGGGGGTAGGTCGTGCAACGGCGGGCCAATGCCGGCGATTCATGCCGGGGGCGGCAGCTTTCCGGCCCCTCAGGGCCCGCCCGGCCGCGTCCAATTGTCCCGTTCAACCTTCGCCGTCCTCTTCCACCCCTGTTCCTTTTTCCTCCGGAGGGGCGAGACAGAGTGGCCTGGATGCGTCAATTAATTGACATGTCATCGACGATTTGTCAAAATATCGACACGAAGGACCCTGTTTTAGCTTCGGGGACCTGTTTCGGGGGTTGAGGAGCCTTCATTGGGGGCTTGAAAAGGGCTCTTTTTGACAATCTTTCGCTGAATGGGCACGATCCATGCTCTATTTGACTGGGAGTGTCGTCGTCCGTTTCTGTCCGCCTGTCCAACGGAGGACCTGAGCGATGCGAAATCATTTCCGAATCATCCGTCCGGCCTTCACGCTGATCGAGCTGCTGGTGGTCATTGCCATCATTGCGATTCTGATCGCGCTGCTGCTGCCAGCCGTGCAGAAGGTGCGTGAGGCGGCCAACCGGGCCAAGTGCTCCAACAACCTCAAGCAGGTTGTCTTGGCTGCGCTCAACTACGAAAGCAGTTACAACTCCTTTCCCCCGGGAGCCGGCCAGCTGCCGATCTACCCAGTCAATGGCACCACACCTTCCACGCCTGGCGTCGGCACTCCACCCGCCACGCAGCGACCGTCGCCGCAGGCGCTGATCCTGCCCTACTTGGAGCAGGCGAACAAGTACAACCAGTTCAACTTCGACCGTGACGTGAACGGCGATAATGCCAACGCCGCTGCCCGGACCCAGGACGTGCCCGTTTACCTGTGTCCATCCGATTCCTCAAACGCCATGTTCGCGGGCGGGTTCGGTCGCAGTAATTACATGGCCAGCCTGGGCAGGCATCCCACCCCGGGGTACCTGTTGGGAGACATGGGCGGAGTCTTTAATGTGATCCCCACCACTACCCAGTGGCAAAAGTATGCCAATCGGCCGCCTGGGGTCCGGATCCTCGAAGTGAGGGATGGGACGAGCAACACCGCCATGTTTGCGGAGATCAAGCGCGGCCTTTTCGCCGGGTCTCAGTCCGGTGGGTATTCGCCGGCCCTTGTCCCGCAAGACTCCTTCCAACCCGCCAGCGCCGTAAACACGGCCGACCCGACCACGCCGCCGGTCGCCTGCGCGGCAAACCCAGCGACTGTTACTTCAGGCACCGTCTTCCGCTATCCCGGCCTACAGTACTACCGCAGCGCGATGATCACCTCGTTCTACACCCACACCAAGCCGCCGAACAATCTGACCATCGACTGCTGGGACCTGAACTCGGGTCATGCCACAGCCCGCAGTTACCATCCCGGAGGTGTTCACGTCGGCTTCTGCGATGGCTCGGTCCGGTTCATTACCGAGGGGATCGACCTGGCGACTTGGAAGAACCTTGGTTCGCGCGATGATGGCGCGGTCGTGAATATCCCTTGAGATTGTCGCTGTGCCGAAGTCGAGAAACACCGGCGAGGGCGGGCTCGAACGCCCGCCCTTGTTTCTTTGGCCGGCCTTGCTTAAGGGGCAGGGAATAGTCTCTTACTTGCCTTCCTTGAGGCTGTTCTCGATGCCGGCTACCAAGCCCTGGACCTGTTGAGCCACCTCACCCCGATACTTCCCGTGAATTCGCTGACGGTAAACCGTAACAATCTCTTCTGCCTGTTTCGGGTTCTTCTTGGGGTCGATCGTGGTGACCTGGAATTCCTCCAGCGCCGCGCGGGCCTCGGCCCCATTGGGGTCCCTGGCCATGGCGTCGGCCAATCTGTTGATGGCTGCCAACTTCGCATTGGCTTCGTCTTCCAAGCTGTTGGGCTGAGGCCCGCCGCAACCCAGACCAGGCAACAGCAGGGCCAGACCAAGCACGATCAGGACTGACCGACGTAGAATCTTCATGAAAGACTTCGCCTCCAGGCAAGGATGGGGAACCGTACGGTTATGCTCGTTCTTGAAGGGACCCTTGTCAAGTTTTCTAGGAGTCTTCCATGTACCTTCGCCGTGCCGTCTTTCTGGCGCTGGCCCTTTCCCTGCTAAGCGCGTGCCGTTCGCTTCGCGCCGATGACCGGCCGGTTCGCCTGCCCCAGGCTGCGCCGGCGTTGGTCGGCATGGACGCCGAGCGGCTGGCCCGCATTGACGCGACCGTCCAGGCGGCCCTGGAGCGCGGGCAGCTCCCCGGCGCCGTGGTGCTGGTCGCCCGCCACGGTAAGGTTGTCTTCCGCAAAGCCTACGGCCTGCGCAGCAAGGAGCCGGCCGAGGAGGCCATGACCCCGGACACCCTCTTCGACCTCGCCTCACTCACCAAACCGATTGCCACCGCCACTGCCGTCATGGTTCTGCTCGAACAGGGGAAGCTCCGCCTGTCCGACCGAGTTGCGCGGCACTGGCCGGACTTCAGCCAGGGGGGCAAGGAACGGATTACCATCGAACAGCTGTTGCTCCACACCTCCGGCCTGATCGCCGACAATCCCCTGCGCGATTACCAGGACGGCCGGGAGAAGGCACTGGAGCGGATCTGCCGGCTCCCGCCGACCGCCGAGCCAGGCAGCCGGTTCATCTACTCCGATGTCAACTTCATCGTGCTGGGCGAACTGGTCGGTCGGCTGAGCGGTGAGCCGCTGGACGCCTTCGTCCGCCGGTATATCTTTGAACCGCTCGGCATGCGGGAGACGATGTTTCGGCCGCCGTCGGAGTTGGCCCGGCGCGTCGCCCCGACCGAGAAGCACGACGGCGACTGGCTGCGCGGGCAGGTCCACGACCCGCGCGCCCGCCTACTGGGCGGGGTGGCCGGCCACGCCGGCCTGTTCGCCACCGCCGATGACCTGGCCGTCTACGCCCAGATGCTCCTCAACGGGGGCGAGTATAACGGGGCGCGCGTCCTGAGCCCGGCGGCGGTCCGGCTGATGACCACGCCGCGAGCCGTTCCCGGCGGGCTGCGGGCGCTGGGCTGGGACATGCGAACGTCGTACTCGGCCAACCGGGGCGAGCTATTCGGCGACGGCAGTTTCGGTCACACCGGCTTCACCGGCACCTCGATCTGGATTGACCCTGCCAGCCGGACGACGGTCATCTTCCTGAGCAATCGGCTGCACCCGACCGGCAAGGGGGACGTGACCCGGCTGCGCGGCCAGGTCGCCACCCTGGCGGCAGCCGCCATCGTCGCGCCGCCGTTGTCGAGCCCCCTCACCCCCGACCCCTCTCCCCCGCGGACGGGGGAGGGGGAGAACTACTTCTCCCCTCTCTCCCGAAACGGGGGCGAGGGGTTGGGGATGAGGGAGCCATCTCTCTATGGGCGCACCCCTCACCCCCAACCCCTCTCCCCTCAGGAAGGGGAGAGGGGAGGAAGGGACACGTCGAGGACGCCGGAGGGCCGCGAAGCGAAGGGGCTGGCGCCGGTGTTGACCGGCATCGACGTGCTGAAGCGCGACGGCTTCCGAGCGCTACGCGGCCGGCGGGTCGGCCTGGTCACCAACCACACCGGCGTTGATCGCGACGGCACCAGCACCATCGACCTGCTCTACCAGGCCGAGGGGGTTAGCCTGGTCGCCCTGTTCAGCCCGGAACATGGCATCCGTGGTCAGGTGGATCGACCGGTCCCCGATGCCAAGGACGAGAAGACCGGCCTGCCCATCTACAGCCTTTACGGAGAGCGGAAGCGGCCAACCGCCGAACAACTCGAAGGGATCGACACCCTGGTCTACGATATCCAGGACATCGGTTGTCGGTTTTACACCTACATTACCACGCTCGGCTATCTCCTGGAGACGGCCGCTGCGCACAAGAAAAAGGTGGTGGTGCTGGACCGCCCCAACCCGATCGGCGGCCTGGCGGTTGAGGGGCCGGTCTTGCAGCGCGGCCTGGAGTCGTTCACCGGCTATCACGCCCTGCCGGTGCGACACGGCCTGACGGTCGGCGAATTGGCACTGCTCTTCAACCGCGAGCGCGGGATCAACGCCGACCTGGAAGTCATCGAGATGGAAGGCTGGCGGCGCGGCGACACCTACGACCGGACCGGGCTGCTTTGGATCAACCCGTCGCCCAACATGCGCAGCCTGACGGCCGCCCTCCTGTACCCAGGCATTGGCCTGTTGGAGACAACGAACCTCAGCGTCGGCCGGGGGACGGACCGGCCGTTCGAGCAGATCGGCGCCCCCTGGCTGGACGGCCGGCGGCTGGCCGAGGCGCTGGCGCAGTCCGGCCTGCCGGGGGTGCGGTTCGTACCGACGCGCTTCACCCCATCGGGGAGCGTCCACGCCGGCAAGGAGTGTGGCGGGGTGCAGATCTTCATCGATGACTGGCAGCGCTTCCGATCGTTGGAGACCGGCCTGACCATCGCCTATCAGTTGAAGCGGCTCTATCCCAACGATTGGCAGACCAAGCGCTACCCGGTTTTGCTGGCCCACCCACCAACGTTCGAGGCGCTGGAGCGCGGCGACACTCCCGAACAGATCCGGGCGCTGTGGCAGGATGGCCTGGCCGAGTTTCTGGCCATGCGGCAGAAGTACCTGCTCTATTGAGGGGCGGAGCAAGGGGCCGCGGAGCGGTTGCCACCCCGCGGGGATTGGGTCTCCAGACCAAGCCCCCCTCGCTTGACAGCCGTTGGCCGCTCCTGTTAGGGTGAATTGGCTGTGTTTGCTGCACCAGCAGCAGGCCACCGCCCGCCGGAAGGAGGAAGGTGATCTAAAACCGAGTTATCCTTCATCCTTCCAAGGCGCCTGCCGGCGGGAACCCCGAACATTCCCGCGGCCCAACTCCGCGGCCCGAAGTGGACGCATGGCACTGACGCTGGAGCAGTACGTTTCTTACCTTGAAACTCGGGCGGACCTCACCTGGCCGGCCCCTCCGTCCATCGACCCCCCTAAGGCCCGACCGTACCTGGTCCGTTTGCCCAATCTCCGCGCCGTCCTGTGGAATGTCTACGGCACCCTGCTGGCCATCACCGGCGGCGAGCTGTACTTCGAGCACCCCGAGCCGTTCGTCATGGAAGTGGCCCTGGACAAGACCATCCAGGAGTTCAAGATGTGGGGGGCGATGACGCGCCGGCCGGGCCAGCCGGCTGACTACCTGCGTGAGGTCTACGGCAATCTCCTGGCCGAACAGCGGACCATCCCGGGCAATATTGAGAAATATCCCGAGGTTTGCTCAGACCGGCTGTGGGAGGCGTTCATCAAGAAACTGTTGCAAAAGGACTACCGCTTCGACGCCAACTTCTACGGCTCGCTCAACGAGTTCAGCCGCAAGGTAGCGTACTTCTTCCATGCCAATCTGCAAGGGACTGTCTGCTATCCTGGGGCGGCTGCCGCGCTGGCCCATGTTGCCAGGCGCGGCCTGGTCCAGGGGCTGCTCGCCGACGGGCAGTGCTTTACCCGGGCCCAGCTCCAGCACGCGCTGGCCAAACAGGACCCGAACGCCGACCTGGGTCGGCTGATCCAGGACGACCTGTGCGTTCTTTCTTACGAGGTGCGGGCGCGCAAGCCGTCGGAGCGGATGTTTCGCCCGGCCCTGAGCCAGTTGGCCCAGCGGGGTATCTCCCCCGACCAGGTGCTGCATGTCGGCTCGCGGCTGCTGCAAGACCTGGCCCCGGCCCGACGGCTGGGAATGCGGACCGCCCTGTTCGCCGGCGACAAGGCATCGCTGCAAGCCGACCCGCAGCAGCTGAAGCAGCCGGCCACCCGCCCCGATATCCTGCTGACCGAGTTGAGTCAGATCGCCGACGTGGTCGGCTAACCATCCGCCGAGGGCCCCGCCATGCCGCCCGCGTTTCACCTCGATCCCGCCTCCCTCGACTTGAACCGCGTCGTGGCCGACCAGGAGGCGATCCGCCGGGCCAACCCCCAGCGCTACGAGATGGAGCAACTGACCGCCATCGTCCACCTCGACGGCGCCAATCATCTGATCGCCGGCTACAAGGATGTCCGCGCGGATGAGTTCTGGGTGCGTGGGCACATGCCGGGCTACCCGCTGCTGCCGGGCGTGCTGATGTGCGAGGCGGCAGCCCAGCTCTGTTCCTACTACGTCAACAGCCAGGGACTGCTACCGGAGGGGTTCCTGGGCTTCGGCGGGCTGGAGAACGTGCGCTTCCGTAGCCCGGTTCGGCCGGGCGACCGGCTGGTACTGATCGGCAAGGCGGTCCGTCTGCACCGCCGGCAGATGACCTTCAACGTCCAGGGCTTCGTCGGCACAACCATGGTTTTCCACGCCGACGTGCTGGGCGTGCCGATGGCGCCCAAGGAGGAGGCATGAGCCGTCGCCGTCGCGGCCGGCTGCCGCTGGAGGAACTGGCCCCTTACCTGGTGTCGGTGCCGGACCCGCCGGTCCCGCTCGAGTGGCGCGCGGTCTTCGGCAACGACAATCCCGTCGAGGCGGAGGTCGGCTTCGGCAAGGGACTGTTCCTGATCACGACGGCGCCGCAGCATCCGGAGGTCAACTACCTGGGGGTGGAGATCGCCCGCAAGTACCAGTTGTTCACAGCCAACCGCCTGGCCAAGCGTGGCCTGCGCAACGTGCGGCTGGTCTGCGCCGATGCCCGCACCTTCTTCCGCGACTGTGTGGCCTCGGAATCGCTCCAGGCGGTACATGTCTATTTCCCGGACCCGTGGTGGAAGAAACGGCACTGGAAGCGGCGGGTGTTCACGCCGGAGTTCGCCGCGCAGTGCGAGCGGGTCCTGCGTCCCGGCGGCCGGCTCCATCTGGCCACCGACGTGGGCGAGTATTTTCAGATGATCACCGACCTGCTGGCGGCGCATACTCGGCTCCGGCCGCTGCCGCCCCCGGAACCCTCCGAGCCGGCCCACGACCTCGATTACCTGACTAATTTCGAGCGCAAGTTCCGCAAGCAGGGGAAGACCATCCACCGAGCGGTCTACGAGCGCGTGGAACCGTCGGAATAAGGAGGACTTTTGCAGTCCCTTATCGACGCCCCTATCTTTCGTGCCATCCAAGTTCAGGTTGGCATAGCACAGGTTGCTGCCGAGGCCGTAATGGGGGCTGGATCACTTCAGGTCGATGTCCACCGGTTGGCCGGGTTTCACCTCGGCCGTCAGTCCGGATCGCTCGGGGTCGGCATACTTCTCGGGGACGGGAAACCAGCCCCGGGCCACTTCCGGACTAACCGGGTTGCCGGCGTCGGCGGGTGTCCGCTCGTCGGCCTCGTCCCGGCCGACCTTCTTTTTGCTAGCGGGCACCAACCCCGGCGGGGGCGGGCTGGAGACTGTCACCTTGGCGATCCCGGTCTTCACGCCCCGGACCCGGTAAGTCCCGTCGGGTTGAATCGCCCCGGACTTTGGCACGCCGTCCGGACCGATCACCACGACCGTCCCGAACACCACCGGCTTGCCCCGAAAGGTGACCTTCCCGGCCACGTCGGCGGTCCCGCCGCCGCAGCCGGCCACGGCCAGCAGGACGGCTGCCAGCGCGGTTCGCAAGAGTGCCCTCATTCGGCGATCACCTCCCCGCCCGCCCGGGTGGACATGCTAATGATGGTGGTGGTGCCGGCCGAATAGCTGAAGAACCGGACCGAGCCGTCGGCCAGGGCAAAATTGCCGCCGTTGGGATGGAATGACCAGATGTGGTAGCCGTCGCACCGGCTTGGCGGGGTCCGCGGCGGCTGGAAGAACATTGGGAAGGGGCACGGTACGCCGGCCTCATCGGTGGTCGCGATCGATAGCGTATCAGGGGGCGAGACGTAGCGGGCCCAGATGAGGGTGTCCAGGTTCGGGTTGCCGCGGAGGGCCCACCCCCATTCCAGGTCCGGGGTCGGCGGTCGCTCGGCGAACGCCAGCGTGTTGCTGGTGCCGTCGGTGACCGAGTGAACGTTGATCTTCATCGGCGTGAAGCCGGTCGAGTCCACCACAGCGATGATGCCGGTGTCCTGGCCGACTCCCAGTGGCGGCGCCCGCCAGTCGGACCGCTGCCGCCCGGTTACCCCCAGGTAGTTGGTCAGGGAGGTTCCCCCACCGCTGGGGCTGAGCGGCGGCAGCGGGACGCTCGGGCAGAGGTAGGTCGGGATCACGCGGGGCCGGACCATCTGGTCGTACTCCGCCCGGGTAGTGAACGGCTGCTTGAAGACATTGTCCTGCTCGATGTACGGCAAGAGTTGGAATGACCAGTTCTCTGTGTACCGGCGGGGATCGGTCGATGGCAGCCCGGGCGGGTAGTATCCCGGGTAACGGTTGTTGACGTCGTGGTAGCCGTGCAGGGCCAACCCCAGCTGCTTGAGATTGTTCTTGCACTTGGCGCTGTTGGCGGCCTCGCGGACCTTCTGCACGGCCGGCAGCAGAAGCGCGATCAGGATAGCGATGATGGCGATCACCACCAACAGCTCAATCAATGTGAAGCCGCGTCGTTGTTCGGGCATGCCGTTATCCCCACGGAACGATGAGAAGCTCGATCACTGGAGAGGATGCCTTTCAGAGGGCACGCGCCATGCCATTCGACGACGGGCCTCAAAAGATTTCCCTTTGGGCCGTTTCCCGTCGGTATGGACCGGCTTGAGGCAAGCCAAGTCGGGTCTGCCAGGCCAAATCCATGACGGAAGATGTCAATCCGCCGACGAGGCGTCGATGACACGTCGGCCCATCGACACGCTCAGGAAAGGGTTGGCCTCACAATCACGTGCTTGATCGGGGTGACTGAGCGTGCGAGAATGCTAGCCGTCGAGTGGATGCTGCATTCTGCGTGGAGCCGTTTGCGGAAACGGTTTTGGGAGGCGCACCATGAAGACGAAGGTGCTGATGGTATTGGCTGTCGGGCTGCTGCTTGCCGCCGACGACAAGGAGGATGCCGCCCGCAAAGAACTGGAAAAACTCCAGGGGACTTGGGAGATGGCCGCGTTGGAGGTCGAGGGCCAGCCGGTCCCCGCGGAGAAATTGCAGGGCACGACACTCCTCATCAAGGGTGACCGGTACATCGTCAAGGTCAAGGACCAAACTTACGAGACGATTATCACCCTTGACCCGACGAAGAAACCCAAGACGATCGACATGGTATTTCTCGATGGTCCCAACAAAGACAAGGTCCATCGGGGCATCTACGAGTTGGAAGGCGATACCTTCAAACTGTGTCGGGGACTCGGGCCGGACCGGGAGCGGCCGACGGAGTTCGCCACCTGGCCCGACACCGGGGTCTTCCTCGTGGTCTGGAAGCGTCAGGCAAAATGACCGGCCCCCCTGTCGGGGATGATCCGTCGAATAATCTACCCCCTTGACGTGCCCAACTTGGGGGGATATTCTCGCTTTCAGTTCGTCCCCTTTCCTGTATTCTCGTTGTGTGGCGGAGGTTCTATGTACCACATCCCCTCTCCGTGCCGGGGCCGCGTCCGCGGCTTCACGTTGATCGAGTTGTTGGTGGTGATCGCCATTATTGCGGTGCTAATCGCCCTGCTGCTGCCAGCGGTGCAGAAGGTCCGCGAGGCGGCCGACCGGACCAAGTGTACCAACAATCTCAAGCAACTCGCCATCGCCCTACACAACTGCCAGGGGGTCCACGGCCGGCTGCCGCCGGCAGCAGGGACCTTCGGCGGCGCCTACTTCGCCCCGTTGTTCTTCCACTTGCTGCCGTATATTGAGCAGGAAAACGTCTGGAAGTCGGCCAATGTTAGCGGGTTTATCGTTCCCCTCTGGGAGACGCCCGGCCCGCCCGGCAGCGGGTTGCAGTTCCTCCGGCAAACGCCCATCAAAACCTACAAGTGTCCGACCGACCCGACCATGAACAAGAACCAGGCGACCGACTGGTTCCCGGGCGACGCCTCGTATGCCGGGAACTTCCAGGTCTTCGGCGACCGGAAGAACCCGACCAGCAGCGATCCCCGATTCTGGGATGGCAATGCTCGCCTCCCGACCACCTTCAGTGATGGCCAGTCGAATACCGTCGTGTTCGCCGAGAAGCTGGCGTACTGCCCTGGGACCAAGCGGAACGCGGGCCAGAACTTCCCTGGAGTCAACGCCACTCACAGCCACGGCGGAACCTGGTGGATGCGTGGCGTCTACCGGGCGGCCACGGTCTTCAATGGCTCCCCGCCCAGCGCGAACGACAGCTACCCGGGCGATCGGCTGTCGGCGATCTTCGGCGGCGGCCGGGGACGAGACGGCACCACCTGGTACACCGGGGTGGAGGCGATGTTCCAGGTGCAGCCAAGGGACGTGATCATGGTCAGTGGCCACTGCGACCGTGGGGTGGCTTCGAGCTACCATGCCAACGGGATCAACGTCGCTCTGGGCGATGGCAGCGTCCGGTTCGTGTCCCAGGGGATCAACCCGCAGACCTGGTGGATGGCCCTGACTGTAGATGGCGGTGAGGTCCTCCCGGGTGATTGGTAACCCGCGTTCACAGGCCCAAGGCGAGCGGCCGGCATTAGCCGGCCGGTGGGAACCTTGCAGGAGGAACAAGGCGAGCGGCCGGCGTTAGCCGGCCGGTTCCCAAGGCGAGCGGCCGGCGTTAGCCGGCCGGTGGGAACCTTGTAGGGGGAACCGGCCAGCTAACGCCGGCCGCTCGCGTCGGCCGGCTTGCGGAGGAAGAGCCAGACCCGGCCGTGAGTCGGACTCGCGCGGCAGCTTCGCCTGAAGCTCCTGCATCCGCCGGTTGACCTCCTGCCACTCCTGCTCCAGCTTGTCGTGCTCCTCCTCGTCCTTCGTCCGCCTCGCGCTGTCAAGCTTCTCGTAAACTTCGTGAACGCGCTTCCGCAACGACTTCCAGCTCCTTGCCGACTTTCTAAAGCGTCAAAGAAAGGGAATGGCATCGCTCTCCGGAAAACGGTACAACGGCGGGACAGGCATGGAAGGCCGCCGGGGAGGGCCGGGGTTTCTTCCTCGGGCGGTGCTCCATTGCCAACGGGAGGAAGCAATCCATGAAGCGCGTCGGCTTGGTGATGTTGGTAGGGCTGTTCCTGGTGGCGGGTGCCGCGACGATCGCGGACCTTCCCAACGCTCTCTCCGAGGAAGAGAAAAAGCAGGGGTTTGAGCTGCTGTTCAATGGCAAGGATCTGACCGGGTGGGAGCACAAGGGTAACTGGAAGGTCGAAAACGGCGCCATTGTGCGCGCCGACAAGGGAGGCGATTTGACCTACAAGGTCAAGCCGATCCCCGACGACTTCGAGCTGCGCTTCGAGTGGAAGGTGGCCCGGGGATCCAACAGCGGCGTTTACTATCGGCCCGGGCAGTACGAGTATCAGATCCTTGACAATGCCGCTCACCGCGACGGCAAGAACCCGCGGACCAGCGCCGCCTCGCTCTACTTCTGCATGGCGCCGTCGAAGGACGTTACCCGACCGGTGGGAGAGTGGAACGAGGGACGGATCATTTGCCAGGGAACGGTGATCCAGCACTGGCTGAATGGCGTCAAGGTGATCGACTTCGACTACACCGATCCGAAATGGGCCAAGGAGGTAGAACTGCTGCGGCGGCGGGGCGCGGACCTGGCCCAACGCGGGGGCTACTTGCATCTCCAGGACCACGGCGACCCGGTGTGGTATCGCAGTATCAAGCTGCGGACGGTGCCCAAGGGCGAGAAGCTCGACCGCACCCCGGTGACGCCGGCTCCCATCCCGCCGGAGGCGCTCAAGTACGAACAAGAAGTGCTTGAACGGATCGAGAAGCAGAAGAAACCGTCGAAGAAACCGTGAGCCTTCCGGCGGCGGGTGGCATTGTAGCCCGGGGCGCCAGCGACAGGTGACAGAGCCCGGAGCGCCAGCGACGGGTGACAATCTCCAAGGAGAGGCGCGGCTTTTGACTTTGCTTCGGCCGCGGCCTAGATTCCTACGGCGGGGCAAAAGCCCCGTTGCGGGAGATCTGCCCGCCCCGTCGGAGGAGCAAAACTTTCCGTGACGCCTGCCGTACAACTGCGAACGGGTGAGGAGCCTTATCCTGGTTATCGCCTTCGCCGCCTGATCGGCCGCGGGGGATTTGCCGAGGTCTGGGCGGCGCAGACGGCTGACGGCCGGCCGGTCGCTCTCAAGTTCCTACCGGCCGGCAATCGCAGGGCCATCTCCCGGGAGGTCCGGGCCTTGCAGGTGGTGCAGAACCTGCACCACCCGAATCTGGTCCGCGTCGAACGCATCTGGTGTCACCTGGGCTATATCGTCGTGGCGATGGAGTTGGCCGACGGCAGCCTTCAGGACGTGCGCGACGTCTTCCGCAAGGATTTCGGCACGCCCGTGAACGCCGAGTTGGTCTGCCAGTTCCTGAGGCAGGCGGCGGCGGCCATTGATTTCCTGAACCTCCCCTGTTCCGAGGACGGGGAGCGGCGCGCCGCCATCCACCACGGCGATGTCAAGCCGAGCAACTTGTTGCTGTTCGGCGATACGGTGAAGCTGGCCGACTTCGGGTTGGCCTCGCTCAAGGCGGCACACGCCATCTGGCAGACCCCAGCGGGGACGCTGGCCTACGCGGCGCCGGAGGTGTACCAGGGGCGGGTCAGCGACCGCACTGACCAGTTCGCCCTAGCGGTGACTTACTGCGAGCTGCGCGGCGGCCGCCTGCCGTTCCCGAACGCCCCGCCCGGCTTCCGTCGCCACTATGTCCCGCCGCCGCCCGACCTGACCATGCTGACGGCCCGCGAGGTGCCGGTCATCGCCCGCGCCCTCTCGCCGATGCCGGCCGATCGCTGGCCCTCCTGTACCGAGATGATGGACCGGCTCAGCCAGGTGGTAGGGTGAGCTTGCCGAGGGGATCGACCATGCTCTCCTTCTTCACTCTGGCAGCGCAGTCTCCGACACGACAGCAGGCATTCCGGCGCGCGGTCATCGCCCACCTGGCGATCCTGGCCGGCGGTGTCTGGGCGCTGCGGCGGTACGGACCTGACGATGGTGCGCTCCTCCTCGGCTATCTCCTCCTGATCGCGGGCATTGTCGAAGGGGCGGCCCTGCTCGGCTGGCGGCTGACTCAGCTCCCCAAGAGCCAGGCCCTCGAATTCCTTCTGGTCACGCCACTGCGGCCGCGGTGCGTCTTCCTGGCCGAGACGTTGGTGGGACTGGCCCGTCTCACCCTGGTGACATTCTCCGGGCTGCCGGTGCTGGTCCTGTTGATGGCCGATGGCTACGTGGATGTCCTCGACCTGATACCACTACTGCTGATGCCGTTGACCTGGGGCGTCTTGACCGGGCTGGGGCTGACCATCTGGGCTTACGAGCCCGTCGCTGTCCGCCGTTGGGGCGAGCGGGTCGCGCTGGGTCTGATCGTGCTGCAACTGGCGGTCGGTGTGCTGGCCGGCGAGCATCTGCGGCACTGGCTGGAGTGGCTGCCGGAGGGGCTGGGCCGATGGCTGCTGGTCGGCTTCCACGCCTTCCATCGCTACAATCCTTTCGCCGTCATCCACCACTGGTTGGAGGAAGGGCCGGCTGCTGCCGCCGACCGGATGTGGAGGGTGGAGCTTGCCGCCCTGACGGCGACTGGACTCTTGCTGGCCCGCGGCGCCGGCCGCCTCCAGGGACATTTTCAGGATCGGCATTATCGGGTAAAGAGGAAGGAAAAAGGCAAGGGAGACGGCGAGTCGCTAAACTTTACTTTCTTCCTGTTCCCGTTCTCCTTCCGGGAGCGGTCGCTGGCTTGGTGGGCGGTGCGGCGCGTGACGGAATACTCGGGCCGGATCAATCTGTGGCTGGCGGGCGGCTTCGGCGCCCTCTACGCCCTGTACATACTGGCGGGGCCGAGTTGGCCGGCGTGGCTGGGGCGGCAGGTCTTTGTCCTGTGCGATCAGTTGGGAGGGATTCCCAGCCTGGCGACGGCGCTGATGGTGCTGGCCGCGGTGCCGGCTTCGTTTCAGTACGGCTTGTGGGACTCCAGCGCCCAGGACCGCTGCCGACGGCTGGAGTTGCTGCTGCTGACGCACCTGCAAGGGGAAGACTACTGGGATGCGGCAGCAGCGGCGGCCTGGCGGCGCGGCCGGGGCTACTTCGGCATCGCCGTGCTGCTGTGGGGGGCGGCGGCTCTCGCGGGCCGGGTGCCGGCGGCGCAAGCGGTGACGGCCCTGGCAGCGGGCGTGGTGCTGTGGGGATTATACTTCGCCCTGGGCTTCCGCGCATTCTCGCGGGGGGTGCAGGCCAACACGCTCGGCATGCTGTTGACGCTGGGGCTGCCGCTGCTGGCTTACGGACTCTATCGGGCCGGCTGGCCGCTCCTGGCGGCACTGGTGCCGGCCGGCAACGTTTACGCGGCAGGGGTTGGACTGCCGGCCGCAACCTGGCTGCCCGGTTTGGTACTGGCGGCGGCGGTCGCTCTGGTGATCGCTCGGCTAGCGCTGACCACCTGCGACCGCGAGCTGCGCCGCTGGTACGAACTGCATCATGGCCGCAAGGTGATGACTTGAGCACCGCGTCGGGCCGTCACGGGCAGCAGTTCGCCGTGGTGCCGCGCGGCTGGGACCAGGAAGTCGTCTGCGGCTGGTAATTCACCGGGGCCGGGCAGCAGACCGGGGCCGGGCAGCAGACCGGCACGCATGGCTGACAGTAGGTCACCGGCCGGCCCGTGCCGCACCAGCGCTCGCAGAAGTTACAGCATCCCGCCGCCAGCACTGCTGTCAGCGCCAGCCATCCGAAGAAACGCTTGCTTGACATCCTCCCCCTCCTCCGTCCGCGCGCCTTGACCTACCCTTGCGACAGGGAAAGAGGGAGATGGCATAACGGCCCGCCGCGCCGCGGTCAAGCCCAGAATGTCCCCATCGTTTGGCCGCGCCCTTTGCTATAATCGACGCCATGAACGCGCCGGCGATCCTTGGCCCCGACGGCAGTATTGCCCGCCGACTGCCCAACTACGAGCCGCGCCCTCAGCAGCTCGCGATGGCTGAGGCCGTGGCCCGCGCCATCGAGGAAAAACACCACCTCCTGGTCGAGGCGGGAACGGGGGTAGGGAAGTCCTTTGCCTACCTTGTGCCGGCCATCCAGGCGGCCACGGCCGACAAGAATTGCCGGGTCGTCGTCTCTACTCACACCATCAGCCTGCAGGAGCAACTCGTTCACAAGGACATCCCCTTCCTCCAAGAGGTGATGCCTCAGCCGTTCAACGCTGTCCTGGTCAAGGGGCGGTCCAATTACCTCAGCCTGCGCCGCCTGCGCGGCGCGCAGCAGCGCCTGTACACGCTGTTGGCCGAGGACAGTGCCATTGAGCAGTTGGTCAAGATCGGCCGCTGGGCCCGGCAGACTCAGGACGGCAGCCGCAGCAGCCTCGACTTCCAGCCGCTGCCGACCGTCTGGGACCTGGTCGAGAGTGACAGCGGTAACTGCCTGGGCCGCCGGTGTGACGATTACAATCAATGCTTCTACTTCAAGGCCCGCCGCCAGGTCTACGGCGCCCATCTGTTGGTCGTCAACCATGCCCTGTTCTTCAGCGATCTGGCCCTCCGTCGCACCGGCGCCAGTCTGCTCCCCGACTACCAGGTCGTCATCTTCGACGAGGCCCACACGCTGGAGGATGTGGCCTCTGAGCACCTCGGTTTGCAAATCGGCCGAGGCGGGCTCGATTACCTGCTTAACCGGCTTTACCATCCCCGGCATGACCGCGGCCTGCTCGCCAGCTACCGCTCCAACGAGGCCCTGCGGCAGCTTCAGGCCACGCGGTTCGCCGCCGACGAGTTCTTCAGCCGGGTTCTCGACTGGCATACCCGTCAGCCGCGCACCCCGGGCCGCGACCGCGGCAAGCCGACCGAGGCTGTCCGTGTCCGGGAGCCGCACATCGTCAAGGACTGCCTCTCGGAGGAGCTAAAGAAGCTGGCCAGCGCATTGGACCAGATTGCCGCCGGGCTGAAGACCGACGAGGAAAAGATCGAGGTCATCGCCGCTGCCAACCGCTGTCAAGCGCTGGCGTTGATGCTGACACAGTGGCTCGGCCAGGAACTAGGCGGACAGGTCTACTGGGTGGAGGTGAGCGGGGAGCGCATCCGGCGGATCGAGCTGGCCAGCGCCCCGATCGAGGTCGGCCCCGCCTTGCGGCAGGAGCTTTACGACCGAGTGCCTACCGTCATCCTGACCAGTGCCACCCTGAGCGTCAGCGGTTCCCCTCACCCCCCACCCCTCTCTCTCGAAGCGGGGGCGAGGGGAGAAGCAGTTGCTCCCTTCGCCCCCTTGGGGGGGAGAGGGGTGAGGGGGGGCTTCCACCATTTCCAACAGCGGCTCGGACTGGATGACGCCCCCACGCTCCAGCTGGGCAGCCCTTTTAATTACCGCGAGCAGGCCGAGCTGCACCTGTTCCGCCACCTCCCCGACCCGGTGGCCCAGCCGGACCAATTTGAGGAGGCGATGTTGGAGAAGGTGCGTGAGTATGTGATGCGGACACGGGGACGGGCCTTTGTTCTGTTCACCAGCTACCAGATGATGGAGAAGGCGGCTGCGAAGCTGCGTCCGATCTTTGCCCGGGAAGGGCTGGTGCTGCTGTCGCAGAGCGACGGCCTGCCGCGAACGCAGATGCTGGAGCGTTTCCGGGGCACGGCCCAGGCGGTGCTCTTCGGCGTGGACAGCTTCTGGCAAGGGGTTGATGTGCCGGGCGAGGCGCTGTCCAACGTCATCATCACCAAACTGCCGTTCGCTGTCCCCGACCGGCCGCTGGTGGCGGCGCGGATGGAGGCGATCCAGGCGGCAGGGGGCCAGCCGTTCCTCGATTACCAGCTGCCGCAAGCAGTCATCAAGCTCAAGCAGGGCTTCGGCCGGCTGATCCGCAGCCGCACCGATACCGGATTGGTCGTCATCCTCGATCCGCGCGTGCTGACCAAGGGGTATGGAAGGGCGTTCCTGGAGGCCC
The DNA here is from genome assembly GCA_035575035.1 of Gemmataceae bacterium. GTDB lineage: Bacteria > Planctomycetota > Planctomycetia > Gemmatales > Gemmataceae > DATLYH01. The sequence continues at coordinate 58,147 of DATLYH010000339.1, forward strand.
TGCCGGAATGTCGCCGCTTCGTGGATGGGGTGCCGATAGACTGACGGCCGGTGCGTCCGTCCGAGCCTGTGTCCCTTCGGGGGCCGGTTCTTCGCGGGGTGCCGGCACCTCCTCCAGACAAAACAGCGGCGGCTGGCGGCGCTCAAAGCGCACCATCGAGCCGAGCAGGCAGGCCCACAGCCCGGCAGGCGAGGAGAGCGCGACTGCGTAAGGAACCCCCGTCTCCACCTCGCCGACACCGACTCGGGTCGGCTTCGCCGCGTCCAGCGTATCGGCCGGCACAAATTCGTAATAGAGGCCGTGGTCCACCAACAAGCGGAGCAACCCATACCGCGGGTCTTCGACAGCCAGCATTCCTTCCGGACGAAACCACATCCCCAGGCAAACGACTGACGCCGAACCGATCAGGTCCATCAGCCGGGCCCTGTCTTCGCTGGCCGGGTCATGCCCGTACAGGACGGCCGTCAGGCCGGGCCAGATGTCGGTGATGCGGTCGCACTCCGTCCGTTGGCGGATGCCCTCCAGGAACCGCCGCAGCCGGCCGGCCGGGCCGACAAGGCCGGTCACCGGCAGCCGGATACACTCCTCTACCCGGAATCGACAGCGCTCGTCCGCGAAGTCGGCGCCCCCATCGGGGACGGTTGTCCAGGCGAAGTAGGGCCGAAGCAGTGCGGGCAACTCAGCGAGGACGGCCTCGGCCACGCTGCCGACCGGGTCATGGCCACACCGTGTTGTGGCGTGGTCTGGAGACCATGCCACCACCTGGGACGCTGCCGGGGCAGGTGTTCCTCCAACGAACAGGATGCGTCCCGAGAAGAGGCGGGCCCGAGGACGGCCTCCCAACACCATCGCCAACGCGGTCAAGGCGGCGAGCCGATGGCTCCGGAGCAGGCTCGCCGAAAGTGGGACGAAAGGGAGCGCCGGGCTGGGCGGTTCGTCGGCCGGCACCAGGTACGAGGCCGGCTCGGGCCAGGCGACGCCCTCGAGCTGCGGGAAATACGGTTGGCCGTAATCACGCCAGAAGCGCGCGGCAGTGCGCAGGGGGACCAGGCGGCGGAAGTCGGCGGGGGTGCGAATGCGGGTGAAGTCGTGGTCGCGGCCGAAGCGTGTGTTCCGGGCTTGGTGGACCAGCCCCCGCAGGACACGCGCCTGACAGCGAGCAGCGGCCTGGCAGTCCAGCTCGACCAGCCGGCGGCGGGCGCAGCGACGCAAAATCGCATCCACCACGCACCGGACCAACCGGCCGTCGGCCAACCATTGCTGTGCGGCTTTCCTGTCCACGCCGTCGGCCCCAAGTAACAAGTTACAGGTTACAAGTGACAAGCGACCAGTGACAAGTGCAGGGTGCAGATCAGCATCCTTATGTTACTCGTTACTTGTTACTTGTAACTGGGCGTTGACGAAGCGGGTCACGAACGGGTCGGCGGGGGTCTTCATCAGGTCGGCGAGCGTCCCCTGCTGGATGATGCGGCCGTCGCGGAGCAGGACGATCAGGTCGCCGAAAAAGCCGGCCTCGCCGAGATCGTGCGTCACCAGGACCACCGTCTTGCCCAGGGTGCGGAAGATCTGCCGCAGGTCGGTTTGCAGCTCCGAGCGAATCATCGGGTCAAGAGCGCCAAGTGGTTCGTCCAGCAGCAGCACGTCGGGGTCGAGCATCAGGGCCCGCATCAGGCTGACACGCTGGCGCTGGCCGCCGGAGAGCTGCACCGGGTAGCGGTCGAGGCCGTCCAGGGGGAACCGGGTCAGTTCGGCCAGCTCCGCCAACCGACGCTCGATGCGCGGCCGGTCCCAGCCGAGATAGCGGGCCATCAAGGTGACGTTGCCGCGCGCCGTCAGGTGGGGAAAGAGGCCGCCGTCCTGCACGACATAACCCATCCGCCGCCGCAGCTCCCGCGCGTTGGCCGGGGCGACCTCCACCCCCGCGAAGCGGACCACGCCCGTATCGGGCCGGACCAGGCCGATCATCAGCCGCAGCAGCGTGGACTTGCCGCAGCCGCTCGGGCCGATTAGTACCGTGGTCCGGCCGGTCGGAACCGTCAGGTCGGTCGGCTCCAGGGCCCGAACCCCACCATACGACTTCGAGGCACCTTTCAGCTCCAGCATCTCGTGCATCGCCTGCTGCGTTCCATAGTCACAAGCGACTCGCTTGTGGCTACCTGCATACCTCCAAAAAGTCGGAAGCGGGAAGTCCCTTTCTGTCTCTATATGGATGAGAGGAACCTCGGCACACAGGAACAACTTGTTATACGGCCCGCCTGTCCCCTGTTCATTAGCCAATTCATTCGGAGGGGACGGCATCGGCCTGCGTGGCCCCGGTGATGCAGTGGTCCGACCCCGCGTTTCGGAGGCCTGCTCCAACCTCCCGGACCACCTTCTCTGGGCACGCTCCCATAGGCCCGACCTCCGTGTAGGTCGGGCCTTTCCTTGTTTCCGGACAGCATCCATCCCTCCTACCCGATTGCTGCGCCCGAGTCGTAGAACTGTCTCCGGGCAACCCCACCGCACAACAGGGTTAGGAGCGTGGCGATCTCCTCGGCCGCGTAGACGGTGCCCAGGCCCCTCGCCCAGTCGCCGCCGGTAGCCGCCCACCATTTCCGGGTCAGCGCCGTCAGGGCCCTTCTCGGGGAGTTGCATGCTGGCTCGCTCTCAGATCTGGGGCGTGTCCCCGAGGAAAGGGAAAGACGCGCTGCTAAGCAGCGGGTCGGGGGGAAAGTTTTGTCAGCGCCTCGTATCGAGGAACCCGTCGCTGGCGCTCCGGGCTGGTATTCCCCGTCGCCGGTGCTCCAGGCTGGTATTCCCCGTTGCCGGCGCTCCGGGCTGATAGGAAGCGACTCGGCGAGTGAGAGGATACCCGAAGAACGGCGACGGTCGGCGGTGCTTCATGCCGAATTGACAGGTCAGACGCGGCTGGGCTATAGTAGGATGTTTGTAGAAGACCCCTGCCCGGATCGCCGCTGATTCGTGTGCCAAGCCCCCTTCTGTCTGGAACCATGCGGCGGTCGCGGCCGTGGGCCAATCGCTAGCCTTATTCGGGCGAGTTCGGCGCTGCCGGGGCGCGCGGCCCGCAGAGGCGCGGATGCCTTGGCCGCTCGGGGATATCGCTTACGTCAACACCGTCTTGACGGGGTGGTCCTCTGGATATGCCAACGTCGCAGCAGCCCAGGGGCGAGGAACACTCGGGGGTGCAACCCTCCCCGCCGAGTCCACCGCCTGAGCCCCCAGGCAAGGCGGCACCGGATCGCTCCGGCGGCGACGATGGTAAGCCTTCGTCTCCCTCCACCGAACCGGCCGCCAAGGGCCTCGAGATGTTCCTCCCGGAGCCGGAGCCTACCGACGACTCCCCCACGGTGATCTCGCGCGCGCCGCCGCGGCCTGCTCCGTCGGACGAATCCTTTGCCGGTACGCTGCGCGGCCGGCGGTTGGCCCACTTCGAATTGATCGAGCCGATCGGCGTCGGCGGGATGGCGGCAGTCATCCGCGCTCGTGACACGCAGCTCGACCGCCCGGTGGCCTTGAAGATCCTGCCGCCGGAGATGGCCAACGACCCGGAGAGCGTCAAGCGCTTTCACCAGGAGGCGCGGGCGGCCGCCCGGCTGGACCACGAGAACATCGCCCGGGTCTTTTTCTGCGGCGAGGACCAGGGGTTGCACTTCATCGCCTTCGAATTCGTCGAAGGGGTTAACCTGCGCACCCTCCTGGAGCGCCGCGGCCGGCTGCCGGTGGCTGAGGCCGTCCACTATCTCCTGCAGATCGCCACCGGCCTGGAACATGCCGCCTCCCGTGGCGTTGTCCACCGCGACATCAAGCCGTCCAACATCATCATCAGCCCTAACGGTCGGGCCAAGCTGGTGGACATGGGCCTGGCCCGCTCGCTGGACCGGCAGAGCGACGCCGGCCTGACCCAGTCGGGGGTGACGCTCGGCACCTTCGACTACATCTCGCCGGAGCAGGCCCTGGAGCCGCGCGAGGCCGATGTCCGCAGCGACATCTACTCGCTGGGCTGCACCTTTTACCACGTGCTCACCGGCCAACCCCCTGTCCCGGAGGGGACGGCCGCCAAGAAGCTGCACCACCACCAGCATGTCGCCCCCATCGACCCGCGTGAGTTGAATCCGGAGATCCCCGATGAGTTGGCCGCCATACTCGCCCGGATGATGGCCAAGGACCCCAAGGACCGCTACGCCCACGTCGGGCAGCTGGTCCGGCATCTGATCGGGGTGGCCCAGAAACTGGGACTCAACGCTGAGGTTCCCGAGGGACTGCTGTTCGTGGATGCTCCCCTGCCCGACCCGCCCCGTGCCCGTCCCATCCTGCTGGCCGCAGTGGCGGCGACGGCGCTGGTCGGCCTCATCCTGCTGCTGGGGCGGACCGGCGGCCCGGCGACCTCGCCCAGCGATCCGGTCTTCCGGGTTCCCCCCGATCGGCCTCCTCCGGCCCCGCGCGCTGACCGGCCCGACCAATCCCCCCGGACCCGTCTGCCGGCCCCAGCGGAGACGCCTAACGGTACGGCCCCGCAGCGAGGCCCGAAGGTGGCCGTGTTCAACCCGCCCCATCCCCAGGCCCGGGACCTGGCCCGGTTCTTGCGCGAGAACCAGGGGGCCGACGAGATCCAGGTCGTGCTGAACGGCGACCTGGAACTGGGGGGCGCCTGGCAGGGGGACGAGTCCGCCTCCGTGTCGAGCCTGGTCTTTGAGGCGCCGAAGGTGACGATCGAGGGACGGTCGGGCGCCCGGCCAACCATCCGGCTAAAGTACGACCTGCGCCTGCCGTCCCCGGCCGACGGCCTTCTGGCGGCCCTGGTGATCCGGGGCGGCGAAGGAACGCTCAAGAACCTGCGCCTCGTCGTTGATGCCGCCTCGTCGCAGGCATCTATGGCCGGCGTTCTCTTTCAGGGCGGCAAGGGCCATAAGATCCACGGTTGTGAATTCCTTCAGGAGAACCCGCCGCCTGAGCCGGTACTCGATGGGCCGGACGAGCGCCCCGGGCCGCCGCGCCTGACTTCCGTGGTGGTGGACGCCGGCCGGGATCCGGCGGTGGCCGTCGAGATCAAGGAGTGCTATTTCGCTCGGGTTCAGGATGAAAAGGGGCTCTACCGCGTTGCCCAGGATGCCGTCCGCCTGATCGGGCCGGGCCGCGTCCTCGCCGCCCACTGCGCCTTCGCCCCACACACTATCCTGTTCCACCTGGCCCGTGGTGGAAGCATTTCCCAGGAAGCCATGCTCGCCCTAGAGAATTGCTCGGCGATGGCGGCCGGTGACTGGACCGCGTTCCATCTCGAGGACTCAACCCCGTGTCGGCTTGAGGTCAAGAACTGCCTGTTTTCGCGCGTAGGCGCGGACCCGGACGCCGAGCCTGGAAGCAGCGCCGACCGGCGAGCCGTGCTGATCCATCAGGCCGGCCGGCCGCCGACAGCGCTGAAGTACGTCGGTTTCCAGAACTGTTACCACAACCTCACCGCCTTCTGGGTCCGGCCGACGCTGGACGAGAGCGAGGCGGAGATTGCCAGCTGGGAAGCCTTCGCCGAAGAGGTCCGCAAGGTCGGCGGCGAGGAGGGGCAGGATGTCAAGTCGGTGGTGCTGAAGCAGAGCCCTTGGCAGGAGGCCGACCCGCTGGACATGCTCCGGCAAGGCCGGCCGCAGCAGGCTTTCCTGGTCAACCTCAAACTTCGAGAACTGCGGTACGGGCCCGACCTCAAGCAGCTGCTCGGGGTTGAGCGCTGCGCCTGGGGAACCTCCTACCCCAATGTGCCGCCGCTGCCGCCGGAGGACCGGCCGACCGAGCCGGTCGCGGCCGTCCGCGAGTTGGTAGTTGATCCAGCCGTTGCGAGTGTCGGCAACGGCGTCTACCGCACGCTAGGCCAGGCCCTGGAAGACGTCCGACAACGGGCCGTCATCCGCATCCGGCACACCGGCCTGCTGCCGGTTGATCCGGTCCGGCTGGAGCGGGCGACCCTGGACGTGACCATCCTGCCCGACCCGGGCCACCGGCCGATCCTTACCCTGGGCAACACCAGCGAGCAGGAGGCATTCCTGTTCCGGGTCCATGACGGCAAGCTGACCCTGGAGGACCTGGAGTTCCAGCTGGAGCCGCGCCGCGCCGGTTACAAGACGCAGTCGGTGGTGGAGGTGATCGGGGAGGGATCATGCGCCTTCCGGGACTGCGTGATCACTCTGGACCGAGCCGGCCGGGATGTGCCGCTGGCGGTGGTCAAACTGGCCGACCCGGCGCTGGTGATGAAGATGGACCCGCCCAGCCCGGCAGCGGCCCAGGTTCCCGGGATCAGTTTCGAGGACTGCCTGGTGCGCGGTGACGGCGAGTTGCTCCGGGTGCGCGCCAGCCGGCCGTTCACGCTGGAAGCCCGGAACTGCCTGTTCGCCCTGGCCGGTTCTTGCCTGAATGTCCAGGGTAGCGCGGAAGGAGCGGCGGCCGGGCAGGTGAGCGTGGCCCGGCTGGAGCATGTGACCGCTTACCTGGGCGAGCACCTGATCCGCCTTCAGGCCCACCGGGAGGCTCGGGGCATGGGGTTAGTGCTGCTGCACGTGCGGGCCTTCGACAGTCTGTTTGTCTCGCGCGACGCTGGCTCACTGATCCACCTGGAGGGGCCTGAAACCAGCGAGGAGAAGATGCGCGGCTTGCTGCTGTGGGACGGCCGGCACAACGCCTACAGCAATTTCATGAGTCTGCTCGACCAGCGCTCGCCGGGAGAGGAGAACCCGCCGCAGCCTTACGGGACGGTCAAATGGAAGGAGTACACCGGCGAGCGCGACGCTCTGTTCGTCCCACGGGTAAGGTCGATCCTGGCCGATCCACCGCCGCCAGAAGCCCCGCTGGCCCGGGTGGGGAAAGCTGGCTTCCGCGTGCGGGCCGACGCCGATCAATCCTATGGGGCCAACCTCGACCGGCTGCCCACGCCGACGGGTGCTGCCGCGGCCGGCTCGGAGGAATAGCTCATCTTCGCTTCGGTCAAATGTCCACAATCACCTCCGCCAACCAGCCGTCCGGCGTCCGCTCCACGCGCAGGCCGTGGTAGGTGATCGCCTTGACCTCATGCGCCAGGACGTGGCGGGACCGGTCGAGCGGCTCGCCCCAGGCAGTGCCATCCAGACCAGCGTCATTCACCCGGACCTCGAACCGGCCGAACAGCAGGTGCTCGGCATCGAAGCGGTACAGCAATTCCGAAAGCCAGTCGAACAGCAGAAACTCAGGCTCGTCGTGCTCCAGCCGGATCTCGACCTTTTGCCGGGGCTCGACCGAGGCCAGGTCCTCCACGATGGCGGCAAACAGGGCCCGGGCCGCCTCGGCGAACAGGGTGTCCAGGTCCGCCGCGCGGATGCGCAGCCCAAGGTCGGCCGTGTGCTCAAAGTGCTCGAACATGCCCTGGATGCTACCGCGCCGGCCGTGGAAGCGGTAGGCCGAGGCCGCCGAAACCGGTCCCCCTCCTTGAGCTACGGTGGCGGTGCCGGCACCATCTGGGTAAACGGCGGCACGTAGGCTTGCAGCAGTGTGATCAGACCGACCACTGATGCCAGGATGATGCTGTGCCAGATCACCGCTTTGAAGATGTCGGCCTCCTTGCCGAGTTGATGGGTGGCGGCGGTGGCGACGCAGATGCTCTGGGCGTCGATCATCTTGCCCATGACGCCGCCGGTGCTGTTGGCCGTGCAGATCAACACTTGCGCCTTGCCCAGCGCCTCGGCTGGCGTCACTCCTTGCCCCAGAGCGGTGAAGGCCCCCTGGTTGTAGATCTCGGTGGCGGTGATCTTCTGCAAGCTGCCGAACAGGGCGTTGCTGCCGGCATCGGTGCCGGTCAGGAAGACGCCCAGCCAGCCAAGGATCGCCGCGAAAAACGGGTAGGCCAACCCGGTCGCCGCGAAGGCGACGCCGAGGGTGGCATCCATGCCGGCGTAGCGCGTCACGTAGCTGAGCCCCAGCATGCAGGCGATGGTCGGGATCGGGATCTTCATCTGGAAGAAGGTTCGCCGGAATACCCAGGCGATGTCGGCGGCATTCATCCGCAGCATGATCATGCTCACGACGGCCGCAAGGAAGACCGCGGTGCCGGGGGCCGTCAGCCAGGCGAAGTTGAACAGGGCGGCCTCCGGCCGGGGTGCCAGGCGCTGGGCCACCTGCGCGTTGACCACGGCCCGCAAGGGGTCGGCGCTAGCCACCGCCAAGGCGGCGCACTGCTCCGCTTTCACCGCATGGAGCCGGGGGTCGCGGTGCGACTGATTGTGCAGCGTCGGGATCGGGATGCGATAGTTGGTCTGGATCGGGCCGAGGTAGACCGGCCCGGCCCCCTCTTTCTGATGGAGCACGCCCAGCAGCGACCAGGCCGGCCCCTCGCGGCGTTCCTCCTTCTGCCGCACCAGGCCGGTCAACAGCAGGAAGATCGACATCAGGGCGTAGGGCGCCCAGGCCAGGCTGACGCTGCGGAAGGTCAGGGGCGGTTCCTTCTCGGCCGGTGCAGGGTCGGAGCCGACCAGGGCGGCCGCCTCGGCAGCGTGGCCGTCGGTCAGGCCGCCCAGCGCCGGTGCGGCCGGCTCGGCGGACGGGGCCGGCTCGTACACCATCTCGCGGCGCGGCCGCCAAAACTTGAGGAAGATGGCGGTGACCACCAGCGAGAAGATGCCGCCGCCGATGTCGGTCATCGGGTAGAGGATGACCCCGGGCAGGTAGACGTGGATGGTGGCAAAGGTGAACTGGAACAAGGCGAACGACCCGCCGGAGACCAGCAGCGCCGGCCAGACCTCCCAGGTCTGCCGCCAGCTGCACATGCAGCGCACCATGTAGGCCGGCACAATGCACGACAGGATCGGCAGCTGATGGCCGGCCATGACGCTGAGCGTCTCGGTTTGCAGATCGGTGACGCCATTGAGGACGATCAGCGGCGTGCCCAGGCCGCCGTAAGCCACCGGCGACGTGTTGGCGATCAGACAGAGCACGGCGGCCAGGAAGGGATTGAAACCGAGGCCGACCATGATGGCGCCGCAGATGGCCACGGGAGTACCGCCGCCGGCCGCCCCTTCCAGGAAGGCACCGAAGGCAAAGCCGATCAGGATCGCTTGGATGCGGGCGTCGGCTGACAGTTCCGCCACCGAGCGGCGGACGACGTTGAACTGGCCGGTCTTGACGGTGATGTTGTACAAGAGCATGGCGTTGAAGATGGTCCAACCGACCGGCAGCAGGCCGAAGGCGGCGCCGTGGATGAAGGACCAGGTCGCCATGTCGGCCGGCATGGCGTAGACGGCGACGGCGATGATCCAGGCGACCAGCGCCGCGGCAGCACCGGCCTTGGGGGCCAGCCAGCGCCGCGGCACCAACAGGTAGAACAGGGTGAGCACCGGCAGAGCAGCGAAGACAGTGGAGACGACCGCGGATAACGGCAGTTTCCCGTGCAGCGGGTCGAGGTCTTGCGAGTAGACAGCCCAGATCATGCGACGGCTCCAGGAGAATGAGGAAGATCCGTGGCGATTGTAGAGCCGCCATGTTGGGATGCAAGTGCGATCAGGGAAACCAGTCCTCTAGCGAGAGGCCGGGGATGCGGCTGAAATGTCTCTGGTTGTGAGTCACCAGAGTGAAGCCGTGCGTCAGAGCGGTAGCCGCGACGGCAAGGTCCAGGTCGCCGATGAGCTGGTTCTGCCGGCGCAACAATGCCCGGAGCCGGCCGAATTCCTCGATCATCAGATGCGTCAGTCCGACGGTCGGGATCCATCCCAGGAAAGTGTGCAAAGCCGATCGGGCCGCATGATAGCCGTGGGCCGTCTGACTATGCCAGGGCCCTTCCGTGAGTTCCATCACACTGAAAATGGAGATGCGCAGATCGGCCGCCGACATGCCGGCAAGCCGCGCCGCGATGACGCCATGGGCCGGGTGGCTTCCCTGGAGAAAGGCAACGCAATGATCGGTGTCGAGCAGAAACGGCGGCATCCCACCCTCCCCCGAGTGTTCGCCTACTCACTGCCCGACCGGGTCACGATGTTTCGCCCGAGATCGCCCGTACCACCTCCTCGGGAAGCTGCCAGGCGCCCGCGGCATCCTTCAACTGCCCTTCCGGTGGGTAGGACAACCGAGCCGCCGGATAAAGGACGCACAGCGTTCGGCCTTCGTGCTCGATGACGACCGGCTCGTCTCTGATTTTGTGAAAGAAGCGCTGGACGGCTGCCGCTTCCTTGTCGATGCTGATCGTACGCGGCTTCAATTCCCACCTCCCCGGCGCAATCGCGCGCACCTTAGATATGCAATTCTACGATATCCTTGTCGTGCAGGATGTGCTCACGGGTTACGGTCTGGCCGTCGTAGACGCCGGTGCCCCAGATCCGGGCCGACTTCAGCTTGGTGGCAAAGTCGCGGTGGACGAGGGCGGCCATCTCCTGTAGCGTGCTCCCCGCCGGGACGGTGTAAGGCGACTCGAGATCGGGCGGTTTGCCCGGCTTCTTGGTGTACACCCGGATCACGTTCAGAAAGCGGTACAGGGCGTTACGCAGGTCCTCCACGCCGGTGCCGTGCTCGGCGGAAATTACCTGGATCGGGAAGCGCTGGCCGAACAACTCACGCACCACCGGCAGGCGGTCCTCCGCGCCGGGCAGGTCGATCTTGTTGGCGACTAGCATCGTCTTGGTGTAGCCGATGGTGGGGTCTTCCGCCTCGGCCGGCGGCTGGCCGACCAACACCGTCTTGGCCTGCGCCAGCCGTTCGAGGACCGCCTCGGCGGCAAAGGGACCGTCATCATCGCCGAGATCGACCATCAGCACGGCGGCATCGGCCGCGCGCACCATACCCGCCAGGTAAGGCTCCAGGTAGTCGGCGGTGATGGGCGGAGTGTCGATAAGCTGGACGCGGACATCTTCCCACTCCATCATGCCGGCGTGCGGTTCGCGCGTGGTGAAGGGATAGGCGGCCACTTCCGGCGTCGCCCGTGTCAGCCGGGTGAGCAGCCGGCTCTTCCCGACGTTCGGGGCGCCCACAATGACGTACTGGCCGGCCCCCTGCCGGGGAATCTTGTAGCTGACACCCCCCTTCTTGCCATGCTTGCGCTCGTGCTCGATCTCCTCGCGGACGTCGCTGATCTTCCGCTTGATCTCGGCCTGGAGCTTCTCGGTACCCTTGTGCTTGGGGAGCAGGGCGAACATTTTCTTCAGGGCCGCCAACCGCTCCTCGGCAGTCTGGGCCCGTTTATACTCCTGTTCCGCTTCCATGTACTGCGGTGTCAGGTTGGCAGGCATGGCAGTTCGTTGTCCGTGATCCGTAGTCAGTTGCCGAATGGAGAACGGTGCTGGTCTTGGGTCAATGCCCAGTATACATTGAGGCAGGAATCGAGGGAAAGAGGCGGCGATTGGCCGGGGGCGCTCCGGGCGCCGATCTCAGGGTTTGCCATACACCAACTGACTACTGACCACTGACACCCATGCTCGAGCTGTACGACCAGATCCAGGAAGCAAAGGCGGCGATCCAGGCCCGGTGGGCGGGCCGGCCGCGCGTCGGCATCATCCTCGGCACCGGCCTGGGCGGGTTGACCGACGACATTGAGACCGAGGCGGCAATCCCCTACGGCGACATCCCGCATTTCCCGCAGCCGACAGTCAAGTCACATACCGGTCGGCTGGTCTGCGGTCGGCTGGCGGGCAAGGTCGTCATGGTGATGGAGGGGCGCTTTCACTACTACGAGGGCTACACCCTCAAGCAGATCACCCTGCCGGTCCGCGTCATGAAGGCGATGGGCTGTGAGGTGCTGGTAGTCAGCAATGCTTGCGGCGGCATGAACCCGCAGTACGCCGCCGGCGACATCATGATTATCGAAGACCACATCAACCTGATCGGTGACAACCCGCTGATCGGCAAGAATGACGACCGGCTCGGCGAGCGCTTCCCCGACATGTGCTATGCCTACGATCGGGAGTTGATCGCGCTGGCACAGCGTATCGCTCTGGAAGAGCGGATCGTCTGCCACAAGGGGGTTTTCGTAGCGGTATCGGGGCCGAACCTGGAGACGCGGGCGGAGTACCGCTTCCTGCGAGGCATTGGGGCCGATGTCGTCGGCATGTCCACGGTGCCGGAGGTAATCGTCGGCGTCCACGCCGGCCTGCGCAACCTCGGCCTGTCGGTGATCACCGACATGTGCCTGCCCGATGCCCTCCGCCCGGTCAAGCTGGAGGACATCTTGGCGGTCGCCGCCGCCGCCGAGAAGAAGCTGCGCGTGCTGGTACGCCGGGTGATCGGCGAGTTGTCGTGAACCCTTCTCGCGCCGTTAATCGGAACGTCTTTGATCCGAGCCCGGAGCGTGAGCGCGGGGGCCAACCTTATCCCGTCGCTGGCGCTCCGGGCTCAGAGGAACCCGTCGCTGGCGCTCCGGGCTCAGAGGAACCCGTCGCTGGCGCTCCGGGCTCGGATCGTAGGAATGCGCCGAAAGTGGACGCGCCGGGCGCTGATACGGCGCGCTGCTTAGACCAGGCGGGCATACAGCTCGGCGTGGCGGTGGACCATCGCGCTGACGGGGAAGCGCGTGGCGGCGCGCTTGCGTCCGGCTTCCCCCATCTGCCGGCGTCGGTCGGCATCGTCCAGCAAAATGCGTGTCTGCCGCGCCAGCATCGCCTTGTTACCCGGCGTAAACAGGACCCCGGTTTCGCCGTCGGTGACAATCTCAGCTAATTCCGGCAGGCACGCCGCCACCACCGGCCGGCCCGCCGCCATTGCTTCCAGGGCTGCGTTGGTCCCGGCCGGCGCCCGGCTTGGCACCCAGACCACCTCCGCTTCGTTCAGAATCGGCCGCACGTCTGCCTGCGGGCCCACCCAGTGAACCTGATCGGTGACACGAAGAGCGCGGGCGAAGCGCTCCACCCGGGGCCGGTCAGGTCCCCGGCCGACCAGGACGAGATGCAGGTCATCGTAAAGGTACTTGAGGATGTCCAGGCCCCAGACAGCATCGTAGAAACCTTTGTGCCGTTCGACGGGGCCAATGCCGACCAGCAGACGCACGCCGGCCGGCAGTCCCAATGACTCGCGCACCGACACGGCCTCTGCGGGCGATTCCACCACACCGGGTGGAATCTGCACGATCCGGTCTTCGGGTGTCCCGCGAAGTCGCCAGCGCTCAGCTTCGGCAGAGCCCCCAACGATGACATGGTAATCTCCGCAGCGGGCTGCCCATTGCTCGAACCAGCCCGGGCGAGGCGGCCGTTCCCCGACAGGCAGCCCGGCGCTGATGACCAGCCGGCCACCGCTCCAGCGGCGGAGGCAAAGGCCGATCCCGAGCGCCGCCAAACCCCAGGTATGCACAATATCGGGCCGAAAGCGGCGCACCGAGCGGCCCAGGCGCAGCCACGAGCCCGGATCGAATGGCCGCTCTCGACAAAAAGCCTCGACCTCAACACCGGCCGCACGTAACGTCTCGGCCCAAGGCGTCGGTGGGCCGAAGGTGCAGACACGCAGCGTGAAGCGCTGGCGCGGCAGTCCCAGGGCAAGCAGCATGAGCTGCTTCGCCGCACCGTGGTAATCCAGGTTGGGGATGAGGAAGAGGAGTTTCACGAGCAGTTCGTAGTCCGTAGTCCGTAGCAAGCAGTTGCCCTCCTACGGACTAATGACTCTCCGGGATCACCGCGATGTAGGGGAGATGGCGATACTCGTCGTTGTAATCGAGGCCGTAGCCGACCACGAAGGCATTGGGGATGTCGAAGCCGCAATAGTCGGGCTCGATCGGCACCACCTGACGCCCCTGCTTGCGCAACAACACCGCGGTTCGCAACGACGCCACCCCCAGGCTGCGCAGGTGCTCCACCAGGTAAGCCAATGTCTGGCCGGTGTCGAGGATGTCGTCCAGAAGCAGGACGTGGCGGCCCTTGACATCGGGGACCAGCTCCGGGTGGATATGGAGTTGGCCCGGCGTCGTCACTGCTCCACGGTAACTCGACGCCTGGATCAAACCGATGCGCAGCGGCACATCGAGGTGGCGCACCAGGTCGGCCAGGAACATCAGGCTGCCGGTGAGCACCCCGACGATGGTCACGGGCCGGTCCTTGTAGTCGGCCGCGATCTGCCGGGCCAGCTCCGCCACGCGAGCCTGGATGCGCTCGGCAGGGATCAGCATCTCCATGACGGGTTCGCTCCCGAAAAAGGCGATACGCGGACCGGCGGTGGGATCGGCCCCATCGGCCGGGGAGACAGTATTGAACACCAAAGAGAGGCTGGAAGAAAGGGCGAGTTGCCGGCCTTCCTTCGTGCTGCCCCTTCAAGCGAGTTGCTCCCCTTCCCGGTTCAACCGCAGCCGGCCCACCTGCACCCGGTTCACTGCCGCCGCGTCGCGCCACGCAGTGTAGACCGCCAGCCGGTCCGCCTTCGTCTCCTCCACAATGCCCAGCGACAGGCAGAAGCCGGCCCGGTCGATCAGGCCCACCACGGTGCCCGCCCTCGGCCCCTGCGAAGGAGTCAGCGGCGCCCAGTCGAGACCGATCGTCTGGCTGAGCGGGAATTCCTGAATGGCGCCGTTCTGGAAGTGGTCCCGGAAGCGGGCCCGGCGGTAAAGCGCGCGGTCGGCCGGGGTGCGGTTGTAGGCCGCGGCCACCGGCGCCAGGCGGTGGATAGCCGGACACACCCCGGCCAGCAGGGTCAGGAGCGGCTCCAGTTCGGCCTCGCGCTGGAGCGCGACGACATGGTCAGCGCCGACCGCCACGGCCTTGTGATATTTCAGGACGCGGGCCAGCGGCCCCTCGGCCAGGCCGGTGGTGTCGATCAGCAGCACCTCGGCCCCTTGCTGCCGGGCCCGCTGCGCCAGCTGAGCCGCCCCCACCACCGCGGGGAGCAGATGACCCACGGGGGTAGTGTCGCCGATGAACCAGAGAGCGGCCGGTTCCCGCCACGGCGGCGTCAGGGCCAGACCCAGGCACGCGGGCGGCCCGACCACGGCCTGTCCCATGTCGGCGGAGAGCAGGGCCACCCGCCGTCCCCGGGCGGTCAGCTCCCCGGCCAGGTAGCGCACCAGATGACTCTTTCCCAGACCGGGATTGCCGATCACCAGGACAGTGCCCGCATCCAGCCGCTTGCTCAGCGCCTCCCAGCCCGGCCCGAGGGTCAGTGAGGGAGCTGCACGGTCCACGTCCGCCTCCGCATTAGAGGCCAGTAATCTCCAGTGTCCGCACTTCACCGCTCGCCAGGTCACAGACGCGCACGGCGTGGTTGTTCGTGTCGGCGACGTAGAGCCGGCCGGCCGCGGCCCACAGACCGCCCGGTTCAGAGAATTCAGCCTCTGGGCCCCGGCCGTCGCGGAAGCCCGGGCGGCCGCTACCGAGGAAGCGCGCTACCGCCGCGGTTCGCGGATCGAGCCGCTTGATCTTGTGGTTATACGAGTCGGCCACATAGAGCAGGCCGTCTGCCAGCGTCACACCGAGCGGGTGCTGCAAGCAAACGTCCGCGCCGACGCCGTCCTGATCACCGAAATCGAACAGGCCCCGGCCGACCAGTGTCCGCACCTTGCCGTTCGGGCCGAGATCGATGGCTCGGATGCCGCTGACTTCGCTGTCGGCCACGTAGAGCACCCCGGCTGCCGGGTCCAGGGCCAGGCCACTGGGCTGGGCAAACTGTGCGGCGCGCCGCGACCCATCGACGATGTTCTCTCGGCCGCTGCCGGCCCAGGGGGCGATCGTGCCGCCTTCCAGGTCCATCTCCCAGATCTGGTGGCAGCCGGCCATCGCCACGTAAAGACGGCAGCCGTGAATCGCCAGATCCCAGGGTGAATTGAGCAGGACCCCCCGGGCCGGGCCGCCGCTAGTGATGCCGTACCCCTGCTCACCGGTCCCGGCCAGCGTCTCGACCCGCCCACTGCCCAGGTCGATCCGCCGGATGGCATGGTTCTCCGTATCAGCGACAAAGAGGGTGTTGTCGGCCAACGCCAGCCCCTGCGGCCCGTTGAAGCGGGCTGCTGCCGCGTCGCCGTCTGCCAATCCTGGCTCGCTGCTGCCGAAGACACGCCGCAGTTGGCCTTCCAGGGACAACTCGACGACCCGGTGGTGGCCGGAGTCGGCCACGAAGAGGCGGCCGCCGGCCGCATCGGCCAGCACCTTGCCAGGGAAGAAAAGCGGTCGGTCCGGCTCCCGCTCCTGGTGGGTGGTGAATGACAGCGGCCGCCGGTCAAGGCTGCCGTCGCGCTCGAACGCCGTCAGCAGCGTGGCAATGGCTCGGTCCATCTGGTCAGGGTCAAACTCTCCTTCGTGGCGGGCGATGACCTTGCCGCGCGGGTCGATGAACATGAGCGTCGGCCAGGCACGCACGGCGTAGGCCTGCCAGACATGGAAATCTCGGTCGTTGACGACGGGGTGACCGACCGCCAGGCGCGCGACGGCATGCCGCACCATCTCGGTGGCCCGCTCGTTGGGGAACTTGGCCGAGTGGACGCCGATGACCACCAACTCCTGAGCGTACTTCCGCTCCAGCCGCCGCAACTGCGGCAGGACATGCAGGCAGTTGATTCAACAGAAGGTCCAGAAGTCGAGGATGACCAGCTTGCCGCGCAGGTCCTTCAGGCTCAGCGGTCGGTCGGTGTTCAACCAATCGAGGTCCGGTGGGAAGTCCGGGGCGTTGACGGTGCCAGCGAAATGTTGCAGAGACATGACTCCTCCTTGCTCAGGGACTGCTGGGAGACGAGCCGTATTCCATCATCATAATGATCGCGAAGGGGAAGCGGCGCTTCCCGCGCACCAATGGAACGGTACTGGGGCGAGATCAAGGCTGGCGAAGCCCGTATGATGAACAGGGGCGGGGACAAGCCCGGCAGTCCGCCTGGATCATCGTCCCCGCGCCGCAGGAGAAGTCCAACGATGTCGCTTTCCAAGGCCCCTGTCCCCCGCAGCCTGCACGAGGCGGATATGGACCCCGACCCGCTGCGGCATTTTCGCGTCTGGCTTGACCAGGCCCGGGCCTTCGGTCTGCCGCAGCCGGACGCCATGACCCTGGCCACCGCCACGCCCGACGGCCGGCCGGCCGCCCGTGTGGTGCTGCTGCGCGGCTTCGACGAGAGAGGGTTTGTCTTCTTCACCAACTACGAGAGCCGGAAGGGGCAGGAGCTGGCGGCCAATCCCCGGGCCTGCCTGGTGTTCTACTGGGCCGAACTGGAGCGGCAGGTCCGCATCGAAGGGCATGTGGAGCGGGTGACGCCCCGGGAGTCGGACGAGTACTTCGCCACCCGACCGCGCGATAGCCGGCTGAGCGCCTGGGCCTCGCCGCAGAGCCAGGTGATTCCGAGCCGGGAGGTGCTGGAGCGGCGCATGGCAGAACTCCAGGCCGCCTACGAGGGGAGCGACGTGCCGCGGCCACCGCACTGGGGCGGCTACCGCGTGGTGCCCACGTCGATCGAATTCTGGCAGGGCCGGGCCAGCCGGCTGCACGACCGCCTGCGCTATGTCCGGCTCGACGCCGGCGGCTGGCTGCTCCAGCGTCTGGCGCCGTAACTCATTCCGCGTCTGTCCGCCGCAGCCGTGCGACCGCCGCCGCGATACGCCGGGCGGCCTCGTCGATCTCGGCCTCGGTCAGCAGATGGCTCAGGCTAAAGCGCATCGCCGAGCGCAGCACTTCGTCCGGCACACCCATCGCCTGAAGCACCGGCGACGGCAGCAATGAGCCGCTTGAACAGGCCGAGCCGGTCGAGCAGCAGACGCCGGCCAGATCCAGGGCCATGAGAAGGGACTCGGCCCGGCAGCCGGGGAATGACAGGTTCAATGTGTGCGGTACGCCGCCGGTTTCCGGGCCATTGAGCACCACCGGGGCGGCCGTGGCGCGCAGCCGTTCGAGGAAGCGCCGCCGCAGTCGCTGCACGTGTTCCAACCGAGCTTCCCTCTCGCGCTCCGCCAATTCCAGGGCTGCCGCCAGGCCGACCGCCAGGGCCACCGGCTCAGTCCCCGGCCGTCGGCCGCGCTGTTGATGGCCACCCCACAACTGCGGTTCTAGCCGGGCACCGCGGCGCAGCAGCAGCGCCCCGACCCCCGGCGGCCCGTGGAACTTGTGGGCGCTCAGCGTCAGCGCCGTCACATCCAGCTCATGGAAGCGCACCGGCAGCCGGCCAACGGCCTGTGCCGCATCACAGTGGAAAGCAGGGGTCAGGGGACAGGGGGCAGGGGCCGGGGAAGAAGCGTTCCGGTCTTCCCTGCTCTCACTTCCCTGGCCCTTGACCCTTCTGATCAACTCCCGGATCGGTTGCAGGGCCCCGGTTTCGTTGTTGGCCAGCATCACGCTAACCAGGCGTGTCTCGGGGCGGAGCAATCGCGGCAGGACGTCGGCTTGCACAACTCCGGCGGTATCCACCGGCAGCAGGTCGAGGGCGAAGCCCCGTTCCGTCAGCCGGCGCAACGGTTCGGCGACGGAGGGATGTTCGATCGGGCTGGAAATCAAATGGCCGGGCGGCGGGCCGGCAAGGCCGAAGAGGGCAAGGTTGTTCGCCTCGGTGGCACCGCTGGTAAAGATAACCTCGTCAGGGTGGGCGTCGAGCAGCGCAGCGGTCTTCTCACGGGCGTCCTCCAGGGCCTGGCGGGCGCGGCGGCCGGCATGGTGGGCGCTGGCAGGATTGCCGAGGCTGCCCGTCAGAAGCGGCCGCATCGCTTCCCATACAGGTGGCAGCAGGGAGGTGGTAGCGTTGTTGTCGAGATAGATGGAGTCCATCGCGGCACGAGCGCTCGGTCCGGCAGGCGTCCGGCCCGGCCGGCGGAGGGCCAACGGCAGGTGACGGGCGGCAGCCGCAAGCGAGCAGCTGCCCCCTGCCGTCCGTATACCCTCATTGTAGCTACTTGCTCGGCTTGCGGACCCAGAAGAAATAGAGGGCTACAATCGCCAACACGAGCATCAGCGACAGCGTGGGGACAGCTAACATCGTCTGAACCTCCTCACAGGTGCCGGGGAGAGATGGGAAAATACATCATCCAAGCCTAGGTCATAAATCGGGGCGAGGAGGTGACTGTGGGTAGAATCTCGGCGCATGCCGCTGTCGCAATTGGTGCCGGCGGGCGAAATGCCAAGCAAAGCCCGCAACATCAAGCGCAGATTACGTCTGGCCCGCGCGGGCGTTCCTGGCCCTGGCTAGCGGCCCAACCGTCGCCGCCCAGCCGGGAAATGTCTTCGCCTCAGACGGTGAAAGAATTCTTCGCCGGCATCAAAAGCGTAGGCGCGTCCCCGATGACTTGTCGCCGATGGTTGACGCTGCCCATCCTGGATGGTTGAATAGCAGTCATGGCGAACATCACACGCGAAATGCTGAATGCCTACCTAGATGACGCCCTCAACGACCGGGAGACGGCCCAGGTCGAGCAGGCCTTGCGCGAGTCGGAGGCGCTGCGGCGACAGCTTCGTGCCCTGATCCAGGAGCGCGACCGCGGCGAACACTCCATCGGCGTCATCTGGCGGCGCGAGCGCCTCAGCTGTCCGTCCCGCGAGCAGCTCGGCACCTACCTGCTCCAAGTACTCGACGAGGCGCAGCAGGACTACATCGAATTCCACCTGCGCACGATCGGCTGCCCGTACTGCCTGGCCAACCTGGCCGACTTGCAAGCCCGTCAGAAGGAACCCGCCCCCAAGGCGCAACAGCGCCGCCGCCGGTACTTTGAATCAAGCGCCGGTTACCTGAACATCTGCAAGCCCAAGCCTTGACCATCCCGCCCCTGCCGCCCTCGCCGAGGTTGTTTATCCGTGGTTCCCCCCCCGATTCTTGCGTCTTCCGAAATCCCGGCCTGGCTGGAGGCACTCCGCAAGGCCGACGTCGAGGCTGTCCTGCTGCCGGTTCTGGTGCAGCTGATCGTCATCCTGTTGACCGCCCGGCTTTTCGCCGTGCTCTTCCGCAAGATGGGGCAGCCGGCCGTCGTCGGCGAGATTGCCGCCGGGCTGGTACTGGGGCCGTCCGTGCTCAAGGCACTGCTGCCATCGGTCTGGGAGATGATCTTCCATCCGACCATCCCGGGGTTGCCGCCGGAGGTGGCCGCGGGGTTGTCTGACCAGGTCTTCCGCTGGATCTTCACCACGCTGAGCCAGGTTGGCCTGGTGCTGCTCTTGTTTCTGGTCGGATTGGAGTTCGACTTCAGCCATCTGCGCTGGCACGGCAAGGCGGCGCTGGCGATCTCGGTCACGGGGGTCGTGCTGCCGTTCGTCCTGGGTCTCGGCCTGGCGCCGCTGCTGCTGGCTCACCCGCACTTGCACGGCGAGGGGGAGGTAGCGGCCCGGCCGCTGGGTTTTGCCCTGTTCCTGGGGACGGCCCTGTCAATCACCGCCATCCCGATCCTGGGGCGGATGATGATGGAACTGAACATCACGCGGACCCGGCTGGGGGCGATCACCATTGCGGCGGCGGCGGTGGACGACGCGACCGGCTGGATCCTGCTGGCCGCGGTCGCCGCCATTGTGCGGGCGCAGTTCGACCCGAAGATGACGCTGCTGATGGCGGCCGAGACGGTGGCCTTCGGCGTGGCAATGGTCTTGCTCGCCAAGCCGGTGCTGCGCTGGTGGGTGCGGGGCGCCCTGCGGCGGAATGACGGCGAGATCAGCCTGAACGCCCTGGCCGTCCTGCTGGCCCTGATCATGGGTTGCGCTATCATCACTAACCTGATCGGCATCTTCGCCATCTTCGGGGCGTTCTTCCTGGGGGCAGTACTGTCGGGCGAGCATGAGTTCCGCCAGGCGGTGAGTCGTCGGCTGCGTGACTTTGTGTCGGCGTTCTTCCTGCCGATCTTCTTCACCTACACCGGGCTGCGTACCGATATCGGCACTCTGGGCGACCCGGGGCTGTGGTTGTTGTGCGGGCTAGTGACGGTGGCGGCCGTGGTGGGCAAGTTCGTCGGCTGCGGGCTGGCGGCCTGGCTGAGCGGCTTCTCACCGCGTGAGGCCGGCTGCATCGGGGCGATGATGAACACACGGGCGCTGATGGCCCTGATCGTGATCAACCTCGGCGCTGAGCTGGGGGTGATACCGCGCAGCGTCTTCTGCATGCTGGTGCTGATGGCCCTGATCACCACGGTGATGACGACGCCTCTCCTGCTGCGGCTGATGCGCGGCACCGAGTTGGAGCCGTACATCCTTCGTTCCGGCTTCGTCCCCGCCCCGCCTTCCCCCGATGCCGCGGAGCCGGCGCCGGCCGATCGCCAGTAAACTTTGGGAGCCTGGAGCGTCAACTGTCAGAGCCCGGAGCGTAACTTCTTTCAGAGCCCGGAGCGTCAGCGACGGGTAGCTTCTTTCAGAGCCCGGAGCGTCAGCGACGGGTAGCACCGTGCCCCGTCGCTAACACTCCGGGCTCTGATGATCCGTCGCTGATGCTCCGGACTCGCAACGCGCCGGGCGTTGACCGGACCGACCGCTTAGGTCGTCCGCCCGCCGCCCACCCCCGGGATGCCGCCGCGGACGCGCTTCTGCACGTCCACTTCCAGAACGCCGAAGAAGCTTTCGTGCCGCTGGACGGCAAAGGTCAGGGCGCTCAGCAGGCGCTTGGCCGTCCAGAAGTTCATCACCACACGGTGGGTCAGCTTGATCGGCTCGGTGGGGATCTGACCCATCTGCGGGTTCAGGCCGAAGTCGAGGATCAGTTCTTCGGGGGTGCCGGTGACGCGGTACCAGTTGGTGTAGGCGGAGGACATGCCGGAGGTGTCCACCTGAAACTGCACCGGCGGCGGCTGTTGCTGCTGTTGCTGGGCCTCGGCGCTCCCCGGAGTCGAGATCCTGGATTCATCACCCATCGCTGCTTCTCCTTGGTTGTTGAACGTGCCGGTTTGCTACGTGTCCAAAGGATGGCCCCGGCGGGACCAGGCGGCCCGCGTGAGGGGCTGGTTTGCGTTGAAGGGCATTGTATGGTACCGACCGGCTTCAGTCCCCGACCCGGTGGATTTTCAGGTATTCCTGCCCCAAGGCCTGCTGGAGCCGGGTCGGCCAATCCCACGCCCCGGCCTCGGTTTCATCCTTGACATAGAGGTAGATTGGGCGGGGGAAAAAAAGGGCCAGGGCCTGCGGCAGATCGAGGATGCGGCGGACATTGAGGAAGATCGGCCCCTGCCGGTGCGAAGCGGGCAGGTGCCACAGGTCGAGTCGGGCAACAGCGGGCTCGAACAGCGCCGCGTACAGCACCACGCCGGCCATCTCCCCCTTGCCCTGCAACCCGAGCGGCACCTTGTCGAGATCAGGCACGCCGCGCAGCACGGCCAGGGCCCGGCGCACATCCCAAACGCGCTGGCCGTCCAGTGTCTGACCAATCAGGGGAAAGCGGCGGCGGATATGGGCGTCAGCAGCGCTACCGGGCTCGGCCCAGCGGGTTGGTCCGATGCCGCGCGGCGCTACCGTTGCGAACGCCCACCGCTTAGACGTCAGCGTCTGGAGGTTCTGTTGGAACTTCGCCTCGTCAAACTTCGGCAGCTGGCGGACCAGTAGTGCATCCTTGAAGGCCGGGCCCAGTTCCCGTAGCCAGTCCTGCCAGCCGGGTTCGTCAACGGCCATCAGCACCACCCGGTTCGGCTTCTCGACCTTCGCCGCGGTCAATAGCCACAGCCGCAGCTCGACCCCCTCCTCACTGACGAAGTCGAAGGCGCGGAGGCGCAGGCCGTCGTGGTGGATATCGGCCGCCGGCCGGACGTTCAGGTCGATCGGTTTCTCTGGCCAGCCGCGGAACACTTGCTCGCGCAAGGCCCGAAGCCATTCCTGGGCCTGCCCCGGCCACCATTCCCGCACCACCTCCGGCGAGCGCGGCAACTCGGGGCGGGCCGGCCTGATGAACGTCTCGTGAATGGTGGCGTTGAGTGCATCGGCCGGCAGACGATCGAAGACCTTCAACTGCTCCGGCGTGAAGCGTGGCCGTTCGCGCTCGGTCTGCTCAGGGGGCTGGCGGCCGCCGTGCCGAAGCCAGCGGTCCATCCAGCGGAAGGCGCCCAGGCGCAGCTCCGGCGTGTCGCGGTGCGGCCCGGCCGTTTCCAGTAGCACAAACCGGTCGCCGGCGCTGTAAAGGTCGTAGATCCGCCTCACCTTGTCAGCCAGCCGGCGGTAGCCAGACACCGGGAAGATGTCGTCGGCGTCGCTGTTGCCCAGCATCAGCGGCCGCGGGGCGCACAGGGCCGCCACTTGCGCAAAGTCCCAGCGGTAGGTGTTGACTGGGTACATGCAGTCGCAGTGGCCGCTGATGACGCCGGTGCGATAGCGCTCGGTGCCACCCTCAACCAGGTGGGCCCACAGGTCGGCGATGCCGGCCACCGGAATGATGCACTGCACCCGGTCGTCGGCTGCCGCCAACCACCAACTGGTGGCGCCGCCGCCGGACCGGCCGGTGACGCCCAGGCGCTTCGGGTCCACCTCGGGCCGTGTCTGGAGGTAGTCAAGGGCGCGCATGGCGTTCCAGCATTCGACACCGGCCGGCGTGTAGCCGAGCGTTTGCCACCACCACATTTGGTGCTTGAAGCGGGGATGGGTGCCGTGGTGGATCCCTTCGATCTCGCCGAGCTGAAGCGTGTCAAGAATCAAGCAGACGTAGCCATGCTCTGCGAACCAGGCGGGGTGGTGCTGGTAGTTGACCTTGCTGCCGTAGGACACCTTGTCCACGACCGTGTTGGCATGGCCGCAGACGTACAGGACGGCCGGGGCCGGGAAGTTGGCCTTGCGGGGCACGTATAGGTTGGCGGTGACATACAGGCCGGGCCTTGACTGGAAGTGGAGTTTTTCGACGGTGAAGGTGTCGGCGTCAATCTTGCCGGTGATGACCGGCTTCAGATCGGTGCGCGGCGGCAGGGGCCACAGACCCATCATGTCGAGGAACTGGCGGCGCAGCTCGGGCCGCCGCTTCTCCCAGTCCGCGCGGGTCTTGATGTCGGCCAGGCAGGCATCGGCGATCTGCTGGACTTGCTTACGGAAGTACGTCGCGATCAATTGCTCGCCGCGGGCCGTATCGGTTGGCGGGTCGGCAGCGCGGGCGGCCGTGGCCCATCCCAGCAGCATTAGTAGGATGCCCGGGACGCAAAGCAGGCGGGTCGGCATAGGAGGCCTCCGGAAAAAGACGCGGTTGGAATGGTGTGATGGTATCGCCCAATGGGTGGAGTGCAAGGGGTGAAAGGAACAAAGGGAAAGAAGAGCAACAGATGCAAGGGACGGTCGGGGCTGGTCCCGGCCACCTGGGGGCGGCTGGCGTTCCGTGACAAGGTAACAAGGTGACCCGGTGCAGAGAAACTGATCTCCTGTGGGCCACCTGGTCGCCGTGTTACCGTGTCATGGCTGCCGACCCTTTCCGCCGCAAGGGCCGAGATTCTCCGGTTGGATCAAATCCGCGGGTCTGCTTCACGGCGGGGGCGGCTGCGTGAAATCGACGCTGACGTTCTGCCCGGCCTGGATGGGCACCTTGCGCGTCTGGCTGACCTCCTTGCCGTTCTCCGTCCAGCGGGCGGTGATCTCGTAGCTGTATCTCTGGCCGGGCGTCAGCGGCGGCGAGATG
This sequence comes from Gemmataceae bacterium, assembly GCA_035575035.1. GTDB lineage: Bacteria > Planctomycetota > Planctomycetia > Gemmatales > Gemmataceae > DATLYH01. The sequence continues at coordinate 82,559 of DATLYH010000339.1, forward strand.
TACTGGCGGGCCGTTCCCCGCTGAGTGGTCTTGACGCCGTCGATCCAGACCTCGGCATCGGCCTCGGGCACGCGCACGTTGAGCAGCACGGTGTTCGGGGCCGGCGTCGGCGCGGTGGACACCGACGAGGTAGCGGCCGGCGGTGGGAGCGCCGGCGGACGATAGGTCGAGGCACCGAGCGGGTAGAACGACTGGTAGGTGCTGGTCAACAGGTAAGTGTAAGGCAGCGGGTTGTAACCGTAGGTGGTGGCGGGACTGATACCGTATTGATACGTCGGTCCCGGCGGCAGGTAGGAGGGGTAAGGGGTGTAGGTCCCATAGAGCCAGGCGTTGTAGGCTTGCGGGAAGTAGTAGTAATAGTAGCGGTTATAGTGGGGGTGATAGGGCTGGTACGGGAAGGTTATGGCGGTGGGGGCACGAGAGGAGGAGCCGAGCTGAACGCCGACGCCGCTGGCGCCCGGGCGGACGGGCGGTGCCGCCTCCGCAGGGGACGGCGCCAGCAGAAGGCCGGCTGCCCCCAGAACCCCAGCCGTCAAGAGCCAATGCCTGGACATCGTAGGATTCTCCTTTTCGGGTAAGTGCCGTACCGCAGCGGCGACGACCGCCTCACGACAGGCACTTCTATATCAATCATATTAGCGCCAGGGTGCGGCTGTTGGGAACCTCTCTCAGGGTCCGGGGCATGAGCGACCCACTTCTAAACACAACAGCAGCCGGTGCTAGAGGTCTCCCCGATGCGGCCGCTCTTCGAACTGTACGAACTCGACGAGAACAACGACCGAGCACACCTCCATCATCGGGTCCCTGCAAGGACGGAACGGCACTCCAGGCTACTCACTCATCCTTCGGCGGCACGAAATCTGCCAGGAACAGCTGGGGCGGGCCGTTACGGGAGGAGGTCCACATGACCTTCTTGCCATCGGAGCTGAAGGCCGGCAGCACATCGGCCGTGGCGGCGTAGGTCAAGCGCACCTTCTTGCCCGTCTCGATGTCCATCCAGTACAGGTCGTAGTTCGGCCGGGCCGCCGGGTTGCTGTGGTCCGCCGCCGTGTAGATGATATGCCTGCCGTCCGGGTACCAGTACGGCGCCCAGTGTACCCAGTTCAGGTCATCGGTCAGGGCCCGCTCGCCGGTGCCGTCGGCGTTGATCATATAAAGTTGCAAGTGGTCCTTCTTCCGGCGGTCGCTGCGGAAGATGACGCGCTTGCCGTCGGGCGAGAAGAATGGCCCGCCGTTGTAACAGCCCGGCGCCCTTGTTAGCTGACGCACGTTCGTGCCGTCGGCGTCCATGATGTACAGCTCCAGATTGCCGTCGCGGTTGGAACAAAAGACGATCTGCTTGCCGTCCGGGGAATAGCTCCCTTCGGCGTCATAGCCTGGGGCGTCGGTCAGCCGCCTCAGGCCGGTGCCGTCTGGGTTGGCTTCGAAAATGTCCATGTGCGGGTCAAAATCCCAGACGTAGCGGCGCCGCTTGCCTTGTTTGCGTTCCTCCTCGCGCAGCCGATATTCCTCGGCGTAGTGCTTCCGGGCATCGGGGTCGAGATGGCTGCTGGCAAAGATGATCTTCTTGCCGTCGGGGCGGAAGTAGGCACAGGTCGTCTTGCCGATGCCCGGGCTGACCCGGCGATACTTCCCCGTCGCCAGGTCCATGACGAAGATCTGGTAGAAGGGGTTGCCGGTGTCTTTCTCTTCGGCCTGGAAGATGATCTGCTTGCCGTCGGGCGAGAAGTAACCCTCGCCGGCCCGGACAAAGTCACTGGTCAGCTGGCGGATGTTACGCAGGTGAACGGCCTCCTGCTTCTGCCAGTCGGCGGGGTCGGCCCCGAGGGCCAGGCACGCCAGTAGCGCGAACATCGGCGGCTCCTTTGCGGTCGATACCTTGATTGCCGCGGGCGATCGGTACACCATTATAGAGAAGAACCTGCCGCTTGCGGCTTAGTGCCCCCGTACACCGAGCGATTCCCAGATGTCCCCTCATGGAGATGAATGACAATCCCCTCCAGCCCTTGGTGGACCTGCTGCCGCCGGGCGAAGCGCGTGATTTTCTGAGCGGTCCCGGCGGCTGGGTCGTGCTCGGAGCAGCGGCGCTGGTCGTGCTATTGGCGCTGGGGGCCGTGCTGGGGAGGCTGGCGCGGCTGCTGCTCGGCCGGCGGTCTGCGCCGCCGCCCGACCCGGACCGCGCCCTGGAAGAGGACCTTGCCGAGTACCCACTCCCCGGCCCACTCGGTCCCCGCCGGCTGACGGTTGAAGGCGTCCCGGTGCGTGTCCGGCTGGTCGTGGTGGCGCCGATGGGACGGGAGAATTACATCGACAGCAACGCCCTTGAGCTACTGCTCGACCAGGTGGTTCACGGCCTGGCGGACGTGCTGCGGTATGATCGGCCGCGGATCCGGCTCTGGCCGCCGCAGCTGAGCAGCCAGGGGTTCGCCCTCAAGTTCCATCGCCTGACGCGCCGACCGGAGCCGGACGGCCGGCCGTCCCACTGGGTGCTGCTCGCCGGACAGACGCCGGCCCGCCCACGGCCGCTGCTGCTGGGGCTGGCTGTCTGGGCAAACGAGGCCAACTACATCGGCCGGCTGACGCTGGAGCCGGTCCGTTGGGCCGACCTGCTCCGTGTCGTGCGGACTACCGAAACCTGAGCGACCATGACCGAGACCATTCCGTGTGCCCTGTGCGGCCGGCCGTTCGCACCGCGGCAGCTGACCCGCCATCACTGCTTGCCGCGCCAGGAAGGCGGCACATCCGACCACGTCGAGCTGATCTGCGCCCAGTGTCACGGCATGGTCCACGCCACCTACACCAACGAGACGCTGGCCGCCCGCTATTCGACCATCGACCGACTGCGGAAGGCCCCCGAGCTGCAACCGTTCCTGCGCTGGGTGCGCAAGCAGCCGCCGAGCCGCCGCAAGACGAACCGCCCGCGACGCCGCAAGCTCTGACAGGCACGTGGTCGGATGATTCAAATCACTGCTCCGGAAGCGAGTTGTCACAGCTCCAGGATCGCTCACAAGGCATCAATCTACTTCCTGCATCCGGGCTGCGGAGAGATCCCCGAGTTGGCTGACTGGGCGGCTCGTGTCGATCACGCGGATCTGTTCACAGAGTGCGACCGAGTCGTGCGTCAGGCCGCCCTCTCCCGCGGGAACCAGGACGTGGCTGGGCAGCAGCTTCTGGCGAATGCGGGTCGTGAAAGGGACGATGATCGTGTGCAGGCTGTGAGGGTTGGCGCGGTCGATTTGGACAATAGACGCGCTACCCAATCCAGAATTCGGCATAAACTGAAAGGCCCACTGACGGGGCGGCAGCGGTGGTTGGGGCGGAAGCGGACCGCAGCGGAACACGGGATCGGCAAGATGAAGATGTGGCGGATCGCAGCGGACACGTATCGGGATCCGCGGCGGCACATCCTGATCCTGAAGAATGTGGCCGGCTTGCATAACCGCATGTACGCCTGAAGCTGGGGTGACGCACGATCAGGGGATACCCTGTTTCCAGCCAGCCCTTATTGGGCAGCGCGTCTTTTGTGTTCCTTGAGCCAGGCACGAAGTTCATACAGTGACACTGGCAGCGCCTTGCAGATACGCGGCGGCATCGGCCGGACCATACAGAAAAGGTCCCACGTAACCGTTCACCCCAGATCTGGGGTTTCCCGGCCCCTGCACTTTCCCAAAAAACCTAACATTAGGTGACCAATTTGAGCAGGCTGCGACAGAGGGTTCGTCATCTCCGCGACAAGGGCTGACGACGGCCAACGCTCTGAATTTCGGTTTGCACGCAGAGACGCCGTAAGGCGTTCCGACGATCCGCATGCGAGGGACGACGCTCCGGGGCGTCCCAAGGGCTCTCACTCCGGTCGCACAACTGCCGCTGCGACTGGGTCCAAGCCCACAGCTCAATCAGGGTGTGCAACCAGAGGTTCAGGTGATACACCGCCACGTTGGCCCAGTAATACCGCACCTGCTGCTGACCGGCCCCATGCACTTCCTTCACGTCGTGGAAGTCCTGCTCCAGCGCCGCCCGGTCCGCGACCGCTTCCAGGATCTGCGCCACGGTCGCTTGCGGGTCGGTGCAGAAGAACGCCACCCAGCCATCATCCTCGCGCACCAGCACTACCCGAATCAGCCCGCCGGCCGGCCGGTAGGTCGCCAGGAACGTCTTGAACGTCTTGGTTACCCGCTCCCGGTACAACAGCAACTCCTCGGTCTGCCCGCCGCGGCGGTGTCCCGCCCGCTTGGCCAGGCTGATCCGTTCCTGGCCGTAGGTCGGCTTCGGGCCGCGCTTCTTGGGTGTTCCGCGGCGGGGCGGCTTAGGCACGCTCCACAACTTAGCATCCTTGCGCAGCCGGCTGACTACTACCACCTTCGCCTGCCGCGCCGCCTTCCGGAAAGGGCGCTGGGCGTAGGCGCCGTCGGCCACGACCCACAGCGTTTGCCCCAGGTAACGCAGCCAGTCGGCGACCCAGGTGACCAGGCGGGCGGCCAACTCCAACTTGGTCTGGAAGGTCAGGCCGTAGCACCGCTGCAACAGCGCGCTTTGCTTCTGCCGGACATACAGGCCGGCACGCAGCGGCAGGCCCAGGGCTCCCCAACGCGGGTGGCGTACGATCCAGGCGATGGTGACCCAGATGTGACCATAGAGGAACGTGGCGCCGGCGGGCCCCGGGCGGGGGTGGTGAGGGATGCCAGCGCCTTCGATCTTGGGCCCGGCCCGCTGGGTGGGGGTGTCGTCGAGGCCGAACAACAGGCGCTCGCCGGGGACGATCACGGTGACGGCCAGGCGGAGCCAGCGGGAGGCGAGGTATTCGGTCTTGCGTCCGCGGCTGCCGCGGAAGTAGTAATAGTGACGGAAGTCGTCGCCGAGCCCCGCGGCCCGCAACCAGGGGGCGACGGTGCGTCGGCCGTGGGCAAAGAGCACGCCGCGGAGCAGGGGCAGCAGTCGCCAGGCAAGCCGTTGGTGCAGGGGCTCGCTGAGCAGAGTGATCCAGCAGACGAGTGCGGTCGGCAGTGGCCATTCGAGCATCCTTGGCTCTCCTGTTTACGACAGCTTGTTGTCAGCAAAGCCATCGTGGCAGGGGAGCCATTCTGCGCCAACCTGTCTCAAGCGATCTCTAAACTACTCCTGAGGTTTTTTGGGAAAGTGCAGACGAACAAACGACGCTGGCTATCGTGTTGATACCCGGACAGCACCATGACGCCACGGTCGTGAACGAAGTTCTCGCTGCTGTACCCGAAGGTTGTCCTGTGGAAGCGGCGGTGATGGACAAAGCCTCTGACAGTGACGAAATCCGTGCTGCCCTCCGAGAATAACCGATCAGACCGGTGATTCCGCCGCGGAGCAATCGCGTCAAGCAAGGACGGCACGACACGACACTCTATCGACAACGGAACGGCCTCGAGCGTCTCATGGGAAAGCTCAAGCAGTGGCGCGCCATTGCGACTTGGTACGACCAACTGGCCTGTATCTTCTTGGCCGCGATTCACTTGGTCGCCGCCCTTATTATGGCCCGCTGAATTCGTCAACACGACCTAGCAATTCTGAGATTGGGCCGGTACTTTCTTTGAAAGAGGTCACGGGACAGCCGAGTTGTTGCAGGATGGTCAGATACAGATCGGATGCCGGCTTAGTATCAGGCTTCCATTTTAGGTGCTGGCCGTGCCGGAAACCCAGCTTCTTGCCGCCGGCCAGCAACATCGGGAAGCTCTTGCCCGAGTGGCTGGTGACTTGGGAGCCGCCCAGTAGCAGCACCGTGTAGTCCAGCAGTGTACCGTTCTTTGCGGGGATGGCTTTCAGCTTGTCCATCAGCCGAGCCAGGCACGCGCAGAACATTCGGTCCCGCATCCCGAGGACCTTCCCATCGGGGTTGTCCGCGCCACGGTTCCCTGTCCCCTTGTGATGGAAATCATGAGCACCCCGTACCGGTGCTCCTGCTTCTCGGGCCCACTCCTTGTATTCTTCATAATTCGGCCCTCCTTCCCCACCCAGGCTGTGGGTAACCACGCGGGTCATATCCGTCTGGAAGGCGAGGACAATCAGATCCATCATCAGTTCGATATGTTCCTGCATGCGGCTCTTACCCCGCGGCTCCAGGCAGACACTCTCCTCGTCGAACTTGGGGCGGCCGCGATTGAGAATCGCCTCGCGATCAGCCAGCCGTTTCTCAACGTCACGGATCGACTCCAGATATTGGTCGAGGCGCTGCCGGTCGGTGTAACCGAGCCGGCGTTGGACATCCTTGACGTTGCCGACCGCGGTGTCGAGGATGCTGCGGTCCAGGGCCAATCGGGCCTGCGCCTCCTTGATCTGCGCCTGATCGGCCGGTGGAAACAACCGCTCGAAGACTGTACGGTAGTTCGCCGTTGCCGGGATATCGACGCCGAGAGCATTCCGCGAGAGCGTCGCGGCGCCGACACCGTCGGCAAATGACAACACCAGCGAGGGGAGCCAGGTTGGACCAAGGTACTTCGCCGCCACCTGGTCCATCGAGATAGTATTGGTGATGGTGCCCGGGGTGAGATTGATGTTGTGGCCCGTGAGCCAGTTGTAGGGATGCACATGGCCACTGACCCGTCCTTGGATGTGCGATAGGTTCGTCAACACCGAGAACTCATCGCGGAGATGTTCCAACGGTTTATGTGATGGAGCAATGGTATAATTGAAGCCGGTGTCCGGGGGAAACCAGTTATAATGGTTGATGCCGCCCGGGATATAGAAGCAAGCCAGCCGCCGCGGCTCCCTTTCTTCGGTGGCAGTCGCCTCAGCCATGATCTCCAGATACGGCAGGGCTAACATGCCGCCCAGACCGCGGAGGAATGTACGCCGGGTGATCGAATTCGTCTTGGGATTCATCATAATCTCCTACCGACTTCAGGTCGAGATTGAGGCGGCGAATATCATTGTCCGAGGAAGATGCGTGATCGGATAACCGCTTTCAGCAAGTCACGGAGAGGATAGCCCTTGGTCTGGTATTCTTCCATGATTGCGGTAAGTGTTTTCATATCGGCTACGTCCGGTTTGCGGCCGGTGGCGTAGACAATGAGTCTCTTCATAAGGCCGCGGACCAGGTCGGTCTGATACTCTTTAACGATCAACTGCTTGAATTCCGCAAAGGTCTTGAACTCCTCACCGCGAGGCAGCCGCCCGATGGTGTCTACCGGGCGGGTCTTACCGACGCCGACCCATACGACCCGTCCATCCAACTCATTGCGCGTGTAACTTTCATACTCCACATCGCGCCAGCGGCCGCTGAGGTCAAAGTTCTGAAAAGCGAAACCGACCGGGTCAATAGTCTGATGACAGACAGCACAACGAGCATCCTGCTGATGTTGCTTGAGCAGCTCCCTGAACGTCTTACCCTTGTTCTGTGCATCAGAGGGATTGAGTTCCGGCACCTCGAGCGGTGGCGGCGGCGGTGGGTGATCGAGGATGTGGCGCAAGGTCCAGGCGCCGCGATAAATCACCCAGTTATCCCCCATCCAGCAAAGCATCGACTGGATACCAGCGTGCCCAAGAATGCCGCCCCCGCGGGGGTCGTCAGGGCGCAACTTCACCTTGCGGAGGTATCCGCCTTCGAGGGGCGGGTAGCCATAATGGATCGCCAGGATGTCGTTCATCATCGTCCAGTCGCTGACGATCAACTCCCTGGCTGGCCGGTTCTCAACCAAGAGTTGCGTGATATAGGCAATTGTCTCCTCCCGCATCGACGCCTTGAGGTAGCGGGCGAAGCGGAAGTCCTGCTTTTGGAGGTGATCCTGAGCAATGGTGATCGGCTGCTCCAGCTCCAACCATTGTGTGACAAACGGACGGATAAAGCCCTGACGGCGCGGGTCCGCCAGGAGACGATCCACCTGGGCGTCCAACACGGCTGGGTCGCGGAGTTTGCCCGCACCGGCTAGGCGTCGCAGCTCGTCATCCGGCGGCGCACCCAGGAGCAGAAAACTCAACCGTGAGGCAATCGCATGCTGTGCGATAGTCGCGTCCGGATGGTCCGGTGCGGCCAGGTAGCGAAACGGGGCACTGAGCAAGACCGCCTGGAAGCTGCCGCGCAGGGCGGCGTCAAAGGATAAAGCCTGCTGGCGAAGTTTGTGATAGAGGGCGAGGAACGGCTCCTGCTCCGCTGCGGTCACCGGTCGCCGCCAGGCCCGTTCCATCCAAAGGGTAAGCAGTCGTTGGGCACACGCTGCATCATCCTTCCTATCACTGCTCTCTGCCTTCCATTCTTTCGGCGGCCAGGCAGCAACATAGTTCGGTTCGATGTCGATCCGCTGAAGAACCACGAACGGGACCGGTTGTTTCTCCGGCGGCAAGACCTTTCGGTCGAAGGCAGGACGGAACAGGCCGGTCCCCCCGGGGGGCGGGTCCTTCGGGTTGCTTCGGTCCTCATTGGCGAATCCTGGGACGGCGTAGGGGACTTCCACCCGATTGCTTAGCTGGATGTTAATGCCCTTGGGTTGAATGGCCAAGTCATCCAGTTGGACCTCGTAGACCAGTTGTTGCGGCTTCTCAAACGTACCGGTGACTTCACAGTAGTCGATATCTTTGCCGCCGACTTCCACCCATAAGCGTGAGTTGGGCAGGCCGTTCATCGGCTTCATCGCCGAGACCACTAACGTCAGCCGAAGCACTCCCTGCTGGCTGGTGGCCACTGGGATGCTGAAGTTCAGCGTGTCGCTCTCGCCGGGGGCGCGTGGCTGCAAGAGCATTCCCAAGCCGGGACGGACGATAGCCTGGCCCCGTACTTGGGCCCCGTTGGCCTTCCAGGGGTCGAACGCTTGGCGGGCGTCCTTCACGCTGCGCAAATCGGCCGAGAACACTTTGCCCGCTGCCGGCTCCAGGAAGCGAATGCCATCGACCGCACGACGGGTGACCTGCATCCACTGGGCGACTCCGTCTGCCGTGTCTTGCAGCCCGTCGGCACCCGTGTCGAAGCCGGCCACTGTGCCATCTCCCGGAAACGCCGATGCGTAATCGATGCCCAGGCCGGTCACGTCCCGAAGAGCGGCCGCGACTTCCCGCCGGTTGAGCCGCCGGGTGCCACTGGCGTCCTGGGCCCGCTGGTGTTCCTCAATCCACGTCAGGACCGATTTCCGTTCCGCCTCGGTCGGTTGCGGGCGACTTCGGGGCGGCATTTCACCAGCGGCGAGTCTAGCGTGAACCATTGTCCATAGATCCCGATCGCCGGCCTGATAGCTGGTGATCCGATCGTACCTAATCCCCGCCGTCTGTTTCTCGGGACCGTGGCAAGCATAGCAATATCGCTTGAGGAAGGGGGTAACGACCTTCTCGAACGAGTCATCGGCCGACAAGGCCGAACTAACGTTCAGAAGCAGGAACGCGAGGATACATGCGAGCCGCCATCGGGGGGATATCTTCAACCTGATAGTCCTCACGCCACGACAGTTTGCTTGATACCTGATCATTAATGGATACGGATCAATGAGCCGATTGCTCTATTTCCTTTGCCGATCTTGGGGAGGGACTATTGAATCGAGGGAGGGTGACAAACCGGTCTCCGTGTTGCAGAATCTAGCTTCCATCAGAGTTCAGCAAGCAACGGCAACTACGGGACCAGTTCCTTGAATCGGGCATCGTCCACCTCCTCGACGCCGTGCGAGCCGGCGTACACAACAAACCGTCGGCCATCTAACCCTTCTTGCTCGTGCGCGATAACTACTGGACCACGCTGGTTGGCCCGCAAAGGGAGGCCATAGCGGATCACGATCGGTTTCTTGTCGCGGGGCGAGATTAGGAATTCTTGGGATAGACTGGACGGCCCACCATGAGTAGCCGGCAAAGTCTCTGCGAATATGCGCAACTCGTCGAAATTTGCCGGGGGGCGCCGTTTGAGGTCCACATGTAAGGTGTATAGCCAAGCCACCGCGCTAAGGCGTCCTTGGGTGGCTGTTCCCTTCACATCGACCACTTCAGGCTTCGAAACCCGGGAGCAGCCGGATGCCGGAATTCCAATCGTTAGCCCGATTGCCAGCAAAGTTCCGAGTCGCAGCGCGCTGTTCAAAGTAGATCCTCCGGTGACGGCCCCGAGGCATGGTATCAGGGGAGGTACGCCGAGTCGGGTACGCTCCCGTCCTGCCAGAAGATCATCGCCTCGTACTTGGCCTGCGGAACTCCATAAAGGAGCCCCCGGACGGAACCATCGCACCACAGCGTCGGCATACTCCCCGGGTGGGGGGAGCCAGTAATCTGGTTGCTGATCCAGCAGTTCTTCTGGGATTGGTGGTGGACGGCATTCGACATCGGCGTGCAACCGCCCGCCGCATAAATTGCATCATCGGTAGGGTCGATGGCGTCCTGCTGCGGTGAGGACATCAGACGGGAGATCCCGGCCTCGCTGGCGGCATGGCCATAGCTCGAAGCGCCGACCCAACGGCAGTTATGGCCCATGTTGATGGGACGGTCGTTGTAGTTCCTCGGGTCCATTCCCTTGTGGGCCAGCAGGAGAGTATTACTTGTCCCATCCTGGCTCGAGATGTAGGAGAGCCGGATAAACCGCTTGTTTCGAGCGTTCGTCGGGTTTTGACTACTGGAGTTGTTGTGGTGGGTGATAGAGAACACACCCCGCAGCTGCGGATCGATAAAGCCGACATAGTCGATCGCTCCAGCGGCAGAGGCAGCATTGCGGCGGCTCGGGCAAAAGTAGAGTGGGACAGTCTCGTTCTCTACTGCTTGCCAGCTGATGACCTGAGCGCCGGCTGGAGTAGCGGCAAGGGCGGCTTGCTCCAAATTCTGCTGTTCCACATAGGGCAGCAAGAAGGCCCACAGCGACCTCTCCGAATCGACGTTGGGGGGCCGATAGGACCGGTACGACGGCAGCAAGCCATGAGTGCTGTGGTAGTTATGGATGGCAAGGCCGATCTGCTTGAGGTTGTTAGCGCATCGGCTGCGCATGGCCGCCTCGCGGACTTTCTGGACCGCAGGCAAGAGCAGGGCTACCAGGACACCGATGATGGCGATGACAACCAGGAGCTCGATGAGCGTGAAGCCGACACGCTTACGCTGCCTTGCCGGGTACAATGCTATCATGGTCACACCCCTCAAGGTCAGGATGGGAAGATAATTCCAGGGGGCCCGCTGCTTGTAAATGCGAGGAGTCGGTGTTCTCCGAGCCCGGCGCGTCCTTCTTCCGCCCCCAGCGGGTCCTGCCACAGCGGCAGCCTGAAGGACGGCGTTCGGTTTTGAGGTAGTTTGAGATAAGCAAGCCTGTGCGCCCCGCTCCGTAGCTTGGGGGGGAATGCTGGCGAAAACGGTCCCACTCCTCATTGAGTAAAAGGTCTCTTCGGCAACGGATTAGGCATCCCGCTCCATGCCAAAGACTGCCATTTCATCTAAGATATTGCGGCCCAATAGTTTCCACACACAGAATTCTGGAAGCGTCAACACCAGCACTCTTCTCCCGCACCAGGCAAGCCGGTGCCTTGCCTAAACGGTCACCCCGAGTGCCTATAATCTAGAGGAGGAAGGGCTTGGGCGATGACCAAAGACCGGACGCGTCAGGCGATCATTGCCCGGCTGCTGATGCAACATCGCACAGCGCTGTATGGTTACATCCTGGCCTGCGTCCGCCATCATGCCGACGCGGAAGACATCCTTCAGGAAGTTTCCGCTGCGGTAACGCAATCGATTGACCAACTCCACGACGAGCGGGGCTTTCTCCCCTGGGCACGGGAGATCGCCCGTCGGCGCATCCTTGCCCACCTCCGTAAATCCCGACGCGAGCACCCCGCCGATCCAGAGTTGGTTCGACGCCTGGCCGAGGCTGCCGAGCGGGTCGAACAGAGTGGTTTCTCTTCGGAATACCAGGCGGCCCTGAAGGCTTGCCTGGAAGCATTACCGGGGCAAAGTCGGCAACTGATCCTGATGCACTATGACGGTTCGTCGGTTCGGGTGGGCGAGTTGGCCCGACATTTTCGCCGCAGCGTCCAGGCCATCTACGCCCAGATTAAGCGGATCAAGATGGCCTTGCGCAGCTGCGTCCAGCGCCGGCTGGCCAAGGAGATGGATTGATGAATTCCTTCCCTTGCGATGATGAACTGTTGCAGGCCTACCTGAATGGTGAGTTGACGGCCGAGACCACTGCTGCCTTGATGGAGCGGCTCAAAGCCGACCCTTGCCTGGCCGAACGGCTTATCCTCCTGGCTCACGAGGAGGCCGTTCTCCGCGAATGGGCACGCGCCGAACGGGCGGCCGCCGCGTCGGTGACGGAGCTGCTAGGCCGCGGCGAGGCGAAGATCGGCGGAGCTGGTGGCGTGAGCCCTTCTGCCAGCAGCGGCACCTCGGAGGGCCTGGGCTTGCGGCATCGGCGCAGAGGGGCTGTTGCTCTGATAGCAGCGGCTGCGGTCGTGCTGGCCGTACTGGCCTTAGTGCTAGGCCGGCGCCCTAGCGGCCGAGACAGCGAGGTATTGGCCCGCCTGACTAGCGTTCAGGGCGAAGTCTGTCTGGTGACGGTGTCCGGGGAGGTGAGAGCCGCTCGCGAAGGCGAAGAACTCCCGCCGGGCCAGGTGGTCCAGGTCGGCGACGAGGGGAGCTATGCCACAGTGAGATACCCCGACGGCACGGAGTTGCAGTTGAGTCCTGAAACGGTTCTTCGCCTGGAGGCGGGCGGAGTCGAACTCCCCGTCGGCAAGCGGGTCTTCCTGCAGGCCGGCTTGGTCGAGGCTGACGTGGTCAGACAGCCCGAGGACCGCCCCATGATCCTTAGTACGCCGCATGCAATCATTCGCGTTCTGGGAACGCGCTTCTGCTCGGCAGCCTTGGCCGAGGCAACGCGGGTCGAGACGGAAGAAGGGCAGGTTCAGTTAACCCGCCTGAGCGACGGCCAATCAGTCGTGGTCGAGAAAAACCGCTTCGCGGTCGCCGCCCTACGAGAGGAACCGCTTCAAACCTATCCCCTGGTGCCCCGCTGCTTAGAGCCCCACGCCGTCCTCGCCGGACAGCCTGGGCCCGTGTGTGCTCTGGCCTTCTCCCCCGACGGCGACACCTTGGCCATCGCTGGCTGGGACGGGACGATCCGCCTGTGGGACCGGAGGACAGGCGAGGTTCGACTGACTTTCAAGGCCCATCCCAAACTGGTGAAGGCATTGGCCTTCTCGCCCGACGGCTCGGTCCTGGCCACCGGCAGCATGGACAAGGTCGTCCGCTTCTGGGATCCTGCTACGGGTGCTCCGCGGCCGGTGACCTTCGCCCCTCAGAAACGAGACATCGATGTCATTGCCTTCTCGCCGGATGGTCAGCTGCTGGCCACCGCCTTGGGCTACGGCAAGGGTGGTCCGGGTTCTGAGCAGATCGTCCTGTGGGACGCGCGGACGGGCGCGGAGCTGACCCGGCTGGCTGGGCACACCAGTATGATCCTGGACCTTGTTTTCGCCCCCGACGGCAAGACGCTGGCCACCGCCGGCAAGGACGGGACCGTCAAGTTTTGGGATGTGGAAACCCGGCAAGAACGAGCCTCGTACCGAGAACATTATCGCGAGGTACACGCGCTGGCATTTTCGCCCGACGGTCAACTGCTGGCCACCGGCGGTTATGATCTGACCGTGCGCCTCTGGGACACGCGAACGGGAGAGGTGCGGCACCTCCTCCAGGGGCACACGCGCGCCGTGAAGAAGGTGGCCTTCTCGCCGGACGGCCGGTTGCTGGCTAGCACCGGAGGGGATAGTCTGGTCCGGCTGTGGGATCCGGCAACGGGGCAGGAGCTAAAGGTACTCAAGGGACATACCAAAGGTACCGTCCCGGCCGTGGCATTTTCGCCCGATGGCCGACTGCTTGCTACCGGCGGATGGGACCGGCGGGTATTGCTGTGGGACATGACCGAGCAGTAAACTTGGTCGGTCCAGCCCGCCAGCCACAAGGTTGCTCCAGGCGGACCGTCTTGGGCTGCATCCGTATCGCAAAACTCAACCAAGGGGAAGCCGGCCGGGGGGTGTTGTGGCTGCCGCGGGGGCCTGGGGCTTGTCTTGTCGGATGCCGAGGGGAAAGGCGGGCAAAGAAAAAAGGCGAAGGAGGATCCCCTTGTAGCTCCAAGCTACCCTCCTTCGCCACGTACCAACGCCCCTCCCCAAGGCGAAGGTTCCGTTGTGGGCGATTGGGCGAACGGTTGGGCACCGCGAAGGGGAGCGAAGGCGCCCCTCGTCGGGGCCGACTTCGGTTCGCCGCTCTGAACCAACTATAGGTTCTGCCCGCGACTTGTCAAACGGAGGTCCGCCGGTCCTTCCTCAGCCTAAAAACCGCGGCATCAGCTCATGGCCGCGCTCCAGGGCGAAGCCGGTCGCGGCAGCCGACGGCTCGTCGTAGGTCGCCTGCCCGGCCGGCGCGATGCCGGTGCCGGCCATCGCGAACGGCACCGGACCGTGGGCATGGGCGCGGGTGCGCACCGGCGTCCGGTGGTCGGGGGAAACCAGGATGCGCCACTCTCCCTGTGCCGCCAGTGCCTCCAGCAACGGGCCGACGATGTGGCGGTCGATCTGCTCCAGCGCCTCCACCTTGGCGTCGGCCCGCCCTTCGTGTGAGGCCTCGTCAGGCGCTTCGACATGGACACAGACCAGGTCGTGATCGCGCAGAGCAGCGACGGCGGCCCGCCCCTTGGCGGCGTAATCAGTGTCCAGATAGCCGGTTGCCCCGGGCACGTCGATGCGCTTCCAGCCGAGCAGCACGCCGACACCCCGGACCAGGTCAACAGCGCTGATGATCGCCCCTCGCTTGCCGTAGACCTCGACAAAGGGCCGAAGGTGCGGCGCCCGGCCCTGGCCCCAGAGCCAGACCTGCGTGGCCGGCCGGTCGCCGCGGGCCCGCCGGGCCTGGTTGATCGGATGATCGCGGAAGACATCCTGGCTGCGGCGCATCAGGTCTTGCAGCAGCCAGCTGCCCGGCCCCTGCGGCAGATAGTCGGCTACCGGGCGGTCAGGAATGTCGTGCGGCGGTTGGGTCTTCGTCTCGGCCGAGAAGGGTGCCGATCCTTCCCGCGGACGGTAGACCAGGATGTTGCGGTAGCTGACGCCGGCGTGGAACTCCAGCTCGGCCCGGAGACGCTCCGGCTGCTCGGTCTGGAGCGGTCCGCCCAGCGCCTGCTGGAGCGCCTGGATCAGGGCCTTCCCCTCATTGTTGCTGATGTGCCCGGCGGTAAAGTCGCGCATCAGGCCGTCCTCGACCGTGACCAGGTTGCAGCGGATGGCCCAGTCGTCGGGGCCTAGGATGATGCCCATCGCGGCGGTCTCCAACGGCGCCCGGCCGGTGTAAACCTGGAGCGGGTCGTAGCCAAACAGGCTGAGCGTGGCCACGTCGCTGGCCGGCGTCAGCGAGGCCGGCACATTGTTCGACAGGCCGACGAGTCCCATCTGGGCGACGCGGTTCATGTTTGGCCGGTGGGCGGCCTGGAGCGGCGTTCGGCCGCCCAGCGACTCCTGCGGCTCATCGGCGCAGCCGTCGGGGATGACGATGGCATATTTCATGGCAGCCCCTCCGAGGGCTTCGATGGGAACATTCTATGGACAATGACGAATGCCAAAGCACGAATGACGAAAGAAGCCCGAATGACGAAATCCCAATGACGAAAGGCGCGAGAGGCAGACGCCTCCCGCTGTCCTTCCCCCACCGGGGGCCGACATCGCCCTTCCCGGTTTCGTCCTTCGTCCTTCGTGCTTCGTCATTCTTTCGTCATTCGTGCTGGGGAATTCGTCATTCCCTGGAAGCGGTCGGTCAGTAGGCAGAGCACCAGCGCCGGCGCGGCCACTAACAGCACCAGTCCCCATTCCCGCAGTCCGAGCGGCTTCAACTCGAAGAAAGTCGCGACCGGACCCACGTACATGGCGATGCCGTAGACCAACAGGGCCAGAAGGACCCATCCGAAGACCCAGCGGACCGCGGCCAGCGGCTGCCGCTCGCCGTGGGCCACGGCGCGCACCAGGTTGCCCAGGCCCAGGAGGATGAGGGTGGAGAGCAGCAACGTCCGCTGCATCCGCGCGTCGTTCCCCTCTGCCAGCGGAGCGGCCAGGTACACCGTCAGCCCGGCCAGGCCGACCACCAGGCCGGTGGCGACGGCAAACCAACCGACCTCGCGCAGGTAGCCGACCCGGCTTGGCTCGCGGACCGGCCGCCGTCCCAGCATGATGACAAAGACCGGAACGCCGATGGTCAGCGCGTTGAGCAAGGTCACCTGTTGCGGCACGTAGGGGAACGGCAGCTTGAAGATCCCCAGGGCAACGATGATGAGGAACAGGGTGTAGACGTTTTTTAGCAGGAACAGCTTGCCGGCCCGGCGGAGGTTGCGGAGGATGATGCGTCCCTCCTCCAGGGTGGCGGGGAGCAGCTCGAAGTTGTTGTTCTCCAGTACCAGGCCGGCCACCGTCCGGGCGGCTGCGCTCCCTTCCCCCATGGCGATGCCCAAATCGGCCCGCTTGATCGGCAGCACGTCGTTGACCCCGTCGCCGATCATGGCCACGTGATTGCCCTGGGCTTGCAGCGTCTCGACGATTTGGACCTTCTGTTGCGGCGCCACCCGGCCGAAGACGCTGTGAGTGCGGATGATCTCCGCTGGGTCGGGGGCCGTGGCCAGTTGGTCGCCGGCAACCACCGGCTCGCGGGCCAGCGGCAAGTTCAGATGGGCGATGGTGGCGCGGACCGTTTCCGGGTTGTCGCCGGAGATGATCTTGAAGCCGATGCCCTGCCCGGCCAGCGCCTCCAGCACGGCACCGGCCTCGGGGCGCAGCTCGTCGCTTAACGCCACCAGCGCCAGCGGCCGCAGGATGAACGACGAAGCGCCAAACAGGAAGTACACCGGCGGCGGGCCATCCCGCACCGAGGAGGCCGGGTCGCCGGCGCTCTTTTCAGCCGGTTTTTCCTCCCCCTCGGCGAACAGCAGCAGACGCAGGCCGGTGGGCAGCAACTCCTTCCACGCCGTCTGCCAGGATGAATCCTGCCGGTCCAGATAGGGCGCCAGCGCTTCGCATGCCCCCAGGACCAGGACGTGCTCCTCACCCCTCTGACGGACACGGACGGCGCTGTAGCGGTTCTGCGACTTGAACGGCAGCTGGTCGAGCAGCTCCACCGGCTCGTCGGCCGGCACCTCGCCCAGCGCCTCACGCAAGGCGAGAAGGTTCTTATTCCGCCGATCCACCGACACGTTGGCGAAGACGCGTAGCCGGGAGCGGACCACTTCTTCACCGGGGCCGCTGCTCAGCACCCACAGCCGGTCGAGGCGGAGGCGGTTGGTGGTCAGGGTGCCGGTCTTGTCCATGCAAAGGACATTGACCGCGGCCATCGACTCGACGGCGTTGAGGCGCTGGACCACTGCCCCGCGCGCGCTCATGCGCACCGCCCCGAGGATGAAGGCCAACGTCGTCATCAGCACCAGTCCCTGCGGCACCATCGACGTGATGGTAGCGGCGATCATCTTCCACAGGTCGGCCGGGGGGATGGCGCGGACAAAGTAGAGCGGAACGTACAACAGGCAGAGGACGACGGCGGTGTAGGTCAGGATCTGGATCAACAGGTTGATGGTCCGCTGCATCGGACTGGCGGTGTAACGGTAGCGGCGGGCCTGCACTGCGGTCAGGTTGGCGAAGGCCTCGCCGCCAACCCTGTCGGCCCGGTAAAGCCCCTCGCCGGCCACGCAGATGCTGCCCGACAGCAGCGGTTCGCCGGGACGGCGCGGCACCGGGTCCGATTCGCCGGTCAGCAGGGCCTCGTCCACCTCCAGGAAGCGCGACACCAGCACGGTGCCGTCGGCCACGACCTGCTCGCCTGCCGCCAGGAGGATATGGTCGCCCAGCACCACGTCGCCGGCCGGCAACTCGCGGACCTCGCCATCGCGGAGCACCCGGGCTCGGGCCTCGACCAGGACCGCCAGCCGGTCGAGGTGCCGCTTGGCCCGCACTTCCTGTACCAGGCCGATGACCGTGTTGACCAGGGCCATGCCGCTGACGGCCCAGGCACCGGGATACTCGCCGAGCCAGAACAGCGCTATCGCTGCCGGCACGACCATGAGGTTGAACAGGGTGAGCAGATTGCGGCGGACGATATCGCCATACTCTGCCCAGTCAGAGCGCGGCGTGCGGTTGACCTGGCCGCGGGCGATGCGCTCGGCTACCTCAGCGGCGCTCAAGCCGCGCCAGTCGCTCATCCCGGGGCCGACAGCCGGCGGGGGCGGAACGGCAGTCCGGGTCAGGGAAAAAAAGTCGTCGTTCACCAGCGTCAACCCATTGCAGTCCGACCGCGTTTCGGTCATGATAAAAGAGTTGCCAGCCTAATTCTACGAGGGCGCCGGGTGGCGGTGAGCCCCGGCCCTGCCCGCCCCCGGGGTGAGAAGCCCCGCCTACCTCAGAAAGAAGAAAACATCATGCCCGCGGTGGTCCGCGTCATCGACCTGGTGAAGAATTACTACCTGGAGTCGGTCGTCGTTCGTGCTCTGCAAGGGGTGACGCTGACCGTTGAGGAGGGGGACTTCGTCGCCCTGATGGGGCCGTCCGGCTCCGGCAAATCGACGCTGCTGAACCTGCTCGGCTGCCTCGACCGGCCCACCAGCGGCCAATACTTCCTCGGCGAGGAGGACGTTTCCGAGATGGACGACGACCAACTCTCCGAGATCCGCAGCCGCTACATCGGCTTCATCTTTCAGTCATACAACCTGTTGCCGCAGTACACCGTGGTTGAGAATATCGAGGTGCCCCTGCTTTACCAGGGAACCCGCCTGACCGCCGCTTCGCGACAGCGCTGCATCGAGTTGGCCCAGATGGTTGGGCTGGGCGACCGGCTGGGGCACCGGCCGATGCAGCTGTCCGGCGGGCAGCAGCAGCGCGTTGCCATTGCCCGCGCCTTGGTCAACGACCCGCACGTCATCCTGGCTGACGAGCCGACCGGCAACCTCGACTCCAAGACCAGCGATGAGATCATGCTGTTACTGACCAAGCTGAGCCACCTGGGCAAGACCATCATCATGGTGACGCACGAAAACGACATCGCCGCCTGGGCCAAGCGAGTGGTGCGCATGCGTGACGGCCGGATCGAGTCGGACGAGCGGAATGACCACCTCCACGTCCCGGCAGCGTCCGTGGCCGAGGCCCTCCCCGGGCTGGCGGAGGCGTTCGCCGCCTCGCCGCGCGAGGGGCGGGAGGCGGTTTGAGCCGCCGAGGCGAAAGTTTCTGAGGCGACCCTGAAGGCTCGAATCTTTCATCCATGCAACTGATTTCCATCATCGTGACCCTGGGCGTGCTCGCCCTGTTGGTAGTGCCAATGCTCGGCTGGGACAAGGGGCGGCGCAGCCTGCTGTTGGCCCTGCGCAGCCTCTGGCTACACAAGCTGCGGGCCTTTCTCTCCGTGCTCGGCATCATCATCGGCACCGCCGCCGTCATCGCGCTGATGGCCTTCGGCGAGGGGAGCATGCACGACGCGTTGGAGGACATCAAGCGCCAAGGGGCAACCAATATCATCGTCCGCAGCGTCAAGCCGCCTGATGACTCCGCCAGCCAGCAGTCGGTCGCCTTCTTCGCCGCTTACGGCATCACCCCGCGCGACTACGAGTTCTTCGAGAGCATCCCCAGCGTCACCCGGCTGGTGCCGATGCGCATCTTTCCCCAAGACATCCGCTACCTCTCCCGCATCCACAACGGCCGAGTTGTCGCCACCACCCCTCAGTACGCCGAGATCCACAAGTTGGAGATGGCGGCGGGGCGCTTCCTCACCGACGATGACGACTTCTGGATTCGCAACGTGGCTGTGCTCGGGTCCAACGTTGCTGAACGGCTTTTCCCCTTCGAGGACCCCATTGGGCAGACCATTCGTTTGCAGAACTATTATTATGTGGTGGTCGGTGTCCTGAAGGAGCGGACCCCCTTGAGCATGGCGGGCGGCCAGGCGGTGGAAGACTTCAACAATGACGTCTACATCCCGCTGACGACTTGCCGCGGCCGCTACGGGCTGCGAATTTACATCCGCCAGTCGGGGACGCGCATGGGCGAGATGGTCTACCTGCACCAGGTGACGTTGACCGTCTCGGACATCGACAAGGTGCGGCCGACCGGCAAGCTGATCGAGGAGGTCCTGTCGCGGCATCCCAAGCCCGACACCCTGGTGACGGTGCCGCTCGACCGCCTGGAGGAGGCGGAACGGGCCAAGAACCGCTACAAGATGCTGCTGGTATTGATCGCGTCGATCTCGCTGGTGGTCGGCGGCATCGGGATCATGAACATCATGCTGGCGACGGTGACGGAGCGGACGCGCGAGATCGGCATCCGGCGGGCCCTAGGGGCGAAGCGGCGAGACATCACCCTGCAATTCCTGGTGGAATCGGTGGTGCAGACGGCGGTGGGCGGCCTGTTCGGGGTGCTGCTCGGCCTGGGGATCGCCTACCTGGTGCCGCTCCTGGCGCGGTGGGTTTGGGAGATGCACCTGCCCGCGCGGATCCACGTGCCGTCGATCTTCCTATCGTTGGTGGTGGCGATCGGGGTGGGGGTGATCTTCGGACTGTACCCTGCGCGCCGGGCCGCCCTACTCGACCCGATCGAGGCCCTCCGCCACGAGTAAGAGCCCACCGGTCGCTGACGCTCCCGGCTCTGATCTCGCGGTCGCTGACGCTCCCGGCTCGGTTCAATCCGGCGTCTCGACGGTCACGGCCATGACCACCGGGGCGGTGTCGTCCGGTCCCTTGATCAACTCGATCCGTTCGATCTTGTCCGGCCGCTTCGGCTGAATCGCCAGGTAACGGATCTGACGGCCGCGGAGATCAAAGGCAAACTTCGACCCCGGCACATCAACGCGGCGAATGTAGTCGGCAAAGTGCTCACCGTTCCGCAGGGGATGGTCCTCGGTCTGGCCGTCGGCATAGTGCAGCCGAACGATCAGCGACACCGAGCCCTTTTCGCCATAGGGGTGGCCCCAACCGCTGACCCCACTGAGGAAGTGGATCGCCTTCGCCGGCGTGTTGCACGGCAGGCTCACCGAGCGGGGCATCTTGGGCGGCAGCTTGCCCTGCGGGCCGTACAACAGGACCACATTAGGCACCCGGTCCCCCTGCGGGTCGATAAGTTGGAACGGAATCCCTTCGAAAATCTTCGGCCCCCAGTCGGCGAAGACCAGGCGCTCGGCCCGGCTCTCCTCACTGTTGAACATGCCGCGCGTGCTGACGGCGGTGGCAGCCCGATCGAGGGGAAGCGGCAGGTACTTGCCGCGCTGCGTTAGAAATTCCAACAGGTCGGCCAGGTCCTTGCGGCTGAGTTGCTTCTCGAAGCCGTCGGGCATCAGCGACTTGGCTGTCGCCTCCAGCTGCTCGATGTCCGCTCGCAGAATGGTCTGCTTCTTCCCTTCGGCGTCGAATAGCTCGATTGCCGTCCGGGATTCGGAGGCCAGCAGACCGGTGAAAACCTGACCGCGCCGCGTCGCCACAGTGTAGGCGCGGAAGTTCCCCTCGACGCTGCGGCTGGGGTCGATGATCTGGGTGAGCAATTCCTCCTTGGGATGGACCGCCATCCCGGTCAGGTCGGGGCCGACCCGCTGGCCCTCGCCACCGTGGACATGGCACTTAGCGCAGTGATTCTTGAAGACCGCCTTGCCGGCCTCGGGGTCCCCCTTGACCTGGGTGATCGGCAGCAATTCTTCCAGCACTTTCTGGCGGTCGGGATTCGGCAGAGCGCCGCCCCGCTTCAGCAATTCCCGGGCCCGGTCCCGGATGGCGCGGTCGGGGTGCTCGGCCAGGGCTTGCTTCTGGTCGAGCGACAGGTCAGCCAGTTGCACCGTCCCCGCGTCGGCGCCCTCCAGGAGCGTGCGGGTCCACTCCGACCGGCTCAGGAGCACGGCGAGGCCGGCCGACCGCGCTGCGGGCGTCAGCCCGGGCAGCCGCTCCAGGAGCAGCCGACCCGTTTCAGGAGCCTCGCTGGCTTGCAGCGCCTGGAGCAGGCCGGTGACTAGCTCCGGCGGCGTGCGGGGCGTGATCAGATCGAGCAGCGTCTGCACCGTTTGCTTGTCGGCCGCCCGGTGTCCAATCAGCTCGCGGGCACTGGCGATCCGCTCCGAGGCCGGCAGCGATTCATCCTTGATCCGGGCAAGCAGAGTGCTGACCACACCAGCGGCGTATTTTTCGAATCGCTTGCTCCCCCAGGCGGTGGCCAGGTTGATCAGCAAGCCGCGCCGGTCCGGTGCGAGCCGGGACAGGAGCCGTTCCAGGTCCTGCTCGATTTGCTCGTCGAGCCGGGGCGGCTGCTTCACGGGCCACCCCTTCGCCAGGCCGCGGACAACGGCGTCGGCCGTCGGCCCATCGGCATCCGCCAGGCGCGTGATGAGGGCCCCCACCGAATCGACCGGTCCGCCGCGGGCATAGTGTTCGGCGACGATCGCCGCGGCCGTCAGCAGCTTCTCAGAGGGGGCCCCCCTCACCCTACCCTCTCCTCCATCGGATGGGGGAGAGGGGAGAGGGGCGGCCGCCAGCGCCCGCAGGAAGTACTCGGCATTGTTAGCGGCCGCGCAGATGGCGGCGTCGGGAATCCAGCGGTCGGCCGCGTTGGCCGGATCGCTCAGGGCGGTGACGATGGCCTCGCCGGCCGCCGGCGTGGGCGGCAGATCGGCCAGGGCCAGCAGGGCCATCAATCGGACCTGGGCGTCCGGGTCGCGCAGCAGGCCAGCGTCCAGGATGGCCGCGATCGACCGGCCATCCCGCGGCAGCACCTGGACCGCGTTGCGGCGAACGCCGGCGGACTTGTGCTTCAGCGCCGCATAGGCAACTGCGGTGGCCTCGGCATTCGAGCCGTCCAGCACGCCCAGGCCGTGGAGGGTCCACAGAGCGTGGATCACACCGACATTCAGGCCGATGGCATCAACGCCTGGATCACGAGCCAGGGTCAGCAGCGCCGGCACAACGTCCGTCTGGCCGCGCTCCACCAGCAGCCGTTGGGCGTGCCGGCGCCAGAAGAGATTGTCGTTGCGGAGTGCGTCCACCAGCTGCAACGGCGTCGCTCCCGCCAGCGAGAACCTCTTGACCTCCGCCCCCTGATTTCTGACTTCTGTCCCCTGACCCCTGACCCCTGACCCCTGTTCCCTGTTCCCCTCATAAACGATCCGGTAGATCCGGGCGTACTTCTTGTCACGGAGGTCGGTCTCGTAGGCGGCGCCACGGCCGGTCTTGAAGCCGATCGGCGTCGGGTTGTGCTGGACGATGAAGTTGTACCAGTCGATGACCCAGACGTTGCCGTCCGGGCCGACCTCGGCCATGATCGGGGCGGTCCACTCGTCGTCGCTGGCCAGCAGATTGAATGGATTGCTCGACCGGAAATGGCTCCCCTCGCGCCGCAGCACGAAGGTGCCGACCAGGTGCCCGGTCGGGTCGCTGACGAAGGCGGTGCGGTTCCAGTATTCCGGCGGGTAGTTGCGGGCCGTGTACAGGGCATGGCCGGCCGCCGCGGTGTAGCCGCCGTGCTGATCGACCTGACGCACCCGGTCGGTGATCGGCTTGAAGCGGTAGGTGTCGGCAATGGTGCGGAGCATCAGCGACGGGGCCCAGCCGCGGACCGCCTCGTAGTAGCGGTTGGGGATCGGCATGTAGACGCTCGGGTTGCGGTTGGCTGTCGAGCCGAAGACAATCCCCTCCTCGCTGATGCCCAGGCCCCAGGTGTTGTTGTCGGTCGAGCGGATGAATTCCAGCTTTGCGACCTCCATTTTTTCGCCCTTCCCGTCAGGGGAGGAGACAGGACGGGGAGGAGTGAAGCGCAAGAACCCCTGGCGGAACTGGTGCGTCTCGCCGCCGACAGTCAGCCGCGAGAAGTTATAGCCCTGCATGGCCCAGATCCAGTTATCCAGGCCGTATTGCATGTTGCTCGGGCCGCCGTGGGTGTCGCGCTGCGACCAGGTGCCGAACAGGAACTGGCGCACGTCGGCTTTGCCATCGCCGTCGGTGTCCTTCAAAAAGACCGTCTCGGTGGCGTCGAACACCACCACGCCGCCGCGGGCAAACATCAGGCTGGTGGGGATGCTCAGTTTATCGGCGAAGACGGTACACCGGTCGGCCCGGCCGTCGCCATCGGTATCCTCGCAGACAACCAGACGATCATGGCCCTGGCCGGGGGGCTGGAGGTCGTTCGGATAGTCGTAGGTCAGGGCAACCCAGAGCCGGCCGCGCTCGTCCCAGTTCATGCAGATCGGCTTGCCGCCGCCGAGCAGTTCCTCCGAGACGACCAACTCGGCCCGGAACCCCTTCGGGACAACCAGGTGCTTGATCGATTCTTCCGGCGGCAGCGGTTTCTGCATCTGGCTGAACGGCTCCCCCTGGGTGCCCCACTGCCTTCCGGGGATGTAGTTGGGGATCTTCTTGCCGACGTCGATGTACTCGAACGGCTTCACGTCGGTTCGTTTCGGCGTCATCTCAGGGACCGGGAACGGCGCTTCCGCCTGGGCCGCCGGCGCCGCAGCTGGGTCTCTGCCGACGGCCCAGCGGATGCCGCGCTCAATCAAGTCATGGAAGCCCGGGTTGCCCCAGGTACGGTGGTCGTGCCCCCAGGCGGTGTAGAAAACGCGCCCCTTCCCCTGGGTGCGGACCCAGGTCCACGGTTCCTTGGCATCTCCCTCGACGCGGTATTCCAGGACGGTACGGTCCTTCGTATTGTGCTTGGTGTGGACGTAGGTCTCGTCCCAACTCTCGAAGCCGGCGAAGCCCTTCATCACCGGATGGTCCGGCTCGGCAATGAGGGTGCGGAAGGTGCCGGTGCCGTGGCGCTGGAACTGGGCCCCGACCAGCTCGACGTACTTCTCCGACTTGATGAAGCAGTACGAGGCGCAGTGGATGGGGATGAACCCCTTGCCCCCCTCGACAAAGTCAAGCAGCGCCTTCTCCTGCTCGGGGGTGATGCGGGTGTGGTTGGCGTAGATGATCAGCCCGTCGTAGGAGGCCAGGACCTTGGGGTCAAGCGCCTCGACCTTGTCGGTATAGGTGAGGTCGATGCCGCGTTTCTGAAGAACCGGCTGGAGCTGGCGGAAGCGCTCGGCCGGACGGTGATGGCCGTTGTCGCCGAGGAACAGGAGCTTGATCGGCCGCGGCGGCTCGTCCGCGGCGGCGGGTTTCAGGAACGGCACCAGCAAGAGAGCCGCGACGAGAAGCACTCTCATGAAGAGCATCCTCAGGATGGCGCATGTAAGCGGATCAGCACAGGCCGGCCGGGGCGGTCGGCTCGGTCCGGCTGGTTCCTGTTCTAAGGAACCGGGCCGATTCGGCCAGTCTCTCTATTTTCGTCGGCACGGGCAGAACTGTAACCCGGAAAGCCTGTCCGCTCCAGCGGGAAGAGCCGGGGGCCGGTCTGTGGGCGGGCCTCAGGCCGGGGGATGGAGGCTGGCATCGCCGGCAAAGGCCGCGGCCACGATCCTCGCCGGCACCTCGGGCTTTCCGGGCCGCCTTTGCTGGCCGTCTTCGCGAACGCTTCCGGCCTCCAGGGGCGGGGCGCCGCCTGCACGGCACGGTATCCCGCCGGGTCCTCGGATTTGCACGCCGGCCGCGCCTTCTGTTAGAATGCCAGCGCTGCCGTATCCAGGGCCCAGAGCGGGATGACTCATGAAGTGTCCATTCTGCAAGGCCGGTGACTTCGCGGTCGTCGATTCGCGCAGCCACGATGGCGGCTTCCCCATTCGCCGCCGCCGGGTCTGCCATGTCTGCAAACGCCGCGTGACGACCATCGAACAGGTCGAAGAAACACCGCTGAAGGTGGTGAAGAAGGACCGGTCGCGCGAGCCGTTCGACCCTGCCAAGCTGCGCCGCAGTCTGGAGCTAGCCTGCGGTAAGCGCCCGATCAGCAGCGACCAGATCGAAGCGATCGTCCGGCAGATCGAGACCTACGTCTATTCTCGCTTCTTCACTGAGGTTCCCTCATCCGAACTTGGCGAGTTGGTGATGGAACACTTGCAGAAGATCGACCAGGTTGCTTACGTGCGCTATGCCTCGGTCTACCGCGAGTTCAAGGACGTCAGCGACTTCGTGGAGGAGGTGGAGCCGATGCTGAGCAAGACCCCCAACGGAGCGCGCCGGCGAGCGCGGAAGCCGGATAGCGAGGCGCCCCGGTCACATGACCAGCGTTGATCGCCGCGGCCAATGGAGAAACAAGAGAACGCAGCTCAAAGGGCACTTCCTGAGGGACGGGGGCCGCAGCATCCGGTGGTGACATACCTATGTCAAACCTGATCGCTTGAGATCGGCCGTTCCTCAGAGAGCAGCGTTCAGGACACCGCTCACTTCCTTGACTTTTCTGCCCTCGGATGGTGCGCTCTGCTCGGCCGGCCTTCGGAGGGGGATTGGCACCGGCCGGCCGGTCGGATAGACTCGGGGCGCCGTAGATCACCCACTGTCTTCGTCGGAGAAAAGGAACACAGCCATGAACGGGGCCGATCTGTTGGTGCGACAGCTGAAGGCGCAGGGCGTCCCCTTTGTGACCACCCTGTGCGGGAACGGTCTGGACCCCCTTTACGTCGCCTGCAAAAAGCAGGGCCTGCGGCTGATTGATGTCCGCAACGAGCAGGCCGCCGGCTACATGGCCGACGCCATCGGCCGGCTAACCCGCCGCGTCGGTGTCTGCACTTCCTCCAGCGGCGTCGCCCATGTCAACGCCCTGACCGGTGTGACCAACGCCTACTTCGACGGCTCGCCCATGCTCCTCATCACCGGCGCCAGCGACAGCCGGACCGCTGGCATGGGCAATTTCCAGGACCTCGACCATGTTGCCCTGGCCCGGCCCATCTGCAAACTGGCTCAACGGGTCGATCGGCCCGAGCGCATCGCCCTGGCGGTACACGAGGCATTCTCCGCTGCTCTCAGCGGACGGCCCGGGCCGGTCCACCTGACCATTCCCTCCGATGTTTTACAGGCTCCCGTCAAGGAAGCGGACGTGCAGCGCTGGCTGGCCGAGATCGAGAACGGCAGACCGCCGACCGCCCCGCGCGCTGCTGCCGAGCCGGAGCTGGTCCGTGAGGCGGTGGACCTGCTGGCCCGCGCCGAGCGACCGCTGTTGATTGCGGGTAGTGGCGTGTTCTACGCCGACGCCGAGGAGCCGCTGCGGAACCTGGCCGCCGCGATCGGGCTGCCGGTGGTGACGCCCATCTGGGACCGCGGCGCCGTCAGCCGGCCCATGCCGGAGTTCATGGGCGTCATCGGCGGCGCTAGCGGTGCGCCGCCGCTGCTCAGCGACGCTGACCTGCTCCTGCTGGTCGGCGCGCGGGTCGATTACCGCGTCGGCTACCTGAAGCCGCCGGCCATCTCGGCCAAGGCTCGGGTGGTGCGGATCGACCGAGACCCCGCGGAGTTGAACCAGGGCGCTCGGCCGGACCTGGGGCTCCTCGGCGATCCCGGGGTGGTGCTGAAGCAGCTGTGGGAAGAATGGCTGCGCCGCCACTTGCCGGCCCGGTCGGCCTGGCTGAAAGAGGCGCAGGCGCGCAATCGCAAGTTCCGCGCCCGCTGGGCCAGGTTGCCAGCAGCACCGCCGTTGACAGGGCAGCACCTGGTCGAGGGCCTGCGGCCCGTGCTGACCGATGACGTGCTCTTCCTCATCGACGGGGGCAACATCGGCCAGTGGGCCCATGTGGCTTTCTGGGACCGCTACCCGGGCCACTGGCTGACCTGCGGAGCCAGCGCCGTGGTCGGCTGGGGGCTGCCGGCCGCCATCGCCGTCAAGTTGCTTCATCCCGACCGGCCGGTCCTGCTCCTCTCGGGCGATGGGGCGATCGGCTTCACCATCGCGGAATTGGAAATCGCCGTGCGGCACAAGGCCCCGATTGTCATTGTGCTGGCCGATGATGAGGCTTGGGGGATCGTGGCCAGCGGCCAGAAGCGGTCGCTGGGCGAGCCGATTGCCAGCCTGCTGGGGCCGGTGGATTACGTCCGGGTCGCCCAGGGCTTCGGCGCCCGTGGCGTGCTCGTCGAGAAGGTCGAGGACCTGGCCCCGGCCGTGCGTCAAGCGTTCGCCTCCGGCCAGCCCACGCTGATCGAGGTGCCCATCGCCCTGCTCGGCACAACGGATTAGGACGGTTCACGGTTATCGGAACGTGCGCTGTCGGAGCCTGAAGCGTGCGCGACGGGGCTGCCCCATCCTCGTCGCTAAAATCATCACGTCCCGGTGCTCGGTTCCGTTCAGAGGCTTTCTTTGCCACCTTCACCGGTCCGGCAGCTTTTGCAGTAGATTGACCATCTCGATAGCCGTCATTGCCGCCTCGAAGCCCTTGTTGCCCGATTTGGCACCGGCCCGATTGATCGCCTGCTCCAGGGTGTCGCACGTCAGAATGCCGAAGACGACCGGCACGCCGGTGGCCAGGGCCGCCTGACTGACCCCCTTGGCCGCCTCGCCGGCGACGTAATCGTAATGGTCGGTGTCGCCGCGGATGACCGCTCCCAAACAAATGACGGCGGCGTACCGACCGCTGCCGGCCAGCCGCCTGGCAACAAGGGGGATTTCGAACGAGCCGGGTACCCAGACCAGGTCGATGGCCTCGTCGCTGACGCCGTGCCGCTTCAGGCCGTCCACGGCGCCCGCGACCAGGTGTTCGACAACGAAGTGATTAAAGCGCGCCGCCACCAGGACGAAACGTCCTGGCGGCGGCGTGAAGGTGCCTTCGTAAGTAGTCATTCGTCATTCGTCATTCGTCATTCGTCATTCGTCATTCGTCATCTGCTCGGCGGGGCCGACCCCGGTGACTTGCAGCCCAATGACAAACGACTAATGACGAATGACTAAGCTAGATTCATGCTCATCAGGAACTCGGCGTTGCTCTTGGTGCGGGCCATGCGGTTGGTCAAGAGCTCCATTGCCTCAACCGGGTTCATGTCGCTCAACACCTTCCGCAAGATGTAAATCCGCCGCAGTTCCTCCGGGTCGAGCAGCAGCTCCTCCTTGCGCGTGCCGGAACGGTTCACGTCGATGGCCGGCCAGACCCGCTTATCGACCAGGCGGCGGTCGAGGTGGAGTTCCATGTTGCCGGTCCCCTTGAACTCCTCAAAGATCACCTCGTCCATCCGCGAGCCGGTGTCGATCAGGGCGGTGGCCAGGATGGTCAG
>DATLYH010000340.1:0-14119 GCA_035575035.1 Gemmataceae bacterium
CCGCTGGAGTGAGAGTTCCTTCTCCTTCGGGCAAGGCGGCCGGTGGCGAGCGGCCGGTGTGAACCGGCCGGTTGACACCGGCCGCTCACTGGGAACCGGCCGGTTGACACCGGCCGCTCGCTGGGAACCGGCCGGTTGACACCGGCCGCTCGCCGGGACACTCGCCTCCTCAAAGGGATTGTCTGCCAACCTGGAAAGGCGCTGCCGTGAAGACCTCCGTCTATCTCCTGTCGGTCCTGGTCCTGATGGTCCACTCGCTCTTCTGCCGGGCGGAGAACTGGCCGCGCTGGCGGGGGCCGGATGGGAACGCTGTCTCCAGCGAGTCGCCGCTGCCTCAGCGCTGGGGCAAGAAAGAAAATGTCCGCTGGAAAGTGCGGGTCCCCGGCGAAGGGTTCTCCTCACCGGTCGTCTGGGAGGACCGCGTCTTTTTGACCTCGGCCTTCGACGGCGGGACGCGTCGAGTGGTGCATTGCCTCGACTTCCCTAGCGGCCGATTCCTCTGGACCGGCGAGGTCCGGCACCCGCATCCCGAGCAGACCTCCGCGATGACGGGGCACGCAGCGCCGACCCCGGCGACCGACGGCCGGCATGTGGTCGCCTTCTTCGGCAATGCCGGTGTCGTCTGTTATGACCGGGACGGCAGGCAGCTTTGGCGGCACGAACTGCCCGAGTTCGACTCCGAGTTGGGACTCGCCTCATCGCCGGTTCTCGGACGCGACCGGGTGTTCCTGGTCTGCGACCATGACGGCGACCGGTTCCGGTCATTCGACTCGTTCTTGCTCGCCCTGGACCTGAAAACCGGCAAGCCGCTCTGGAAGACCGACCGTCACAAACTCTATCGCTCCTGGAGCACGCCGATCCTGGTCCCCACCGCCGACGGCGGGCAGGAGTTGGTCGTCAATGGTGAGGAACGCCTGCGCGGCTACGACCCGGAAACGGGCAAGGAGCTGTGGCAGGTGGGAGGCATGACTGCGTGGGTGACGCCCTCGCCGGTCTTTGGCCGCGGCCTGATCTTCGCGACCTCGGGGAAGGACGGCCCAACGCTAGCAGTGCGCCCCGGCGGCCGCGGTGACGTGACCGCCACCCATGTGGTCTGGCAGCACAAACGGGGCGGCCCTTACGTCTGCTCGCCGGTGTTGTACGGCGATTACCTCTATGTTCATACCGAGCAGGGGATCCTGAGTTGCTACGAGGCGGCGACCGGCAAGCTGCAATACCGAGAGCGGCTGGACGGGAAGTTCATCGCCTCGCCGGTGGCCGGCGACGGCAAGGTTTACTGCACCAACGAGGACGGCACCACGTTCGTGGTCCGGGCCGGCCCCCGCTTCGAGGTGCTGGCACGCAACGCACTGGAAGAGTACACCCTCGCCTCGCCGGCGATCTCGGCCGGCCGACTGCTGCTGCGCACCGAGCGCCACCTCTACTGCATCGGCGCTAGCAAGGATTAATCCTCCAGCGCGGAGATAGCCGAATGTCGGGAAGCATGCCCGAAGTCGGGCGAGTTCGGCTGCGTCTGGCGCGTCGCTATCCGTGCCCAATGCGTCCGCGATGGGTGACGGGCGTCGCTGCGGTTCGGGACCCCAGATTGTGCGGGGAGGTTGCGCTGGCAATTTCCTCTCCCGACAGCGAAGGCGGTGGTTTATCATCGACACTGGCCCTGCCGATTCCGGTTTCGTGTGGAGTGCTCACCATGCCCCGCGGTCGATTCGCCCCGGTGCTCCTGCTGCTGTTGGCCCTCATCCCGGGTCAGACCGCCCCGGCTGCCGGAGTCGATGGCCCAACCATCGCTGCCGCTGACGAACAGGCCCTGAAGTTAGCCCGTCTGCCCCCAAGCGGGACCGCCCTGGTGGAGTTCTTCCGCAAGCGCACCCCGGCCGACGTGCCGGAGAAGACTCTGACCGCTCTGGTCCGACAGTTGGCCGATTCCTCGACCGCGGCCCAGGACCGCGCCTTCGCCGAGTTGGTCAGCTACGGTCCGATGGCTGTTCCCCTGCTGCGCCGGGCCGCCAACGACCTTGACAACCCCGAGGTCGCTGAGCGTGCCCGCCGTTGTCTGGAGCTGATCGAAGGCCCCGAAGCGGCAGCGCTGGTCGGCGCCGCGGCGCGGGTGCTGGCCCTGTTCCGGCCGCCCGGCGCAGCCGAGGTGCTGCTGGCGTACCTCCCCTTTGCCGATGACGACCAGGTGGCTGAGGAAGTCATCCAGGCCCTGACGGCTGTGGCCCTGCGCGACGGCAAACCGGAGCCGGCCCTGCTTCGGGCCCTGGAAGACCCCATTGCCACCCGCCGGGCGGGCGCGGCGCTGGTACTCAGCCGGGTCGGCGGGGCCGAACATCGGCCAACCGTGCGCCGACTGCTGCACGACCCCAAGGCCAGCGTGCGCCTCCAGGCCGCTCTGGCCCTGGCCCAGGCCAACGATGCCGCCGCCGTCCCGGTGTTGATCGACTTGCTGGCCGAGTTGTCGCCCGAGCAGGCCCGGCCAGCGGAGGAGTTCCTGACCCGTCTGGCCGGCGAGTGGGCCATCACCGTCCCGCCCGGCAACGACAACCTTTCCCGGCGGCTGCGGCGCGACCTCTGGGCCGCCTGGTGGCGTGGCACGGATGGGCCGCTCCTCCTGGAGGAATTCCGCAAGCGGACGCCCAGCGATGCCGACCGCGAAAAGATCGCCGGTCTGATCCGACAACTGGATGATCCCAGCCCGGCGGCGCGCGAGCAGGCCGTGGCTGAGCTGCTGACGATGGGCAGCGCTGCCGTGCCACTGCTGCGCCGGGCGGCCAATGACAGCGGCTTCCGCGCCCGTGACCGAGCGCGGCAGTGCTTGCAACTGCTTGAGCGGGAGAGATCGGCCCCGCTGCCCGCGGCGGCGGCCCGACTGCTGGCCCTGCACCGACCGGCCGGCGCCGTCGCGGCGCTGTTGGCTTACCTCCCCTCGGTCGAGGACGAGAGCATGGCCGGCGAGATCCAGGCGGCGCTGGCGGCCCTGGCCTACCAGGACGGCAAGCCCGATCCGGCCCTGGTCAATGCGTTGGAAGATCAGGTAGCGGAGCGGCGGGCGGCGGCGGCCGAGGCCCTCTGCCGGGGCGGAGCGACAGAGCAGCGGCAAGCAGTGCGCCGGCTATTGCACGATCCCGAACCGACTGTCCGCCTGCGCGTCGCCTTGGCCCTGGCCCATGCCCGGGACCGCCAGGCCGTCCCCGTGCTGATCTCTCTGCTGGCCGAGCTGCCCCCCGAGCTGGGCGTGCAGGTGGAGTCGTGTTTGCGCAGCCTGGCAGGCGACCAGGCGCCGGACATTCTGCTGGGAGGCGAGGGGGGCTCACCCGAGAAGTGCCGCGATGCCTGGGCCGCCTGGTGGAACGAGCACGGCCACAGCATTGATCTGGCCCGGCTGGATGCGGCCCAACGGCTGCTCGGCTACACGCTGGTGGTGGAACAGTACAGCCAGGCCCGTCGCGGCGGCCGGGTCGCGGAGATCGACGCCGCCGGCAAGCTTCGCTGGGAGATCCTCGGCTTGCAAAACCCCTCCGACGCCCAGGTGGTGCCGGGCGAACGCGTGCTGATCGTCGAGCAGGGGATCTCCCAGGTAAGCGAACGTGACCTGAAGGGGAACATCATCTGGCAGAAGCAAATCAATCTGCCGCTGGCGGCGGAGCGGTTGCCCAACGGCAACACCTTCCTGGCCGGCCGCGGACTGCTGCTGGAAGTGGACCGCAACGGCAAGGAGGTCTTCAGCTACAGCCGGCCGGGCAACGATATCATGGCGGCCCACAAACGGCCCGACGGCCAGATCGCCCTGCTCACCTACTCCTGGACGTACATCCGCCTCGATGCCCGCGGCAAGGAAGTGAAGAGCTTCCGGATCGGCCCGTTCCCATTCTACACCAACGGCATCCACTTTCTCCCCAATGACCGGGTGCTGGTCCCCGAGTACAACGCCAACCGGGTGGCGGAGTACAACGCGGAAGGGAAGCGGGTCTGGGAAGCAGCCGTGCCGATGCCCAGCAGCGTGCAGCGATTGCCCAACGGCAATACCCTGGTCAGCAGCGCCGCCGGCCAGCGGATCGTGGAGTTGAACCGCGCGGGTAAGGTGGTCTGGGAGCACAAGGAGAACTTCAACCCTTGGCGGGCCCGGCGGCGCTGAGGCCGCCTTTTGGGCGAGCGGCCGGTGTCAACCGGCCGGTTAACACCGGCCGCTCGCCCAAAAGTTAGCGCCTCTTAGCGCGAGGTCCCAGGCGGCAAACACGAACGACCCCCGCGCCTCGACGTAAGAGACTTCTGCCATGCGTCTATCATCCCTGGTCGTGATCGGGTTTGCCGGTTTGCTCCTGGCCGGCGCTGCGCCGGCCGCTGCCGATGATTTCGCGCCGACTGAGGAGCAGACGCTGCGCGCGGCGGGGTTGGCCACCGACGGCCCGGCGCTGCTGGCATTCTTCCGCCTCCGCACCACCGTGACCGCCGACCAGGAGAAGATCCGCTCGCTGGTTCGGCAGCTGGGTGACCCCTCGCCGCAGAAGGCGGAGCAGGCCGCCGGAGAGTTGGTGGCCCTGGGACCGCTCGCCCTCCCTTGGCTGCGCCAGGCCGCCCGCGAGACGGATGACACTGAGTTGTCAATCCGGGCCCGGCGCTGCCTGGAATTCCTCGACGGCCCCAAGGCAACCATCTTGCCAGCGGCCGTGGCCCGCTTGGTGGCCCTCCGCCGACCGCCGGGCGCTGCCGAAGTACTGCTGGACTATCTGCCGTTCGCCGACGACGAGAGCGTCATCGAGGAAATCCGGAACGCCCTGGCCGCCGTCGCGCGGCACGGCGACAAGGTGGAACCGGTGCTGCTGCGGGCGCTGGAGGACCCATTGCCGCTCCGCCGCGCCGTCGCCGCCGAGGCGCTGGGGCAGGCCGGCGTCGAGGAGGCCCGCCCCGGGTTGGTCAAATTGCTGCACGACCCGCGCCCTGTGGTGCGGCTGCGCGTCGCCCTGGCGCTGGCCAACCTCCGTGAGCCGACGGCCGTTTCCACGCTGATCACACTGCTGGCCGAGCTGCCGCCCCACTTGGCCCAGCACGCCGAAGACTATCTGCACACCTTGGCCGGCGAGCAGGCGCCGAAGGTGACGCTGGGCACCGACCAAGCCGCGCAGGAGAAGTGCCGCGATGCCTGGGCCGCCTGGTGGCAGGCGACCGAGGGTCCAGCGCTGCTGGACGAGTTCAAGAAACGGACGCTGACCGATGCTGCCCGCGAGCGCGCCCTGGTGCTGATCCGCCAACTCGGCAACGACTCCTTTGAAGTCCGCGAAAAAGCGACGGCCGAACTGTTGGAGATGGGTACCGCCGCTGTCCCCTTCCTTCGCCAGGCGGCGGGCAACCCTGATGCCGAGGTCAGCCAGCGTGCCCGCAAATGCCTCGACGCCATTGAAAAGGAAAAGCTGTCGCCTCTGTCGCCGGTGACGGTCCGACTGGCCGCCCTGCGCCGACCGCCGGGCACGGTCGAGACGTTGCTGGCTTACCTGCCGTCGGCGGAAGACGAAGGAGTGGCCGGCGAGGTCCAGGCCGCCCTGGCCGCCATCACCCGGCGCGACGGTAAGGCCGACCCGGCCCTGCTCCGCGCCCTGGACGACAAGGTTCCGGCGCGGCGCGCCGCTGCAGCCGCCGCATTGTGTCAGGCCGGGCTGGCGGAAGTCCGGCCGGCAGTCCGCAAGCTGCTGCACGACCCCGAGCCGGCCGTGCGTCTCCGCGTTGCCCTGGCTCTGGCCGCGGACCGGGAGAAGGAAGCAGTGCCGGTGTTGATCAGCCTGCTGGCGGAGCTACCCCCGGGCCAGGCGGAACAAGCCGAGTCGTTCCTGCATCAGCTCGCCGGCGAGCGCGCGCCGAAAGTAACCCTGGGCCGCGATGAGGCGAGCCGGCAGAAGTGCCGCGATGCCTGGGCCGCCTGGTGGCGCGAGCACGGCCCGGCCATCGAGTTGGTCCGCCTGGTCCCCGGCGCGCCGCGCCAGCTCGGCTACACGGCATTCGCCCTGATCGAAAATGGCCAGGTGGTCGAGTTGGGGCGCGATGGTAAGGTGCGCTGGCAGCTCGACGGGCTACAATACCCGGCCGACTTTCACGTCCTGCCCGGCGACCGGGTGCTGATCGCCGAGTACAACAGCAACCGCGTGACCGAGCGCAACCTGAAGAACGAGATCCTCTGGCAGAAGCAGCTGGGGGCCCCGGCGGTCAGCTGTCAACGCCTGCCCAACGGCAACACCTTCATCGCCACCCGGATGCAAATCCTGGAGGTCGATCCGGCCGGCAAAGAGGTCCTGGTGATCAACCGGCCCAACGGCGATCTGATGGCCGCCCACAAATTGCGCGACGGCCAGATCGTCTGCACCACCTCGACGGGGCTATGTATCAAGATGGACGCCGCTGGCAAGGAGCTGAAGAGGTTCGCGGTCGGCAATGTGGCCATCGGCAGTCTGGAGGTCCTGCCCAACGGCCGGGTACTGATTCCGCAGTACAACAATAACAAGGTGGTGGAGTACGACCCGGAGGGCAAGGTGGTCTGGGAGGCGTCGGTGTCGCAGCCGCTCGCCGCGATCCGCCTGGCCAACGGCAACACCTTGGTGTCGTCATACGGCACCTTCCAGCTGCAAGAATTGGACCGCTCAGGTAAGGTGGTCTGGGAGCACAAGACCGGCGGCCGGCCGGGGCGGGTGCGGCGGCGGTGAGCATCAAGGACCGGGTTGCATGAGGAGAGCACATTATGCGCGGGAAACAAGCGGCCGTGCGGCTACGTTGGTGGGTAATCGTGGGGAGTGTGCTGGTACTGGCCGGAGCGGCAATCGCCGCCGAGATCGACCCGGTGGCGCGGGATGAGCAGACCCTCCGTGATGCCAAGCTGGCCACCGACGGCCCCGCGCTCCTGGAGTTCTTCCGCAAGCGCACCGCCAGCGACGCCGACCCGGCCAAGGTGAAGACGTTGATCCGCCAGCTGGGCGACGACTCGTTTGAGGTGCGCGAGAGGGCGTCGTCCCAGCTGGTCGCGCTGGGGGCGCCGGCGGTCCCTTACTTGCGCGAGGCGCTGAAAAACACCGACATCGAGGTGGTGCGCCGGGCCGAGGAGTGCCTGCGGCGGATCGGCGAGGGCTCTAGCGGCGCCCTGGTGGACGCGGCCGCCCGGCTGCTGGCCGTGCGCCGGCCGGCGGGAGCGGCCGAGGTGCTGCTTGCCTACCTCCCCTCCGCCGAGGATGAGATCGCCGCCGAGGAGGTCCGCGGCGCCCTGGCCGCTCTGGCCCTGCGCGACGGCAAGGCGGAGCCGGCCCTGGTCAATGCCCTGACCGACAAGCTCCCGGTCCGCCGCGCTGCCGCTGCTGTCGCCCTGCTCAAGACCGGTCTGGCCGAGTTGCGGCCCGCCGTCGAAAAGTTGCTGGAAGACCCCGACCACACCGTGCGCCTGGCCGTCGCCCTGGCTTTGGCCGATGCCCGCGACAAGAAGGCCTTCCCCGTCCTCATCGAGTTGCTGGACGAACTGCCGGCCGAGAAGACCTGGCTGATTCAGGACCTCCTCTACCGCCTGGCCGGCGACCAGGCCCCGACCACGGCACCCGGCAGCGATGCCGTCTCGCGCCGCAAGTACCGCGACGCCTGGGCCGACTGGTGGGCCAAGCAGGGCGAGAAGAGCGATCTGGCCCGGCTTGATCCGCCCCAACTGCACGGCTACACGATGGTGATCCTGCTCGACCAGGGCCGGCTGATGGAGCTGGACGCCAAGAACCGGCCGCGCTGGCAGATCGAGGGGCTGCAATTCCCGCTCGATGCTCAGCTTCTCCCCGGCGAGCGGGTGCTGATCGCCGAGCAGGCCGGCAACAAGGTCACGGAGCGCAACCTCAAGGGAGAGGTATTGTGGCAGAAGCAGGTCCCCGACCCGCTGGTGGCGCAGCGGCTTCCTAACGGCAACACCTTCATCGCCACCCGGACGCAGTTGCTGGAGCTGGACCGCAACGGCAAGGAGGTCTTCAGCCATATCCCACCCGCCGGCGAGCTGATCATGCGGGCCCAGCGCCTGCCCGACGGCGACCTTGCCCTGGTCGTCTCCGGCGGCAACGGCGGCGCCAGCCGTTTCGTCCGCCTCGACCCGACCGGCAACAGCGAGCGGTACAGCTTCCCCGTCGAGGTCCACACGTTCGGCGGGCGAATCGAGGTTCTGCCTAACCGCCGGGTGCTGGTGCCGCAGATGAGGAACAACCGCGTCGTGGAGCATGACCCGCGGGGCCAGATCGTCTGGGAAATCACGGTCGATCAGCCGATCGTCGCCGTCCGCCTGGCCAACGGCAACACCTTGGTCACCTGCATGGCCCAGCAGCGGGCTGTCGAGCTGGACCGTAATGGCCGGGAAGTCTGGGAGTACAAGACCACCACGCGCGTGACCCGCGCCTGGCGGCGCTGAGTACATAGGGTGTCACCGCATCGACCGGAAAACCCGCCACGGCAAAAGGCACTGCCGCCGGCGGCGGTGGAAGGATGATCCCGGTCAGATCAAGCTGTAACTCCAGCTCACCGGCCGGCCGGCGCGATACGGCATGACGCCGTGGAACTGGCGGCCGGCGCGGTCGAAGACCAGCGGCAGGAAATAGCGGTCCCCCTCCCAAAGAGGCAGTTCCGGCAGCCGGGCGATGTCCACCCACGCGAGCGTTCCCTCGGGATTGTCGGTCCGTGGCTGGCCGCTCCAGCGGTCGATGAGGAAGATGAAGCCGAACCAATCCTCACCATGCGGGCCGAAGCCCGGCCAGCTGATGGTGCCGCGCAGCGTCAGCGCCTCGCACTCCAGGCCGCTTTCTTCGCGGACTTCGCGGCGCAGGCCGGCCACCACGTCCTCGCCGCGGTGGAGCTTGCCTCCCAAGCCGTTGTACTTGCCGAAGTGCGGGTCGTCGGGTCGGCGGTTGCGGTGGATCAGCAGCACTTGCCGGCCGTCCGGCGACAGGATGTATCCAAGCGTGGCGAGGATCGGTGTGTAGTTCATGGCATCCCCACCACCCTAGTACGCCTTGGCGAACACCACGCGCCCCGCGGAGGGCCTGCCCGTCAGGATGCACTTGCCCGGCTCGGCAGGCCGGTCAAACGGGATGCAGCGGATGGTTGCCTTGGTCTCGGCGGCGATCCGGTCCTCCGTCTCGCGCGTGCCGTCCCAGTGGGCCCAGAGGAAGCCGCCTGGTTCCTCGATCATCTGCTTGAACTCGTCCCACGAGTTTACTTCGTAGCTGTTGGCGTCGCGGAAGCGGCGGGCGCGCTCCAGCAGGTCGGCCTGCATCTGCTTCAGGATCATCCGAATGCGGTCCGGCGCCTCGGCCAGCGGCACTCCCATCTGCTTGCCCTCCTTGCCCGGCAGGTCGCGCCGGGCCAGCACGCAGGCGTTCTGGGCCAGGTCCTTGGGGCCCAACTCCACCCGCACCGGCACGCCGCGCAGCTCCCACTCGTTGAACTTGTAGCCCGGCTGGTACTGCTCGCGGTCGTCCACCTTCACCGTCAACGGTTCGTAGTTGAGCCACTCGCTCACCGGCTGGGCGCGGAGCATGTCGGCCAGCTTGTGGGCCGCCCCGAGCACCGCCTCACGCTCCTGGTCCTTCCGGTAAATCGGCACGATGACCACGTGGATGGGGGCCAGTCGCGGCGGCAGCACCAGGCCCTGGTCGTCGCTGTGGCTCATCACCAGGGCGCCGATCAGCCGGGTCGAAACGCCCCAGCTGGTAGCCCAGGCGTACTCGAGCTGGCCGGCCTGATTCTGGAACTTGACGTCGAACACCTTGGAGAAGTTCTGGCCCAGGAAGTGGCTGGTGCCGGCTTGCAGCGCCCGCTTGTCCTGCATCATCGCCTCGATGCAGAGGGTGTAGACTGCCCCCGGGAATTTCTGCCCCTCGCTCTTGGGGCCGGCCAGCACCGGTATCGCCATCCACTCCTCGGCGAACCGCTTGTAAACGTCGAGCAGGATCCGCCGCGTCTCCTCCTCGGCCTCCTCACGGGTGGCGTGGGCGGTGTGGCCCTCTTGCCAGAGGAACTCGGCCGTGCGCAGGAACAGCCGGGTGCGCATCTCCCAACGCACCACATTGCACCATTGGTTGATCAGGATGGGAAGGTCGCGGTAACTCTGGACCCAGTTGCGATAGGTGTTCCAGATGATGGTCTCCGAGGTCGGCCGGACAACCAGTTCTTCCTCAAGCCGGGCCTCCGGATCGACCGCGAGGCCCTTCCCCGGGACTGTCTTGAGCCGGTAGTGGGTGACGACAGCACATTCCTTGGCGAAGCCAGCGGCCATTTCCTCTTCACGGGCAAGGAACGACTTGGGGATAAAGAGGGGGAAGTAGGCGTTGACGTGGCCGGTGTCCTTGAGCATCCGGTCCAGGGCGCGCTGCATCTTCTCCCAGATGGCGTAGCCGTGCGGCTTGATGACCATGCAGCCGCGGACGTCGGAGTTCTCCGCCAGCCCGGCCCGCTGCACGATGTCGAGGTACCACTGCGAATAGTCCTCGGCCCGGCTGGTGATTTTCTCGGCCATGCCTTGCTCCCTCACCTGAGACGCTTTCCCTCGGTTCAACGAACGTCCTGGCTCTTGCAGGACACACCGTTACGGAGGCTGGTTCAATCAGCATAGCGACCGGCGGCGGGGGCAGCGAGTCCGATTCGGCGGTCGGGCCGGCCCGGCGATTCGCTGCGACGGTGAGGCAAAACCACGGCCGTTCCGTGGCGTGCGGCAACTGGTAGGTAGGTCGGCCTGGGTTGGCGGTCTGAGAGCCGGAGGGGCCGACAGCCCGACTCCTGCGGCCGCCGGGCGGGCATCACGATTCTTTCTTCTTCCTGGTCCTCCGGGCCGCGGGCTTCCGCTTCCGGACAAGCCGCTGCCGCACCCATTTCCGGAAGCGACGCAGTAATTCAGCCTCCCGCAACCGCGCGCCGTCCCGGAGAAAGCGTTCCACCTCCTTCATGGGGAGGAAGGGAAATGCCTGACTCTGCTGGCTCTCCGCGTAGGTGCCGTCGGGTTGGAGCAGGCAGACGTGCAAGGTCTGACCGTCCCAGCGCCAGACTTCGGGCACCCCCAGACGGGCATAAATCGCCATGCGGTCCAAAGCGCTGCGGCTGATCTCCACTTCCAGAACCAGGTCGGGCGGCGGATCTCTCGACAGGTCGATGTCAGTCCGTCCGCGGACCTTCGGTTCATTCTTGACCCAGTAACACTCATCCGGCTCCAATCCCCGGTTCAGGTCCTCACGGCGGCACGTCATCGAGCCAAACCCGGCGATGTCCAGGTCGAGCTCCTCGGTCAGGACCGCCAGCAGCCGGTCGAGTAGCTTCTTGGCCCGCTCGTGCTCGGGGGAGACCGTCATGAATTCCATCCTTGT
Source organism: Gemmataceae bacterium (assembly GCA_035575035.1). GTDB lineage: Bacteria > Planctomycetota > Planctomycetia > Gemmatales > Gemmataceae > DATLYH01. Next base: position 11,352 of record DATLYH010000340.1, read on the forward strand.
GCCGTCGTAGGTAACCCGGACGTGGCGCTGGTCCAACAGGTCGCTGAAGCGCACATAGTCGGACCAGCTGACGCGGGGGAACAAGAGCCGCTGCTCGACAGGAGCCTGGACCGTGGCCACAGCCGTTTCTCCTTGCTCGATTGGGTGATCCTTCACACGGATTGTGCCACGGTCGCACTTCTTTGGCAACCGCAGGAGGCGATCGCCCTCACCAGGGAAGCCGATCGAGGTTGACGTTGCCGCCGCTCAGGACCACGCCGACCCGTGCCATCCCATCCAGGGCGCGGAACTCGTCGCCGAGCACGGCGGCGACCGGCACCGCGGCGCTGGGCTCGATCAGGAACTTGGCCCGCTCCCAGACCAGCCGCATGGCGCCGATGATCTGCTCATCGGTCACCGTCAGCACCCGTTCGAGGTGATCGCGGAGGATGGGCCAAGTCAGTTCGCCCAGGCTGGTCAGCAGGCCGTCGGCGATGGTGCGGGGCGAGGTTTGCGGGATGACCCGGCCGGCCGCCAGCGAGCGGGCGGCATCGTCGGCGCCGGCCGGCTCGGCCGCGAAGACGCGGACCGACGGCGCCAGCCCCTTGACTGCAAGACAGGTGCCGCCCACCAGGCCGCCGCCTCCCACCGGAGCGATGATGGCGTCCAGGTCGGGCACCTGCTCCAACAGCTCCAGGGCGACGGTCCCCTGCCCGGCGATGACATCGGGATGGTCATAGGGATGGATGAGAGCGGCGCCGGTCTGGGCCTGCACTTCCGCCGCCGCCTGCTGCCGCGCCTCCAGGGTCGGCTCGCACAGGACCACCCGGCCGCCGTAGCCCTCGACCGCCCGGCGCTTGACCGCCGGGGCGCTGGTCGGCATGACGATGTGAGCAGCGATGCCGCGGAGACGGGCAGCCAGGGCCAGGGCCTGGGCGTGGTTGCCGGAGCTGTGCGTCACCACGCCGCGCGCCGCCGCCTCGTCGGACAGCCGCAGCACGGCGTTGAGCGCGCCGCGGAACTTGAAGGCGCCGACCTTCTGGAACTGCTCGCACTTGAAGAACAGCCGCCGGCCGGCCAGATGGTCGAGCGTGGCACAGGTCATCACGGGAGTGCGGTGGGCGAACGGGGCGATGCGCCGGGCGGCAGCGCGGATGGCATCCAGACTGGCGGCGTACTTCGACATGGCTTGGGGATCTCACGGTCCTGTGACGGTTGGCAAGGTCAGCCTCGGCTCAGATCCAGACCGGCCGGTCGCGCGGCTCGATCAGTTCCCAGAGCTGCTGGCAGCGCGGCCCCTGGCGGAAGTAGGTCTCACGGTGGCCCGGCGCTTCCAGCACACCGTGCGGGCTGGCCCGCAGGCGAAACTCGGTTGGCCAAGGGCCGCCGGCGTCCAGGAAGGTCCGCCAGAGCCGTCGGCCCAGATCGTAGCCCGCCTCCCCTTCAACATACCAGGTCTGGCTCCCCAGCCAGCAGACCCGGCCGACGTGCGGGTCGCTGACACCGAAGGCCGCCTGGCCGTCGGCCAAGGTTTGATAATAGATCGTCAGCCCGTGCAGCCAGCCGTAGAACGCCAGCGATTGGCTGAGGCCATGCCAGCCGTGCCGTGGCCGGCGGCGGTCGAACCAGTGCGCCCACGGCGCCCGCACGCCTCGCAGCGCCTCCTCGGGCCGCGGCGGCGAGCCGTCGCCCGGGCCGGTTTCGTCCTCGGCCCGCAGCGGCATGAAATAGGCGGCCCGGGTCAGCCCTCCTTCGAAGACGCCCCCCGTCACTCGGCCGCGCACCACGTAGGCCAACCCCGGGGCCAGGGCCAGGGGAGCCAGCACCACTCCGCCCTCGGCCAGTTGCTCCAACCAGGCCGGCTCCAGATCGGGCGTCGCCGCCGTCACCATGATCCGGTCAAACGGCGCCGCCTCGGCGTAGCCACAACGGCCATCGGCATGCCGGACCTCGACGCGCCGTTCCGGGAAAGCCCGCAGGTGGTCCCAGGCCTCGGCCAGCACCTGGCGGTCCACATCGATCGACAGGACCCGGCCGGGCCCGACAACGTAGGCCAGCAGCGCCGCGTTGTAGCCAGTGCCTGCCCCCACCTCCAGCACGTGCTGGCCCGGTGCCGGCCGCAGGTCCTCGAGCATCTGAGCCATCAGCGACGGCTGGCTGGACGAGCTGATCGGCACCTCCGGCTCATGCCGCCGGGCCGGGCTCAGCCGGGTGATCAGGGCGCGGTCGGCGTAGATCAGGCGCAGCTCGTCGGGACCGGGATCGCGGGTGATGATCTCTTGCCAGCGGTTCTGCTTGCGCTGGTACTGGAAGACACGGTCGATGAAACAGTGCCGCGGTGTCGCCCGGAAGGCGGCGATCAGGGCCGGCGACCACAGGGCCCCCTGGGCGATCAGGCGATCGACCATCTCCTGGTTGGCCTGGTCGGCGGCGGAAAGGTCCATGGTCGGCCCCGTCCCCAACGGTAGGCCGGGAAAAACCGCACCCCGGGCGTCGCGGCGGCCCGGCGTGGCGACTGTTCTCGGGGTAGAAATGTTCTTGACGGCGAAGTACAGTAACCCTAGAGATGATAAAGAAAACTCGCGGCCGGAACAAGCACGTCGTTTAGCCGCCGGTCCGTCTGGCGAGCGGCCGGCGTCAGCTGGCCGGTGCATCTGGCGAGCGGCCGGCGTCAGCTGGCCGGTGCATCTGGCGAGCGGCCGGCGTCAGCTGGCCGGTGCATCTGGCGAGCGGCCGGCGTCAGCTGGCCGGTGCTGGCGAGCGGCCGGCGTCAGTTGGCCGGTGTATCT
>DATLYH010000341.1:0-5223 GCA_035575035.1 Gemmataceae bacterium
CCCGCCGTTGAGCCGACCGACTCGCCGCGGGACCTGCCGGCCTGTTTTCGTCTCGCCTTTGGGAGGAGCGTGACTTATGCCCATCCCGGCAAACCGGAGAATCATCCCGACCCAGACCCGCAACTTCGGCCGCTTCGGCGACACCGTCGAACCGCCCCCGTTGTGCGACATCCAGGTCAAATCCTACGAGCGCTTCTTGCAGCTCGACGTACCGCCCGAGAAACGCACCGCCACCGGCCTGGAGGGAGTTCTGCGCGAGATCTTCCCCATCGAGAACTTCGACAAGAGCCTTCGCCTCGAATACATCAAGTACGAGCTGGGTAAGCCGCGCTACACCCCCGACGAGTGCCGCCAGCTCCGGCTGACCTACGGCCGGCCCTTCCGCGTCTGGCTCCGCCTCAACAAGAAGGAGCCGGTCGAAGAGGATGTTTACCTCGGCGACATGCCGATCATGATCGGCGGCGGCGAATTCATTATCAACGGGGCCGAGCGCGTCGTCGTCAGCCAGCTGCACCGCTCGCCCGGCGTCGATTTCGTTGTCGAAACCGAGGCCGGCGAGCGTAAGCTCCACTCCTGCCGCATCATTCCCGAGCGCGGCAGCTGGATCGAGATCAACGTCACCAAGAAGGACACCCTCGGCGTCCGCATCGATCAGTCCGGCAAGTTCTCCGCCCTGACGCTGCTGCGGGCCATGGACCCGCAGTTCTCCTCCACCGGGCAGATCCTGCGCGCCTTCTACCCGACCGAGGAGGTCAAGCTCACCCCGGCCAACCGCGCCCGCCTGGAGGGGGCCGTCACCGTTGACGATATCATTGACCCCGAGACCGGCGAGCTGTACCTGGAGAGTCTGGACACCCTCACCAAGGAGGCCCTCGACAAGATCTATGCCGCCGGCATCCCCGCGGTGACCATCCTCGGCAAGGTCAAGGACCAGCTCATCGTCGCCTCGCTCAAGGAGGACGCCACTGCCACCCATGAGGAGGCCCTGCTGAAGATCTACCAGCGGCTCCGGCCGGGCAACCCGCCGCAGCTGGAGAAGGCCAAGGAACTGTTCCGCGAGAAGTTCCAGGACCCGAACCGCTACCGGCTGGGCAAGGTCGGCCGTTTCCGCATCAACCGCAAGTTCAATCAGGATGTCGATGAAACGGAGATGACCCTCCAGCCCATCGACTACCTGAACGCTATCCGCTACATCCTCAAGCTGCGGGCCGGCGAGGGGCACGTGGACGACATCGACCACCTCGGCAACCGCCGGGTCCGCACCATCGACGAGTTGGCCGCCGACGAGCTGCGCAAGGGCTTCCTCAAGCTGCGCCGCACCGTCCAGGAGCGGATGAGCAGCCGCGAGCAGGAAGACATGATGCCGCGCACCCTCATCAACCCCAAGAGCATCTCGGCGGCCATCGAGTACTTCTTCGGTCGCGGCGAACTCAGTCAGGTCGTGGACCAGACCAACCCGCTCAGCCAGCTGACCCACGAGCGCCGCCTCAGCGCGTTGGGGCCGGGCGGGCTGAACCGCAAGCGGGCCGGCTTCGACGTCCGCGACGTCCACATCTCCCACTACGGCCGCATCTGCCCCATCGAAACGCCCGAGGGGACCAACATCGGCCTGATCTCCCACCTGTCGATCTACGCGCGGGTGGATGAGTACGGCTTCCTGGTCACCCCCTACCGCGTCGTCCACAAGCGCAAGCTGACCGACGAGGTCCGCTTGCTGCGGGCCGACGAGGAGGCCCAGGCCTACATCGCCCCGGCCGACATCCCCCTGGACCACAACAAGATTGCCCAGGACAAGGTGATGGCCCGCTTCGGCGGCGACTTCGGCTACGTTGATGCCGACAAGATCCAGTACATCGACATCTCGCCGCGGCAGATGGTCGGTGTCTCGGCCGGCCTGATCCCCTTCCTGGAGCATGACGACGCCAACCGCGCCTTGATGGGCTCGAACATGCAACGGCAGGCGGTGCCGCTGTTGGTGACCGAGCCGCCGCTGGTGGCCACCGGCCTGGAGAAGGACGTGGCAGCCAACAGCGGCATGGTCGTCCGGGCCGAGAAGGCCGGTGTGGTCAGCTACGTCGATGCCCAGCGGATCAAGATCACCGAATCGGCCGGCGTCGAGCGCGAGTATGTCCTCCGCAAGTTCGTCGGCCTGAACGAGCACACCTGTTTGAACCAGAAGCCGATCGTCCACCTCGGCCAGCGGGTCAAGCGCGGCCAGGTGATCGCCGACGGCGCCGCCACCTACCAGGGCGAGCTGGCGTTGGGCCGCAACGTCCTGGTGGCGTTCATGTCATGGGACGGCTACAACTTCGAGGACGCCATCATCATCAGCGACAAGCTGGTCAAGGAGGACACCTACACCAGTATCCACATCGAGGAGTTCGAGATCGAAATTCGCGAGACCAAACTGGGCAAGGAGGAATTCACCCGCGACATCCCCAACGTCAGCCCCAAGGCGCTGGCCAACCTGGACGAGCACGGCGTGGTCCGCATCGGCACCTACGTCCAGCCGGGCGACATCCTGGTCGGCAAGGTCTCGCCCAAGTCGAAAAGCGAGCTGACGCCGGAAGAGAAACTCTTGCATGCCATCTTCGGCCGGGCCGGCGAGGATGTCAAAAACGACAGCCTGGAAGTCCCCTCCGGCGTCGAGGGGATCGTCATCGACACCCAGCGCTTCAGCCGCCGGGCTAGCCTGTCCGAGGAGGAGCGCAAAGCGCTGGCGAAGGAAGAGAAGGAGATCGAAAGCCGCGCCAACAAGAAGATCGCCGACCAGTTCCGGGCCCTCATCAAAGAGCTGTGCGAGGCGCTGGACCGCAAAGAGATCAAGGACCCGCACAGCGGCAAGGCGCTGGCCGCCGACAAGGATGACAAGGTTGTGGTGGAGCAGGCGGTGCGGCTGGTGAAGCCGTCGGCCGAGGATGGATTGCTCGGCCTCCTGGACATCCGCAGCCCCGAGCGGCAGAAGCACGCCGCCGAGATCTACGCCCGCCATCAGGAGCAGATCCAGTTCCAGCTGGAGGAGAAGGAGCACAAGCTGAACTCGCTGAAGCGGGGAGACGAACTCCCCTCCGGCGTGCAGCAGATGGTCAAGGTCTATGTGGCGACCAAGCGGCAGATCTCGGTCGGCGACAAGATGGCCGGCCGGCACGGCAACAAGGGCGTGATCTCCAAGATCCTGCCGGTCGAGGACATGCCGTTTTTGGCGGACGGTACCCCGGTGGACATCCTGCTCAACCCGCTGGGGGTGCCCAGTCGGATGAATGTGGGGCAGATCCTGGAGACGCACCTGGGCTGGGCGGCGCAGCGGCTCGGCTTCAAGGCCATCACCCCGGTCTTCGACGGGGCCAGCGAAGAGGAGATCCGCAAGTGCCTCAAGGAGGCGGGGGTGCCGGAAAGCGGCAAGGTCTACCTCTACGACGGCCGCACCGGCGAGCGCTTCGAGCAGCCGGTGACGGTCGGCTACATCTACATGATGAAGCTGCACCACCTGGTTGACGACAAGGTGCATGCCCGGGCCACCGGCCCGTACTCGCTGATCACGCAGCAGCCGTTGGGCGGCAAGGCCCGCTTCGGCGGCCAGCGCTTCGGCGAGATGGAGGTCTGGGCCCTGGAAGCCTACGGGGCCGCCTACACCTTGCAGGAGCTGCTGACGGTCAAGTCGGACGACGTCGAAGGGCGGACCAAGATTTACGAGTCGATGGTCAAGGGCGAAAACACGCTGGAAGCGGGGACGCCGGCCAGCTTCGACGTCCTGACCAACGAGATCCGCGGCCTGGCCCTGAACATGCAACTGGAGAAGAAGCGGATTTGAGAGATCTCCCTGACAATCCGAGCGAGAGAGATAACCGTGCCCGACCCCGCAGAGCCCGAATCTTCCGCGGGCGGGGGTCAGCCGGATGGCTCCGGCCTCCCTCCAAGAAGGCTTCCTGGCATGAGGAGCCTCTGATGGAAGACGAACCAGTTGTACTCTTGAACAACGCCTGTGCCGACCTAGTCGGCCTGGAAAGCTACGAGGCTTTCCCGATTCATTTGCTGGCGGGCAAACCGGGCGAATGGGTCAAGGTTCGAGAGTTGTGTGCGCGGGTCGGGATCGACCCCGGCAACCTGACCGAGGACGTCGTTGCTACCTGGCTTCCCGACCCCGGGAGTAATGAAGCCTATGCCCTGATTGTCTTCTACGATCAGGACTCGATGTGGACCATGGCCGCGCACTACAACCGCGGCCGGGTCCAAGGCGTCGCGGCTGCCGGAGGGCAAAAAGTGAAGGCGTTCAAAAGTGCTTGAGCGACGGGCCTTGTCCTCGACCCCGGTTAAGCGAGGACCGCCTTGCCGCCTTGGAATACCCGAGAACGAAACCCTGTTGATGGGGGAACTTGCATATGAGTACTGGCGAGATCGGCTACGACCGCATTAACGATTACGGCGCTGTGCGGATCAGCCTGGCTAGCCCGCACGACATCCGCAGCTGGTCGTTTGGCGAGGTCAAGAAGCCCGAGACGATCAACTACCGCACCTACCGGCCGGAGAAGGACGGCCTGTTCTGCGAGCGGATCTTCGGCCCCGAGAAGGACTGGGAGTGCGCCTGCGGCAAGTATCGCGGCATGAAATACAAGGGGATGATCTGCGACCGCTGCGGCGTCAAGGTCACCCACAGCCGCGTCCGCCGCAAGCGGATGGGCCACATCGAGCTGGCCGCCCCTGTCGTCCACATCTGGTTCTTCAAGGCCATGCCCAGCCGGCTGGGCACCCTGCTCGACATGAAGACCACCAGCCTGGAGAAGATCATCTACTTCCAGGACTATGTGGTCATTGACCCCGGCGATACCCCGCTCAAGGAGCGGCAGCTGCTGACCGAGGAAGACTACCGCAAGGCCCGCGAGCAGTATGGCGACGCCTTCGAGGCCGACATGGGGGCCGAGGCCATCAAGAAGCTCCTCGAGCGGCTCAACCTCGTCGAGCTGTCGAAGGAACTCCGCGCCCGCCTCGACGAAGAGATGCGCAAGGACCGCGAGGGCAAGAAGCCGTCCCGCCAGAAGCTGCGCGACCTGGTCAAGCGCCTCAAGGTCGTCGAAGCCCTCCGCGATTCGGGCATCGGCGGGCCGCAGAACAAGCCGGAGTGGATGGTCCTGGAGTGCATCCCGGTCATCCCCCCCGACCTGCGCCCCCTGGTGCTGCTCGATAGCGGCAACTTCGCCACCAGCGACCTCAACGACCTCTACCGCC
>DATLYH010000342.1:0-21848 GCA_035575035.1 Gemmataceae bacterium
GGGGGGGCGTACCGGCCACGGTATTACTCAAGCCGGGCGTGATGGACCCGGCCGCCATGAGCGTCAAGGAGGCAGCCCGTGACCTCGGCATCGCTCTTGAATCGGTCCGCACCTTCCGGCGCTATTACCTGGCACCGGAGATCCCTCCGCCGGCCCGGGCCGTCCTCTTTGGCAAGGTGCTGGCCAACGAGGCAATCGAGCAGGTGGTCGAGGGGCCGCTGGCGCTGGACCATTTGACCCTTGGCACGCCGTATCACTTCCGTCTGATCACCGTCCCGCTGCGCGACCTCGACGACGACGCACTGGTCCGGCTTAGCCGCGAGGGGCAGCTCGCCCTGAACCTGGCCGAGATGCGGGCGATCCAGGCCCATTTCCGTGACCTGGGCCGCGACCCGACCGACGTGGAGCTGGAGACGCTGGCCCAGACCTGGTCGGAGCACTGCTCGCACAAGACGCTCAAGGGCCCGATCGACTTCACGATGACCGATGAGGCCGGTAAGGTCGTCCGCCGCCGTTACGAGAGCCTGCTCAAGGAGACGATCTTCGCCGCCACGCAGGAAATCCGTCGGCGGCTGGGGGTGGACGACTGGTGCGTCAGCGTCTTCGAGGACAACGCCGGCGTGGTCCGCTTCGATGACAACTACCATGTCTGCTTCAAGGTGGAGACGCACAACCACCCCTCGGCGATCGAGCCATATGGTGGAGCCAACACGGGACTGGGCGGCGTCATCCGCGACCCACTCGGCACCGGGCTGGGAGCCCGGCCGGTCTGTAACACGGATGTCTTCTGTTTCGCCCCCCCTGACACGCCGCCGGAGGCGCTCCCCCCCGGCGTCCTGCATCCGAGGAAGGTGATGAAGGGAGTGGTGGCGGGAGTGCGCGACTACGGCAACCGCATGGGCATCCCCACGGTTAACGGCGCCGTCCTGTTCGATGAGCGCTACCTGGCCAACCCACTGGTCTACTGCGGCACCGTCGGCCTGATCCCGGTCAACCGAAGCCACAAGCAGCCGCAGCCCGGCGACCTGATCGTGGTGGCCGGCGGCCGGACCGGACGCGACGGCATCCACGGCGCCACCTTCTCCTCGGTCGAGTTGACTGCCGAGTCGGAGAAGGTCTCCGGCGGCGCCGTGCAGATCGGCAACGCTATCACCGAGAAGAAGCTGCTCGATGTGCTGCTGGTAGCCCGCGACCGTGGCCTGTACCACGCCATCACCGACTGCGGCGCCGGCGGCTTTAGCTCGGCTATCGGCGAGATGGGCGCAGCGATCGGCGCGACGGTCAACCTGGAACAAGCGCCGCTCAAGTATGAGGGGCTGTCGTATACCGAGATCTGGATCTCCGAGTCGCAGGAGCGCATGATCCTGGCCGTGCCACCGGAGAAGTGGCCGGAGCTACGGGCCCTGTGCGCCGGCGAGGATGTGGAGGCGACCGTCATCGGCTGTTTCGAGGCGACCGGCCGGCTGCGGCTGTACTACCAGGGCAACCAGGTGGCCGATCTCGACCTGCACTTTCTGCACCACGGCCGGCCCGCGCTAGCGCGGCCGGCAACATTGATCCAAAAGGCGAGTGAAGGGGCAAGTACCCCCTCGCTTGCACTGCGGACGGGGAAGAAGGACTACAACGAGGATCTGCGGAAGATCCTTTCCTCGTGGAACGTTTGCAGCAAGGAGTGGATTATCCGCCAGTACGACCACGAGGTGCAAGGCGGCAGCGTGATCAAGCCGCTGGTCGGCGTTCGCGACGATGGGCCCAGCGACGCTGCGGTGGTGATGCCGGTGCTTGGTTCCTGGACAGGGCTGGCGGTCGGCTGCGGCATCAACCCGCGCTACGGCGACCTTGACCCGTACCGGATGGCGGCGGCGGCCATCGACGAGGCGGTGCGCAACGTGGTGGCCGTCGGCGCCGATCCGGCCCGCACTGCGCTATTGGACAATTTCTGCTGGGGCAACACCGACCGGCCCGAAGTGCTCGGCTCGCTGGTGCGGGCCGCCGAGGCCTGCCGCGACGTCGCCCTGGCCTATGGGATGCCCTTCATCAGCGGCAAGGACAGCCTCAACAACGAGTACCACGCAGCTGGCCGGTACATCACCATTCCACCGACCTTGCTCATCAGCGCCCTCGGCCGAGTGCCCGATGTCCGCCGGTGTGTGACGATGGACCTGAAGGAGCCGGGCAACCTGCTTTTCCTCGTCGGCGTCACCCGCCGCGAGTTAGGCGGCTCGCACTATTACCTGGTAAACGGTATCACGGGGGGCGAGGCGCCGCGGGTGGATCAGGAGTTGGCGCCGCGCCTCTTCCGCCGGCTGCACGAGGCGATCCGCCGCGGTCTGGTCCGCTCATGCCACGATCTAAGCGAAGGGGGCCTGGCGGTCGCGGCAGCGGAGATGGCTTTCGCCGGCGGCGTCGGGGCCGACCTTATCGACCTGGCCGCGCTGGCGCCCGGCGAGCCCGACGAGGTCCTGCTCTTTGCCGAATCGACCACGCGCTTCCTGATCGAGGTGGCGCCCGCCCATGCCGAGGCCCTGCGAGAATGTCTGGGCAGTGACATTCCATTGACACTGATCGGTCAGACGGTCAAGGAGCCGCGTCTGCGCATTGCAGGGACAAACGGCGCATGGGTCATCGAGGCGAGCCTGGCGGACCTGAAAGAAGCGTGGCAGAAACCGCTACGGTGGTGAAGCGCCAGGCTCATCGTCCGAGAGGTGGTCGTTGCCATTGGTGTCGCAGGCATATCTTTCGTCGTGGAGAATAAAAACCAGAAAAGCCGATCAGATCCTGCTGCACGACCCGAAGGGGCGGACGGAACGGTCCCTCCGGATGCGATATGATAGCGGTATGACATTGGAAGCCGGTCTAAAGCAGCGTGCCCATGAGCTTGGCTTCGAGCTAGTCGGCATCGCAGCCGCGACTCCCGCCGATAGCTTCGACCGGCTGCGCGATTGGCTCGACCAGGGCTACGCCGGCGAGATGAGCTACCTGCACCGCCACGCCGAGGCACGGCGGCACCCGTCCGCGGTCCTGCCCGAGGTGCGTAGCGTCGTCATGGTGGGGATGAATTACCACGACGGACCCGCGGACCGACTCGTTAGCCGCCATCTGCCATCCACCATCGGCAAAGTCGCCCGTTACGCCCGGGGCCTGGACTACCATGATGTCTTGCGGCAGCGATTGAACCGGCTCCTGGAATGGGTGCGGGAACGGGCGCCGGGCTGTCGCGGGCGCGGGGTGGTGGACACGGCCCCGCTCCTGGAGCGTGACTTTGCCCGCCGGGCGGGGCTTGGTTGGTTCGGCAAGAATACCATGCTACTAAACCGGCGGCTGGGGAGTTTCTTCTTCCTGGGGGCATTGCTGCTTGACCTGGAACTTCAGCCCGACCCGCCCCACGAGACCAGCCACTGCGGCAGCTGCACCGCCTGCTTGGATGCCTGCCCTACGGGGGCATTCGTCGGCCCGGGCGTCCTCGACTCGCGGCGCTGCATCAGCTACCTGACCATCGAGCTAAGAGGCCCCGTGCCGGCCGACCTGCGGGAAAAGCTGGGCGACTGGGTGTTCGGCTGCGACGTTTGCCAGGAAGTCTGCCCCTGGAACCGCAAGGCACCGCCGGCCCGCGAGCCGGCCCTGCGGCCGCGCCCCGACCTGGAGGCCATCGACCTGGTGGAGTTAATGGGCTTGTCGGAGGAGGAGTTTCGCCGCCGCTTTCGGGGCACCGCCCTGATGCGGGCGAAGCGGCGCGGCCTGCTGCGGAACGCCGCCCTGGTGCTGGGCAATCGCGGCGACCCGGTTGCGCTGCCGGCCCTGCGGCGAGCACTGAACGATCCGGAACCCCTGGTCCGCGAGGCAGCCCAATGGGCGATTGAGCGAATAATGGAACGACTCGGTTCGAGCGATTCGCCGGAGCGCGAATTTCTCAGCGCCCGGAGCGTTAGCGACGGGTAAGGGCGCTACCCCGTCGCTGATGCTCCAGATTCTAATGCCCTCGGGTCACTTCTTCGGCGGCTTGACAATAGGGGTGTCGTCGGCGTTGCCCCACTCGGCCCAGCTACGGTAGTAGTTGCGTACGTCATTGGCCCCCATTAGCTCCAACACGAACGCCGACACAGCGGCCCGACCGCCCGACTGGCAGTAGGTCGCTGTCGGTCGGTTCAGGTCGATGCCTGCCTGCCGAAAGAGTCGGGCCAGTTCCTCGGGATTCTTGAAGCGCTTGGTCCGCGGATCAACCGTTTCGATCCACTCCAGATGAATGGCCCCCGGAATGGCGCCGCTGCGCTTGGCCGTCACGGTCTCGCCGCAGTATTCCTGGTAGGAGCGGACATCCAGGATTTGCAGGTTCTTGTCCTTGACGCCGGCGAGCATCTGCTCCTTGGTTGCCAGGCGGCCCGACTGGGCGGCCAGCGTCGGTTTGGTTGGCTGGACTTTGGTTTCGTCCCGGGCCATCGGGCCGCCGCTTTGCTGCCAGGCGGACCAGCCGCCGTTGAGCAGACGCACGTCCTTGATCCCCCAGTAGCGCAGGATCCACCAGATGCGGGCCGCGTCGCGGAACGACTCCTCGTCGTAGACCACGACGCGCGTATCCCGATCGATACCCAGCTCGCCGATACGCCGGGACCAGGTCTCGGGGTCCTGGCCGGCAGCGAACGCCTTGGCCCAGACCAGCGGGTCAACGTGAACGGCGCCCGGGATGTGGCCTTCCAGATACTTGCTCCTGCCACGGGCATCGAGGATGCGGAACTGTTTCGCCGTCTCCGGTTTGGCCAGCTCGGCCGCTTCGATCAGCAACTCGGCCCGCGGATAGCGGGCGGGCTTCTCGTCGGCGAACGTAACCAGCAGGAGGGCGGCGTGCAATAGCGACAGCAACATGGGTTCCTCCTTTCACTTTACACAGCACTCTCCCCCATTTGCCAACCGGCTCGAAACGGAGTGCAGTTGCCTCGTCTCCAACTGCCCCCAACAGCATAAGGTAGAACAGCCTTCGGTCCAGAGAGAGTAAGGAGGAATGTGGCGGCGCTTATTGAAAGCACGGAAAGGCACATCGGTGAGGAGAGAAAGAAATCGGCCCTTCCTGATCCACCTATGCCGCTAGGGGAACGGATCGGGAAGGGCCGGTGCAGGCTTTAGAGTTCGTCCAGACTAAAGACCTGGCCGTCGTCGCGAATACAGGCGCTCGTGAAGACCCCCGCATTGACGCCATAGCGCACGGAACGTACCGAGCCGTCCGCGAATACGGCATTCATGGCGCCTGGGTGGGCCGAGCCGAAGAGCCGGCCATCTCGGGTAAACACGCCGCTGTAGGGCCGATCCTGCTCCGGTGGGTTTATCCCCCAGGCAAGAATGTTTCCGGAATTGGTCCAGCCGGCGACGTAACCGCCGCGATAGACATCCGTCTCCGGCCCGGCCGGCCCGCCGTACCAGTTCGTCGGCAGAAACCGTTCGCCGACCATCAGAGTGTTTGACGTGCCGTCCACGATACTGAGCATCCGCAGTTCCGGACGGTTCCTATGAACTAGCAGGCCATTTTGATTGCCCGCACTGGTGAGCGTACCGGTGTTGCCGGCATAGTCACTCTGAGCCCGCAGTCCCGAGGGACGATTCCCTACCAGACCCGTGGTATCGAACACCCTCACTCCGCGTCGGCTCGGACAGAAATAGAGCTTGACGGGAGTGCCCTTGACGAAATTGTCATCCGGGTTCTTCCAGAGGTTGTCCTGCTCGACGTAGGGAAGGATCTGATAGAGCCATCCCCAGGTTTGGTCTTTGAAAGTGGCCGGCGACCCGCCGACGACACCGCCGGCCCAGACCCGGGGCGTGTCTGCATCTTGCCCCGCCTTGGGCAAGGCGCCAAGGGCGTCGTGATGGTTGTGGAAGGCCAGCCCGATTTGCCGCAGGTTGTTGGCGCACTGGCTGCGGTTGGCGGCCTCACGCACCTTCTGGACGGCCGGCAACAGCAGCGCGATCAGAATGGCAATGATAGCAATCACCACCAACAACTCGATCAACGTGAAGCCGGACCGCTTTAAAGAGATTCGCGATTGCATGATCGATACCCTCGCGTTCGTGGTTCCTCTTGCTCCTGTCCCTATCACCCCCCGGCGGGCTTTTTCCCCCGCGAAGGGCTTGCCTGCTCAATCTCGGCATCGGTCAATTGCTTGACGATCCGCGCCGCATTGATGGCATAGCGCTTGCCGTTGACTCCTTTCTTCTCGTAAGCAACCAGAATGCCGCCATCGCTGACGCGCTCCAGGTTGATTCCCCAGACGATTTCGTAAGGCTCACCGTCGTTCGGCGACCGCAGATAAGCATCCGGGTCCTCGACTCCCATCTCCTGGAGGATCGGTTTGAGTTCCTCCACGCTCCGTGGCGAGCGTTTGTGCCGGTAGTTGACCTCGTTGTAAGCGTTGGCGATCATCCGGAGATGAATGGCGGCCTGGTTCTCCTCCGGTGGCTTCTTGCCGCAGCCGACCAGTCCCACTCCGGCAATGAGCCCAACCAGTAGGATTCGAGCACCCGAAATGCGTGCATGATGCATACTAGTCACCCCCTTCTCCGGCGGGCGAGCCGCCCCCATTGCCTCCGCCCAGGCAGTGCCGGGCGACAGCCATTCCGGGCGCATTCACCCATTAAACCCCGCAAATACCGAGCGGTTACGATCCAGACACAAGGAAGCCGCTGCTTGCACAACCTAGAGTGCGCCTTCCGGCGCAGGAAGGAGGCAGGGAAGAACTAACCTCCACCTTAACGAAGCAGCCCAACGGCGTCCAGGGGAATAGGCCGAATTCTTTCTTGATCGGAAATAGGTTAGACCTATATCATGCGATCATGGCTGCTCGTAGCTCCCGTCATGCCTACAAGGAAATTCAGCTGCAGCAACTCCGCAGCTTCTGCGAAACCGCGCGCCTGGGAAGCATGGCGTCAGCGGCCGAGTCGCTCGGCTTGGCCCAGCCGACCGTTTGGGAACAGGTCCATGCCCTGGAACGGGCCCTGGGAGTGACGCTGGTCGAACGCCACGCCCGCGGCTGCCGGCTAACCGAGGTGGGGCGCTTCGTGGCCTCCCTGGCTGCCCCCCTGGTCCAGGGCATGGCCGCCTTCAAGCGGACTGTCCAGGAGATGCTGGGCCGGGCCGAAACTCGCCTGACCATCGCCACCACCCAGCGGATCCTGGTCGAGGACCTGCCGGGGCCGATCGTGGCCTTTGAGCGCCGCCATCCCCAGGCCCAGCTGCGCCTGTTGGAGTTGCGGGTCGAGCAGGTGGCTGCCGCTGTCGAATCCGGCGAGGCCGACCTCGGCCTGACGACCGAGCAGGGGACCGACCGGCGCAATCCCTGGCTGCGGTACGAGCCGGCTTACGAATTGGAGCTGTACCTGGTGACGCCCAAGGACCACCCGCTGGCCCGGCGGCGGCGCGTCCGGCCGCGCGACCTGCTCGGCTACCCGCTAGTCAACGCCCGCCAGGGGATTCCCGACCCCACCTTGCTGGCGACCCTGGAGCGATTGGGTGTCTTCGAGACCCAGCCGCGCCGGGTGGAGGCGTTCTACACCGCGGTGATCCGCCGCTACGTCGAGTTGGGCTTCGGCATCGGTCTGATCGTTGGCCTGCCCGGCCATGCAGCGTCGCCAACCCTGCACGAGCGCTCGATGAGCCGATACCTCGGTCGGGTGGGCGTCAACTTCGTCTGGCGGAAGGGAGATTTGCCGCACAGCACGGCCCAGGCCTTCGCCCGGACGATCCGCTCGCTACTGCGCCGGCGGCGCCCCCGGACGGGACCATAAGCTGCCGTTTTTCCCGGTCTCGCCATTGCTCAGGCCGGGCCGCCGGCATGCCACGACCGCGACCCGCTGCTTTCGGCGGGGTTCCTATCCATGAGGTGTGTTCGTCTCGGCGGGCATCAGGACAGGAACCGAACGGGAGCCACCATGAAAAACGCAAATACCAAGGGCGTGCTCGTGGGCTGCGTGGTGCTGCTCGGCGCTAACTGCATCTGGGCGCAGGATTGGCCTCAGTGGCGCGGCCCCAACCGCGACAACAAGGTGATGGGATTCACCCCCCCTCCGACGTGGCCGCAGGCGCTGACCCAGAAGTGGAAGACCGCCGTGGGCGTCGGCGATGCCTCGCCCGTCCTGGTGGGCGACCGGCTCTACGTCTTTACGCGGGAAGGCGGGGATGAGGTCATCCGTTGCCTGGATGCGGCCGACGGCAAGGTCGTATGGCAGGAGAAGTACACCGCCGTGGCGGTGACCGGCCCCGCTGCGTCGCATCCGGGACCACGGAGTACGCCAGCGGTGGCCGAGGGCAAGGTCTGCACCTTGGGCGTCGGCGGCGTCCTCACCTGCCTCGACGCCGCCACCGGCAAGGTCGTGTGGCGGAAAGACACCAAGGCCTGGCCCCGATTCTTCACGGCGTCTTCGCCGCTCATCCTGGAGGGAAAGTGCATCGCTTACCTCGGCGGCTCGGGCAAGGGAGAGCTCACCGCCTTCGACCTAGCCAGCGGTGAGCCGAAGTGGAAGTGGACCGGCGACGGTCCGGCCTATGGCTCGCCCGTCTTGATGACGGTGGACGGCATCAAGCAACTGGTGACACTGACGGATGGGGCCATCGTGGGCGTCAGTGCGGACGACGGCAAACTTCTGTGGCGCGTGCCGTTCACCGCCCAGTACAACAGTGGTACCCCGATCATCGACGGGCAAACCGTCATTTGCTCAGGACCAAAGGGAGGCACCCTCGCCTTGCGAATCGAGAAGCAAGGGGACGGCTTCACGGCCAAGCCGCTTTGGAAGAAGGACCAGTCCGCCGGCATCTACAACACCCCAGTGCTGAAGGACGGCTTGCTCTTCGGCCTGGCCCCCGCCGGTCGGGGAGCGACCAACCTGTTCTGCATGAGCGCCAAGACCGGCGACGTGCTCTGGACCGACAAGACCCCGCGCGGCGAATGCGGGGCCGTGCTCGATGCCGGCGCCGTGCTCCTGGCTCTGACCAGTGATTCCCATCTGATCGCCTTCCAGCCCAACGACAAGGAGTACGCCGAGTTGGCCCGGATCAAGGTGGCCGACACCCCGACCTGGGCCTACCCGATCATTGCGGGGAAGCGGGTGTTCGTGAAGGACCGCGACTCGGTGATGCTCTGGACGATGGAATAAACATCGGGAAGCGCCGATCGGTCCAGGACACCTAGAAACTTTTGTCAGAGCCCGGAGCGTCCGCGACGGGGCCGACCTTATCCCTAGAAACTTTTGTCAGAGCCCGGAGCGTCCGCGACGGGGCCGACCTTGTCCCGTCGCTAACGCTCCGGGCTCGGATAGTTACCCGTCGCTAACGCTCCGGGCTCAGAGGTTGTCCCCCTCCCTTCTCACCCCGGCGCCTTGACTTCTGTTCTTTGCAGCATACGCTTGAGCAGCCTTTCTTCTGGCGTCCCCCTCGCGGACCTGTATTTCTCCGGTTCCCGTCCTGATACCGCGCGCGGAGGCGGACATGCTTGACGAGTTGCAAATCTGGTGGCAGAACCTGACTCCCCAAACGCAAGGGGCAATCCGGGACGGAAGCCTCGTCCTGGCGGCCCTGCTGGGTGGGCATTTTCTCGGGACGATGGTGGCCCGCGCCCTGCGGGCCCGGAACTTTGACGCGGCCCTCCGCCCGCCGGGTTCTTCCCCGGCCGCGGAGGCCAGCGCCGGCATCACCCCCACGCTGATTGCCGGCCTTCTCGTCCGGTTGACTATCTGGGCAGGAGCGGCCTGGTGGCTGGCCCGGCAACACGGCCGGCCCGAGCTTGCCAGCACCCTGGGGCTGATCATCAATCGGACCTGGGCTCTGGCCGCGGTCCTGGTGGCCGCCCTGGGCCTGGCCAGCCTGCTGGCGCACCGGGTGATGGATTGCCTGCAAGGACTCCCCAAGGGGGGACCGGAGGCGTCCCGCAACGGAGCCGGCGCATCCCCGCGGGGCCTGGCCGGTGCGGTGGGGGCGGGGGTCTACGGCCTGGTCGTGCTCCTGGCCCTGCTGATCGCTGCCGACCTGTTCAACTGGCCGCTGACCCGTAGCTCGGCGCTGGCCCTGTGGCAGCTGGCTCATCATTTACTAACCGCCGGCGCCGCCCTGCTCATCGGCTGGCTCGGCGCCCGCTGGGCGCGGGAGTTGGTGACACCCGAGGCGGCCACCTCGCCGGAGAAACGGGCTGGGCAGTACACCGCCCTGGGGATCGTGGCCGGCACGACCGTTCTGGCCGTGGCGGTGCTGCTGTCCGGTGCCGGCATTCTCTTTGGACTGGCGGCCCTAGCCGGGCTGGGGGCGCTACTGTGGCTGGTGCGGGGCCACCTGCCGGATGTTGCCGCGGGGCTGCAGTTGCGGGCACACCGGGTTGGCGAGGTATGGCTGGACGGGGCGCCGTGGCAAGTGGCCGCCGTCGGACTCCTGACCACGGAAGTGACCCGGGCCGGCGAGTTCTGCCGACTGCCGAACCGGCATGTGCTGGAAGCCCGCATGCACGGGGCGCCGGCGGAGGCCGGCCGGCGCTGACACGGCCGCCGAGCGACGGCGCGATTCTCGTTGCCCAGTTCACGTTGGTCGGCTACTGTTCTGGGTATGAGAATCACTCGACTCGACGCCGTCCTGGTTCGCATCCCGCAAAAGCCGCCGATCGCTCCCTATCAGTCGCGCTACCGGGCCACCTCGGCCAAGGAGGCGCTGCTGATCCGGCTGGAGACCGACACCGGCTTGGTCGGTTGGGGCGAGACGCCGGTGGACTGGCTGGGCAAGTCGTTCGAGGGCGCCCCGGAAGAGCGGCTGCGCAGCCAGGTGCTGGGGCGCGATCCGTTCGACCTGGAGGCCTGGTACGCCGAGAACACCCTGGGCAGCTATCTGGCCAGCGGCGTGGAGATGGCCTTCTGGGACCTGATCGGCCACGCGACCGGCCAGCCGCTCTACAAACTGCTCGGCGGGGCGGTCCGCAAGAAGGTCGAGCTGGCCGCCTGCATGGGCATCCGCCCCTACGACGAGGCGAAGGCCATCGCCCGAGCCTACCTGGAGCAGGGTTTCACGACGCTGAAGACCAAGGCCGGCCGCGATCCGCAGGAAGACCTGGAGATGGTCCGCGGCATCCGGGACGGCGTCGGCGACCGGCTGAAGCTACGGATCGACCCAAACCAGGGATATGCGCCGGAGACGGCCTTGGCGCTGGCCCGCGATCTGGAGAAGTACCACCTTGAATATTTCGAGCAACCGATGCCGCTGGGCCTCATCGCCGACGCCGCCCGGCTGCGCCGCCGCACCTCCACGCCGATCGCCCTGAACGAATCGGTGACCACACCGGAGGTCGTTTGGCAAATCTTGCAACTCCAGGCCGCCGACGTGCTGCTCCCAGATACCTACCAGTGCGGCGGCATCCTGGCGGTCAAGAAGGTGGCGGCGCTGGCCGAGGCGGCGGGGGTGCCGTGCGTCTTCCACTGCGCCCACGACCTGGGACTGAAAACGGCGGCCATGCTCCATGTGGTGGCCAGCACGCCGGGTTTCACGCTGGCCAATGACTGCACCTATTATGGTTTGGAGGATGATATTATCACGCCGTTACACCATATCGAGCGCGGCCACATGATGGTGCCGGAGGGGCCGGGCCTGGGTGTGAACGTGGATGAGGCGAAGGTGCAGAAGTATCGTATCTGACCGACGGGCGGCATTGTGTCGGCGGGAGGAAAGGAATACAATCAGGGCATGAGCACCTCAAGAGAATACCGCTATCTGGCGCCCAATCCCAAATCCCGCTATCGGCAGCTCTTCATCAAGGGCACCCGCATCCGGGCTGAGATACTCTATAGCCTGACCGTGCCCTCGGAGGACGGCGAAGTTTACACGCCAGAGGAAGTGGCCGAAGGTTACGGACTCCCCCTGGAGGCGGTGCAGGAGGCGATCGAGTATTGCCGCTCGAACCCACCGGAGATCGCCGCTGATCATGCCAGCGAAGAGCGGTTGATCGAAGCCAGCGGCATGAACCATCCGGAGTACAAGTACAACCCGAAGAAGTACTACCGAATCCTCACGGCCCAGGAGAGGGCACGGCTGGACGACGATGCTTCTTTACCTCGATGATGACTCGGCCAATCCTTACCTGGTCCGGCTGTTGGTTGCAGACGGGCACGATGTGCAGATTCCCGCCGATGTCGGCTCTGCGGGCAAGGAAGATCCCGAACATTTCATTCACGCGGTCCAAACAGGTCGGGTGCTGTTAACCCACAACCACAAGGACTTTGAAGTCCTACACGCCTTAGTTCTTGTAACGGGTGGCCATCACCCCGGTATCCTGACGGTGCGGCGCGATAATGATCCGACGCGCGATCTCAAGCCGCGCCACATCGTCCGTGCCATCCGCAACCTGCTCGCCGCCAACATTCTCATCGCGGACGAGTTGCATATCCTCAACCACTGGCGCTGACCGCGGCGCTTACTCCAGCCAGCTATACGGATAACTCGGATCGTCCATTTCTATTGCCTGGCGCGTCAGATGGAGCGGGCGAACCGTGTCCACCATGACGGCTAGTTCGTCGGTGCGCGTTGCCTGCCGGCTGGCGATGATGGTGCCCGGGTGCGGCCCGTGCGGGATGCCGCGCGGATGGAGCGTGAACGACGCCTCCTCTACTCCACGCCGGCTGCTGAACCGGCCACGCACATAGTAGAGCACTTCGTCGGCCTGCACATTGGAATGGGCATACGGCACCTTGACCGCCTCGGGATGGGTGTCCAGCAGCCGCGGGGCGAAGGTACACAGGACGAAGCCCGGTGCCTCGAAGGTCTGATGGACCGGCGGCGGCTGGTGGACCGTGCCGGTGATCGGTTCGAAGTCGTCGGCGTTGAAGGTGAATGGGTAAACCAGACCGTCCCAACCGACCACGTCGAACGGATGGCTGGCCAGCGTGTAGCGCGTCAGCCGCCGGCCATCTTTGATCAGTACCGTGGTGTCCTGCTCGCGATCGATGAGCAATGTTTCGGTCGGGCCATGCAGGTCGCGCTCCGAATAGGGGGCGCCGAGGCGGAGTTGGCCGTCGGGGTTCAGGTATTTCGGCGGGATGACCACGTTGCCTGCCGCCTCGATCACCAGCAGGTCGGGCGGCATGCCGTCGTCGAACTCCACGCGGTAAGTCGTGCAGCGCGGGATGACCACATAGTCGAACGGCCGGAACGGCAGCACGCCGAACATGCTCTGGAGCGTTCCCCGGCCGCGGTGGATGAAGAGGATCTCGTCGGCAGTGGCGTTGCGGTACAGCTCGGCCTGCGGTTCGGTCGGCCGGCAGCGCGACAGGATCACGTCCTCATTGACCAACAGCGGCACTCGGCCGGTTACCGGGTCGCCGCCGGCCTTGAGGTTGCCGGTCTTCAGGTGATGATGCCGCAGGATCGGTTCCTGGACGATCTCAAGCGGCACTTCGCCGGCCGGCTCCACCTTGCGCACCCGAGTCGGCGGTCGCAAGTGATAGCAGATGCTGTAGGCCCGACCGAAGCCGGCCAGAGTGACGACTTCTTCGTAATAGATGCCCTCACCGCGGAAGCCGCCCTCGCGGCGGTGTTCAATGTGGCGTTTGCGAGGCAGCGAGCCGAGTTGGCGGTAAACAGGCATGGCTTTCTCCAGAAGAAGTGAACCACAGAGACACAGAGAAGAGAAGAAAAAATGAAGGCGCGACTAACAAGTAGCAATCAGGGACCCGTGATCGTTATCCTTCTTTAATTCTGTCTTCTTTTCTCCTTCATTCTTCTCGGTGTCGCGGTGGTTCATTCCTTACAAAGTCCCGCGGCGGGCCTGTTCGCGCTCGATTGCTTCGAACAGGGCCTTGAAGTTTCCCTTGCCGAAACTCCGCGCCCCGTGCCGCTGGATGATCTCGAAGAACAAGGTCGGCCGATCTTCCACCGGCTTGGTAAAGATCTGGAGCAGGTACCCCTCATCGTCCCGATCCACGAGGATGCCCAACTCGGCCAGATCCCGGATGTCTTCCTTGATCTTGCCGACGCGCTCGGGGACCATCTCGTAATAGGTAGACGGCACCCGCAGGAATGAAACATCCCGTTCGCGCATCGACCGGACCGTCTCGACGATGTTCCCGGTGGCCATGGCGATGTGCTGCACCCCCGGCCCGCCGTAAAACTGTAGGAACTCCTCAATCTGTGACCGCCGCCGCCCCTTGGCCGGCTCGTTGATCGGGAACTTGATCCGCCCGTGGCCGCCTTGCACCACCTTCGACATCAACGCCGAGTACTCGGTGCTGATGTCCTTGTCGTCGAAGTGGACCAAGAGCGAGAAACCCATCACCTTCTCATAGAAGCGAACCCATTCGTCCATCTTGCCTTCTTCGACATTGGCGACGATGTGATCGATCGTCGTCAGGCCGACGGGATGGAAGGTGCGCGGGCTGTAGCGGTCCGGGTCGATCGGCTCGTAGCCGGGGGCGAAGACACCGCGGTAGCGGTCGCGGTTGACAAAGGTGTGCGTGGTGTCGCCGTAGGCCTGGATGGTGGCGTACTCGTAGACGCCGTACTGGTCCTCCAGCAGAGTCGGCGGCTTCAGCCCGACGGCGCCCCGGCTGACCGCCTCGTGATAAGCGGCCGCCACGTCATCCACCTCCAGGGCGATGTCCTGCACCCCGTCGCCGTGCAGCACCAGACGCTGGGCATCGGGGTGGTCCTTGCTCAGCGGCGACGCGAGGACAAAGGTGATATGGCCTTGCTTCAGCACGTAGCCGGCCTCGTGCCGCATCCGCGTCTCCAACCCGGCGTAAGCAACCACGTCGAAGCCGAAGGCATTGCGGTAGAAGTAGGCCGACTGCCGGGCGTTGCCGACGAAGAAGCGCACGTGGTCGATGCGGCGAAGGGGGAGGACTTCTTGCTGAGCCATGTGCCGACTCCTCTTCAGGGGATCGCGATCCCAAAGCGGCGGACCAGCCCCTCCAGCTCGCGGCGCAGGAATGGCAGCGACGGGGCGATGAACAGCCGGTCCTGCATCCGGGACGGGTCGTAATCGGTCTCGATCACCACGTCGGTCACGAACGGCTGGCGCGTCACCTCGGGGGACGATATCGCATAGGGGATCTCGCCGATAGACGAAAGGATGCCGGCCCCGAACACCTTGATCTCGCCCGCCTCCTCGATCAGGCCGAACTCGATGCTGAACCAGCTAAAGCGCTTCAGGGCCAGGACCTGTTCGCCGCGGTTGGTCGTCGAGACGGCCTTGCCGATGAGAGTGAGCAGCTCGGCGTAGTCTTGATTCATCAGCGGCGGGACATGGCCGAGGCAGTCGTGGATCATGTCCGGCTCGGGGGTGAACTCGGGATGCGAGCCGTGCCGGATGAACTGCGTCACCGGGAAGCCGCGTGCAGCGATGTACTGATAAAAGATCCGGTACGGCAAGGCCCCCTCGGCGGGGACCAGGTGCATGTTCGTTTCCCGCTGCAAGCGCTCGCTCAGGTGCCGCAGTTGGGGAATCTCGTCCTGAGTGATGGCCAGCTCGCGCTTCGCCCGGAGGTACATCGAGCAGGCGTACTTGGTGTGCAGCTCGTCGAGCTTCGGCGTGACCTCGCGCCAGATGCGGGTTTCTTCCGGGGTGTACTCGATGATCGGCGGGCCGAGGCCTTCGAGCCGGTGCCGTCGGCACAGCGCGAACAGTTCCTTCCGCCGTCGGATGTACGCCTCGTCGCCGAGCCCGGGGTGTCCCGGTTCCAGCTCCAGCTCGGTCGCCTCCGGCGGCGACACCATCATCTGGGGATCGATGGGCACCCCGTATTCAATGAGCGTGGCCTGGTTCATGACGATGACCTCCTTTGGATGAGCGGCGCCTGAGCAAGGGCCGGGCGCCGGAGGAGCATCGGCCTCTCCTACTACTATTATATCCGCTTCTACCGCTGCGCAATCCCAGGCGGACCAGGGCAGGGCCTGTTCCGCTGCGGTAGTCTGAGTAGGATGTACCGCAGCGGAGGACCTTTATCCTGGGCCAGGTATGCGGAGCGTTACCACCATGAAAGCCGCCTACATCGAAACGACCGGGGCCCCCGAGGTGATCCGCTACGGGGAGTTGCCGACGCCGACGCCGAAGGGGAACGAGGTGCTCGTCAAGGTCGGGGCCGCGGCGCTGAACCCAATCGACATCTACATCCGCGCTGGAACGGTGGCCATGCCGCTGCCCAAGCCGTTCATCCCCGGCTGCGACCTGGCTGGCACGGTGGAGGCGGTCGGGCCGGAGGCGAAGCGGTTCCGCCCCGGTGATCGCGTCTGGGGCTCGAACCAGGGCTTGCTCGGCCGGCAGGGGACGCTTGCCGAGTACGCCTGCGTTGCCGAGGAGTGGCTCTACCCGATACCGGCCGGCGTTTCGGACGCGGAGGCGGCCGCCGCGGCGCTGGTCGGCATCACCGCCCACCTGGGATTGTTCCGCTGCGCCAACCTCCAGCCGGGCGAGTGGGTCTTTGTCAACGGCGGCACCGGGGGCGTCGGCTCGATGGTGGTGCAGATGGCCAAGGCGGTCGGGGCGAAGGTGATCACGACCGTCGGCTCGGCCGAGAAGGCGGCGCTGTGCCGGCAGTGGGGCGCCGACCGAGTGCTGAACTACAAGACCGATGATGTGGCCGCTGCCATCAAGGAAGAAACGAAGGACCACGGCATCAACGTCTGGTACGAGACCCAGCGCGAGCCGGACTTCCTCAAGACGGTGCCGCTGCTGGCGAAGCGCGGGCGGATGATCATCATGGCCGGCCGACAGGCCCAGCCGATCTTCCCGGTCGGGCCGTTTTATGTCAAGGACTGTTCCCTGTTCGGCTTCGCCATGTTCAACGCGACGCCGGAAGAGCAGCGCCGCTGCGCCGATGACATCAACCGCTGGTTGGCCGAGAAGAAGCTACAGGTGCCGATCGGCCGAACGTTCCCGCTGTCCGAGGCGGCCGCCGCTCATCGCTTCCTGGAAGAGAACACCCTGGGCAAGGCCGGCACGCTGACCGGCAAGGTGGTCGTGGTGCCCTGAGCAGTCCCCGGCTGCCCCGGACTGTCAGCAAACGTTAACACCGGCCACAGTCCTTGTAAACTTCACTTAACGACCGGGGCGAAGGCTGGGCGGCGGGTTGGGCTTGCGGCCGGGGTCTTCGGACTCGATCCCTCCGTGTTCTTCCCACGTCTGCGGTGCGCGCTCGGCTCGGAAGTGCAAGCGGGCTTTCCAGTTAAGCGCTCCAGCCGCCGGGAAAGGCCAGGGGCTTCCCAGGGCGGGGCGTTCTTTTCCCTTCTGCGCAGGATACCCAGACACCGCATCGTGCGGCGCGGCACGGTTTATGTATCTGTTGCGAGATGGTCGGGAAGCGGTGGAGGCTCCCCCGACTCCCTTCTCCCCCGACCGGGGCCGCCCCGGCCGATCGCGTGTCGGACCGGTTGCCGCATCCCCCGGACCGGCCCTTCCTCGGCACAGCGAAAGTCCGCGACCGCCCGGCGAAACGGGATGGTCTCCGTCGGGCGCGATGGGTATGCTTCTGACGGCAACGGGGGGCCCACCCGGCTCGACCGGTGTGACTTGGGAGGAACGAATGGGTGCCTGCTTGATCCTGGAAGACGGCTCGATCTTCGCAGGCGAGCCGTTCGGCTGGCGCGGGGCCGCGGCCGGCGAGGTCGTCTTCAATACGGGGATGGTCGGCTACCCCGAGACCTTCACCGACCCGTCGTATGCCGGCCAGATCCTGGTCCTGACCTACCCGCTGATCGGCAACTACGGCGTCCCCTCCGACGAGAGGGCCCGGCTGAACCGCTTCTTCGAGTCGGAGCGCATCCACATTGCCGGGTTGGTGGTGATGGAGAACTGCGCCGAGGCCAGCCACTGGAACAGCCGTGGCTCGCTTGACCGTTGGCTGCACGAGCACAAGGTCCCGGGGCTGGCCGGCGTCGATACCCGCGCCCTGACCCAACGGCTGCGGACCGCCGGCACCATGCTCGGCAAGCTGGTCATCGACGAGCAACGGGTCGATTTCTGGAACCCCAACGAGGAGAACCTGGTCGCCCGGGTCAGCATCGACCGGCCGCAGCAGTACGGCACCGGCAAAAAGCGGGTCGTGGTGGTCGATTGCGGTTGCAAAAACAACATCATCCGCTCGCTGTTGAAGCGCGGCATCGCCGTGACCGTGGTGCCGTGGGACTGGCCGCTGGCGCAGGAGAAGTGCGACGGCGTGGTGCTCTCCAACGGGCCGGGCGATCCCCGGATGTGCGAGGCGACCGTCCGCAACGTCCGCGAGCTTTTGGCCGGCGACACGCCGATCTTCGGCATCTGTCTGGGGCATCAGATCCTGGCCCTGGCGGCCGGGGCCGAGACATACAAGCTGAAGTACGGCCACCGTGGTCAGAATCAGCCGTGCGTCCTTGCCGGCAGCAAGCGCTGCTACATCACGTCGCAGAACCACGGCTACGCGGTGGACGAACGCTCGCTGCCGCCGGACTGGCTGCCGTGGTTCTTCAACGCCAACGACGGCACCAACGAGGGGATCCGGCATCGCTCCCGGCCGTTCTTCAGCGTGCAGTTCCACCCCGAGGCCTGCCCCGGCCCTTGTGATACCGAGTTCCTGTTCGACGATTTCGTGAAGATGCTATCCTGATTCGCCGCTTGCGGCTTATGCCCCTCGGGGCCCGACCGCAAGCGGCAGGAGAAACCGGTGACCATCATGCAGCGAAGGCCCCGCAAGGTCGTGATCCTCGGCAGCGCCGCGCTCAAGATCGGCGAAGCCGGCGAGTTCGATTACTCCGGCAGCCAGGCAATCAAGGCGCTGAGAGAGGAGAACGTCACCACCGTCCTCATCAATCCCAACATCGCCACCAACCAGACTTCCGAGCACCTCGCCGACAAGATCTACTTCCTGCCGGTCAATCCGTATTTCGTCGAGCAGGTCATCCGCAAGGAGCGGCCCGACGGTATCATGTTGAGTTTCGGCGGGCAGACGGCCCTGAACTGCGGGCTGGAGCTGGGCCGGCGGGGCTGCTTCGACAAGTACGGCGTGGCGGTGCTCGGCACGCCGGTCTCGGCCATCGAGGCGACCGAGGACCGGGAGTTGTTCAAACAGCGGTTGGGCGAGATCGGCGTCGAAGTGCCGCGCAGCGCCGCCGCTACCTCGCGGGAAGAGGCGGTCCGGATCGCCGCCCGGATCGGCTACCCGGTGATGGTGCGGGCCGGCTTCGCCCTCGGCGGGCTCGGCTCCGGCCGCTGCGCCAACGAGGCCGAGGTCATCGAGCGCGTGGACAAGGCGTTGGCCCACTCCAGTCAGGTGTTGATCGAGGAATACCTCGAAGGCTGGAAGGAGATCGAGTACGAGGTGGTGCGCGACGGGGCCGACAACTGCATCACCGTCTGCAACATGGAGAACTTCGACCCGCTCGGTATCCACACCGGCGAGAGCATCGTCGTCGCCCCCAGCCAGACCCTGACCAATGCCGAGTACCACAAGCTCCGCGAGATCGCCATCCGCGTCATCCGCCACCTGGGGATCATCGGCGAGTGCAACATCCAGTTCGCGCTCGACCCCAACTCCGAAAGCTATCGCGTCATCGAGGTCAACGCCCGGCTATCGCGCAGCTCGGCCCTGGCGTCGAAGGCGACCGGCTATCCGTTAGCCTTCATCGCCGCCAAACTGGCCCTGGGGCATACTCTCCTCGACCTGCGCAATCAAGTCACCCAGAGCACGACCGCCTGCTTCGAGCCGGCGCTGGATTACGTGGTGGTCAAGATCCCGCGCTGGGACCTGAAGAAGTTCCGCAAGGCGGGCAAGTCGATCGGCTCGAGCATGAAGTCGGTCGGCGAGGTAATGGCCATCGGCCGGCGCTTCGAGGAAGCCTTGCAGAAGGCGCTGCGCATGCTGGAGACCGGGGTGCACGGCCTGCTCTGCAACGATCATCTCCAGCTGGGCGACCTGGAGGAGGAGCTGCGCAACCCGACCGACCAGCGCATCTTTGCCATCCCCGCCGCCCTGGCCGCCGGCTTCTCCGTCGAGCGCATCCACGAGCTGACCCACATCGACAAGTGGTTTTTGCACAAGATCAAGGGGACCCTCCAGGTGGCCGAGCGGCTAGGGCGCTATGCCGGCGGGCTGGTCCCCCGGAGCATGCTGCTGGAGGCGAAGCAGGCCGGCTTCTCCGACTTCCAGATCGGCAAACTGCTGGGGACCGACGAGCAGGCCATCCGCGAGATGCGCCGCACCTACGGTCTGGCCCCGGTGGTCAAGCAGATCGACACCCTGGCCGCCGAGTACCCGGCGCCAACCAACTTCCTCTACCTGACTTACAACGGCACCGCGGAGGACGTCCGGCCGTGCGGGGCCAGGTCGGTGATCGTGCTCGGCTCGGGTGTCTACCGCATCGGCAGCTCCGTCGAGTTCGACTGGTGCTGCGTGACGGCGGCCCGCACCCTGCGACAGCGCGGCTACCGCCCGATCATGATCAATTACAATCCCGAGACCGTCAGCACCGATTACGACGAGTGCGCCCGCCTCTACTTCGAGGAGTTGACCTTCGAGACGATCTACGAGATTTACCGCAAGGAAGAGGCGCTGGGGGTGATCATCTCGATGGGCGGGCAGACGCCGAATAACCTGGCCCTGAAGCTGCACCGAGCCGGCGTCCGCATCCTGGGCACGCCGCCGGACATGATCGACCAGGCGGAGGACCGGCGGAAGTTCTCGGCCCTGCTTGACCGGCTCGGTATCAATCAGCCGGTCTGGAACGAGTTGACGTCGGTGGAGGACGCCAAGGCCTTCGCCAACCGCGTCGGCTATCCGGTGCTGGTGCGGCCCTCCTACGTCCTGAGCGGGCAGGCGATGAGCGTGGCCAGCAACGACCAGGAGTTGCTCCGCTTTTTGAACAAGGCGGCGTCGGTTTCCCCCGAGCATCCGGTGGTGCTGAGCAAGTTCATCGAGAACGCCAAGGAGATCGAGCTGGACGGGGTGGCCAAGGACGGCGAGCTGATCGCGCATGTCATCTCCGAGCATGTCGAGAATGCCGGCGTCCACTCCGGCGATGCGACGCTGGTGCTGCCGCCGCAACGGACCTACCTGGAGACGCTGCGGCAGGTGCGGCGGATCGGCCAAAAAATCGCCGCTGCCCTGCGGATCACCGGGCCGTTCAACATTCAGTTCATCGCGCGCGACAACTTCGTCAAGGTGATCGAGTGCAACCTGCGGGCCTCGCGCTCGTTCCCGTTCGTCTCCAAGGTCTGCGGCGTCAACCTGATCGAGCTGGCCACCCGCGCCATCCTCGGCGAGAACGTGCCGCGGGTCGAAACGTCGCTGATCGACCTGGAGCATGTCGGCGTCAAGGCGCCGCAGTTCTCGTTTACCCGGCTGCATGGGGCCGACCCGGTCACCGGCGTGGAGATGAGCTCCACCGGCGAAGTGGGCTGCCTGGGGGACGACTTCGAGGAGGCGTTCCTGAAGGCGATGATCTCGGTTGGCTATCGGCTGCCGGTCAAGAGCGTGCTGCTGTCCACGGGGCCGCTGAAGAACAAGGTCGAGTTCGTCAAGAACGCCCAGCTCTTGCAGGAGGCGGGGATCGCCCTCTACGCCACGCGGGGGACGGCCGACTTCCTGGCGGAGCACGGCGTCAAGGCCGAGCTGCTGCACTGGCCGCTGGAGGGAACGAAGCCGAACGTGCTTGACTACCTGGCCGACCGCCGCTTTGACTTGGTGATCAACATCCCGAAGAACTACGAGGAAGAGGAACTGACCAACGACTACATCATCCGGCGGAAGGCGGTGGACTTCAACATCCCACTGATTACCGATCTCCAGTTGGCCAAGCGCTTCACCGAGGCGCTGGTCCATAAGCGGCTGGAGGAATTGCACATCAAGAGTTGGGACGAGTACCTTGCCGCCCGCCCGCCGGC
>DATLYH010000343.1:0-21479 GCA_035575035.1 Gemmataceae bacterium
GCCGACCGGCCGGCGGACGCCGGCCGCTCGCCAGCAAGACTCACCGGCCGGCGGACGCCGGCCGCTCGCCAGCAAGACTCACCGGCCGGTGGATGCCGGCCGCTCACCAGCAAGACTCACCGGCCGGCTGACGCCGGCCGCTCGCCGCTCGCCAGTAAGACTCACCGGCCGGCGGACGCTGGCCGCTCGCCAGAACCGTAACCGGCCGGCTGACGCCGGCCGCTCGCCAGCAAGACTCACCGGCCGGCGGACGCCGGCCGCTCACCAGAACCGTAACCGGCCGGTGGACGCTGGCCGCTCGCCCCCCGCGGGAGCAGGCCGGGGCGCTGAAAGAAGGCGTCCCGGTTATCCGAGGTTTTAGCGAGGCGCTGGGCGCGGAGGAGGCAGGTGCTCGGGCAGCGGCGGCTGGTTCTCCATCACCGCCGGCAGGGGAGCCGGGACCTCCGCCGGCAGTTTCGGCAGGCACGGTCCTTCCGTGCCCGGTCCATCGCAGGCCGAGTGGACCGTCGGCTCCGGGCGCAGGCTCAGCACCAGTGCCTTGGTCCGCTGGCGGGCGTGTTCGACCGCCCGTACCTGGGCGCAGTGAGGCAGCGGTCCTTCGGCGATGAAGACATTGTCGTAGTGCTGGATCGTCCCCTTGGCGAACTGGAAGCCGGCCAGGGCATTATTGTACTGGACGATGGCGTCGTACTCGGCCCGCAGGGCATCGGCCCAGACTCGCTGCGACTCCAGCAGCAGGTCGAGGGTTCCTTTGCCGGCCACGAACGTTTCGAAGCGCTTCTGCATTTGCAAGGCGGCTGCCTCGCGCTGCGCCCGCTGAATCTCAATCTGATCGTGGAACTCGATCAGGCGGCGGTAATACAGCCCCAGCTGCCGCTGCGCCTTGTCCTCCTGGTCCTTGAGCAACTCGAAGCTGCGCGCCAGGTTCAGCCGGGCCGCCCGGACGCCGGCGTGGGCCTCGCGGTAACCGAGCGGGATGTCCAGGTTCAACCCCAGCCGCCAGCTGTTGAAGTCGTTGCGGGCAAAGCTGGCCAGTGCGCCGTTGGGGCCGTCCAGCGCCGTCCCCAGGCCGTTGATGTCGTAGGTGGACACGAAGCGGAGGTCGGGCCGGAGCAGGTTCCGCTGGTTGATCAGTTCCAGCTGCCGGGCCTTCAGTTCCTGCCGGGCCATGATCAGCTCGGGACGCAGGGCCATCGCCTCATCCAGGGCGCTGTACCAGTCCGGCCGGAAGGGGGCAAGCGTCGGCGTGTCGCAGGGGACCAGACGGAAGCCGTCTTCCAGCGGCATGCCGAGCAACCCGCGCAGCTGCCGCTCTCGCTCCAAGACATCCCCCAGGGCCGCCAGCCGCAGCCCACGGAACTGCTCGTACTGCTGCCGTGCCTGGGCCAGGTCCTCGACGGTGACCTGCCCCAGCTCGGCCCGGGTCATGTTGATCCGCCACGCCTCGAAAGCCTGCCGCAGGGCCTGCTCGCGGGCAAACAGGGTCCAGTACGCCCCGTACAGGTTCCAGTAGGCGGTCTCCACGTTCAACAAGAGGATGTTGACATTGCGCTCGAACTCAGCCCGGGCCTGGTCGAAACGCAGGCGGGTGATCAGGATGCCCTCGGTCCGGCTGGCGGTCTGGAACGGCGTCAGCAGGCTGCCCGGGTGGGTGGCGCGGAGTTGGTTGATCTCGGCGCCGAAGTTCTGCAACAGCGGCTGCTCAAACTGGAATTGCAATCGCGGCCGGTACTGCGGGTTGACCGTGAGGAAGTTGATCATCCCCCCGCCCGGTAAGGCCACGTTGACCGGCGGATCGGTCACGAAGGTGTATTCGGTGATCCAGGTGATGCCGGCGACGCCGCCGGTGGGCAGCGGTTTGAGCAGGCCGGTCTGGAACGTGGCATAGTCGGCGTTGGTGAACTGGTCGATCAGGCTGGCCACCGGGATGTCCTGCCGGCGCCAGGTCATACTGGTGGTCCAGCGGGTGTCGAACTTGGCAAGGGCGGCCTCGATGTCGGCGCCGACAATGGCCGGGTCGAGGGCGAGCACGCGGATGCTGTCGGAGCCGGCCACGCCTCGGCCGGTGAACGAAACCAGGTTGTCGTTGGCGAAGCCGGCGCCGCTGACCACGCTGGGGTTGCCGACGTTGCCGTATTCCAGGGCCAGGGCAATCGCCTCGTACAGCGACAGGTAGCGGATCGGCCGGTCGGTGTCGCGCACGGTCATGGGCGGGGGCACATGGGCCGCCTTGGGGAGGATGGTCGAGACCGACGGGTCGCCCTCCAACGCCGCGGTCAGGCCGACCCCACGGTAATGGTCGTAATCGCACTCATGCAGGAAGCACTGCTGCTTGCAGCCGAGTACGCCGGCGACGCTCAGCATCAGGCCCGTCAGCACTGCCTTCCAGTGTCTCATGGATCACGCCGATCGGTAAAGTTGGCCATGCCCCAGACACCGGGGCTGGAAGCCCAAGCGCCCCCTCCCCAGGCCCCAGCAGCCGCGGCACTGTCCCTGTCCTTACGCTCCCGTGGATGTCATGAGACTGATATCGGCAGCAGCAGCCGGACAGATCAGGCAAACTTGATGCTCTTTGCGGTATCTAACGGTCGAGCAAAGAATGCGGGAAAGGGGATCTCCCTGAGGGGGGATGCGAGGGCTGGCCGATCCTGGAAAATGGCGAGCCTTCGGAGGGGAGGCGCCCTCCGAAGGCCCGCGATGATGAATCGGGTGGGAGAGCGGCCCGGGGGCCTGCTCCCCACGGATGAAACCCGTGTCTCAATAACCCGTGTCTCAATTCGGGCGCGGCTCAAACAACGGCTGCGGCACCGGCAGGTGCAGTTTCCGGCGATGCGGCACGGGAAGCAGCCGTTCCCAGGGGATCGGCTCGGCCGGCCAGGAGCCATTCGCCAGCCCCAGCGTATTCACCGCTTGCAAGAGCGCCCGCAAGAGCAGGGAAGGAGCCATCGTCTTGGACAGGAACGCCTTCGCCCCTTCGGCCAGCGCCCGGGCCGGCAAGGTGGGGTCGTCATCACTGCTGAGCATCAATACGGCCATGTCCCGCCGGCTGGGGCGGAGTCGGCGCAACAACTCCAGCCCGTTCATCCCGGGCAGGTGGAAATCGACAATCGCCAGCCGCGCGTCGCTGGATTGCAGCAGCGACAGGCCGTACCGACCCTCTTGCGCCTTCCGGACCTGGTAACCCTTTCCCTCGAGAAAGTCGGCGAGGGTTTCCAGCCAGGCGCGGTCATCATCGATCAGAACGATGTGGGGTGATGCTTTCATGGCCGGTTCACCTCCCTCCGGTCTCACCCCCGCCCTCCGCCGCGCCCGGCCCAAGAGGGCAGGGGGTGCGAGGCGGCAAGCCCGGCAGCCCACCGCCCCGGACTTGCGACACTCAGGTGCCGCGGACCTGGATTTGCCGCGGCTGAAGCGCTTCCATCTTCGGCAGATGCACGGTCAACACTCCATTCTTGCACTCGGCGCTGATCTTGCTGCTGTCGATCGACTCGTGGATGCTGAAGACGCGGTAGAAATCGCCCGTACCGTATTCCTGAAGGAGGAACGGGCTTCCTGCCGCAGGACGGCGCGACACGCGGCCATGCAGCAACAGCTCGCCCCGCTCATAGCGGAGGTCCACGTCCTCAGGCTTGACGCCGGGCAGGTCCGCGTACAGGATCAGTTCCCGGTCGGTCTCGCAGATGTCTACTTGCGGCGTGTAGTAATTGCCGCCGCGGGTGCTCTCCGGAGCGGCCGCCTCGGCCCGCCCCTTCTGCGGCACGGAAGTCATCTCGGCCATTGGTCTGCTCCTTTATGCTCGGGACGCCGGGTTCACTCCGCCTTGACGCTGATCTTCCGGGGCTTGGCCGACTCGTGCTTGGCCAGTTTGATCAACAGCACGCCATTCTCGAAGCGGGCATCCACCTTGTCGGGATCGACAGGGAACGGCAGCGTCAGCGATCGGCTGAAGGTGCCGAAGCCGCGCTCCTGGCGGTGCCAGACTGCTTTCGGCACCTCCGGCTGCTTACGCTCTCCCTTAATGGTGAGCTGATTGCCGCCGGTAACGTAGATCTCCAGGTCGTTCAAGTTCAGGCCAGGCAGTTCCGCCTCGACGAAGACGTTTTCATTCTCCTCCCAGACATTCAGGGGCGGATACGAGGGGGTCAGCCCCAGGAGCCGGCCGCCATCCTCGCCCCAGCGTTCGAAGACGCGGTTCATCTCCCGCTGCAGTTGTTGCAGCTCATTCCAGAGGGAACCGAATGGTTGCCAACGCGAAAGCCTCATTCCACTGACCTCCTTTGAATGGTGACAGGCGGTCCGGCCGCATCCGACCCGCTCGCGATGCCCCGGCCCCGGTGTGCTGGACAGGTGAAGGCGGCATGTTTCCGGCCGCCGGGGAGAGGAAGTGCAAGGGGTGTGCCAAAGGAGTCTCGTTCGGCGGCCCGCCCACGGTACCGCATGGAAGCCCTTGCACGACAAGGGATAAGGAATTGCCACCCGGAGAGGGGTTAAACGCCGGTCACGATGCCTTCGCCGATCCTGGCCGAGAGCCCTTTCCCGCCGCGCCAATTTGGCAGGTTCCGGATTTTTTGATTTGGGAGCAAAAGTCTTTTTCATCGAGTATTATTTTGAAAGAGAGGTCGGCGTTCAGGCAGGACCCTAACCCGTCCGCCCAAGGTAGCAGGCACCCGGCGTGTGCCGTGGCGGCGACACCCGGCGTGTGTCTGCTCCTGCATCGGCCTGCACGGTCATCCGGGAGGCGCGAGTCGGTCCATCTCGGCCCGGCCGCCGCAGACGCCTCAGTCCGTTCGCATCATGAGCACCTTCACCATTGAGGGCCTGGCCCAGGCGCTGTTCGAGGAGGCGGGGGATGCCCTGTTCCTGCTCGACCCGGAAACCGATCAACTGCTTGATGTCAACCCCATGGCTGAGCGGCTGAGCGGCTTCCCGCGGGCGGTGCTGCGGCAGATGCCGGCCACCTATCTGTTCCGCGCCGATGGTCCCGGCGGCCGACGCCGCCTCCGTCAGGCCGCCGGCAAGAGCGGCATCTTCCACTCGCAGGAAGGCTACTTTCTCCGCACCCGCGACGAGGGGACCTGGATCCCGGTCAACCTGACCATCACCCGGCTGCACGTCAAACCGAAGACGCTCGCCCTGATCACCGCCCGCGACATCCGTGAGCAGCGGGCCGCCCACGCCCAGCTCAAGAAGGTCGAGGCCGAGCTGCGCCGCGTCCTTACCTCGGTCTCCGACTGCCTCTGGAGCGCCGAGATCGACGAGGCCGGCCGCTGGACCTACCGTTATTTCTCCCCGGTGGTGGAGAAGATCACCGGCCGGACGCCCGAGTACTTCCTGGCCGGCCTGCGGCGCTGGTGGAGTATCGTCCACCCGGAGGATCGGCCGCGCTGGGAAAAGGCCCTGGCTCGCTATCGGGCGGGACAATCGGGTCAGGAGGAGTACCGCATCACCTGGCCGGACGGCACCGTCCGCTGGACGCGCGACAGCGTCCTGGTCAACCGTCCGTCCGGCGGCGGCCGGGGGCTGCTGCTTGATGGCGTCCTCACCGACATCACCGAGCGCAAGTCGGCCGAGGTCGCCCTGGCCCAGGAGCGCAACCTGCTCCGCAACCTGATCGACAACCTGCCCGACTTCATCTATGTCAAGGACGACCTTGGCCGCTACCTGCTCGACAACATCAGCCACCGCCGCTTCCTCGGCTTGAACCGGGAGGAGGAGATTCACGGCAAGACCAGCTTCGACTTCTACCCGCACGAGATCGCCGCCCGCTATGCGGCCGATGACCGGGTCGTCCTTCGCACCGGCCGGCCGCTTCTGAACCGCGAGGAGCCATTTGTCGATCGCGAGGGGAACCCCCGCTGGTACACTACCACCAAGGTGCCCCTCCGGGATGCGGACGGCAAGGTGATCGGCCTGGTCGGCATCAGCCGCGACATTACCGCCCGCAAGCAGGCCGAGGAGGAGTCGCGTCAGGCTCAGGCCAAGCTCGTGGCCCTGATCGAGAATGCCAGCGAGGCCATCTGGTCGGTGGACCGCGACCGCCGGCTGGTGATCTTCAACTCGTACTTCCAGGAACAGTTTCGGCTGATTTTCGGCCGGCAGGTCGAGGCCGGCATGGCCGTGGACGAGCTGTTTCCTCCCGACTGCTACCCCGAGCTGAACCCGTACTGGAAGCGCCTCTACGACCGCGCTTTGGCCGGCGAGCGCTTCAGTGAGGAGCAGCGGTACGACGTCGGCGGCATGCCGCGTCATTACGTCGTCTCGTTTTACCCGATTGTCACCGGCGGTGCGGTCACGGGGGCGGTCGTCTATGCCAAGGACATCACCCAGCGCAAGCAGGCCGAGGAGGCGCTGGCCGAGCGCGCCCGGCTGGCCTCGCTGACTGCCGACGTGGGCGTGGCCCTGACCCGGGGAGACAGCCTCCGCGAGATCTTGCAGCGCTGCGCCGAAGCGCTGGTCAAGCATCTCGATGCCGCCTTCGCCCGTATCTGGACGCTTAACGAGGCCGAAGGGGTCCTGGAACTGCAAGCCTCGGCCGGGATGTACACCCATCTCGATGGACCGCATGGCCGAATTGCCGTCGGTCAGTACAAGATCGGCCGGATCGCCCAGGAGCGCAAGCCGCACCTGACCAACGCCGTCAGCGACGATCCCCACATCAGCGACCGCGACTGGGCCCGCCGCGAGGGGATGGTGGCGTTCGCCGGCCATCCGCTGGTGGTGCAAGATCGGCTGGTCGGAGTGATGGGCCTGTTCGCCCGCCGGCCGCTGTCGGAGGCGACCCTGAACGCTTTGGGCGCGGTGGCCGACGGCATCGCCCTGGGCATCCGCCGCAAGTGGGCCGAGGAGGCACTGCGGCAGGCCAAGGAGGCAGCCGAGGCAGCCAGCCGGGCCAAGAGCGAGTTCCTGGCCAGCGTCAGTCATGAGATCCGCACGCCGATGAACGCCATCATCGGCATGACCGAGCTGGTCCTCGACACCGCGCTGACCGCTGAACAGCGTGACTGCCTGGAGACGGTGAAGAAATCAGCCGATGGCCTCCTCGCGGTGATCAACGACATCCTCGACTTCTCCAAGATCGAGGCAGGCAAGCTCGACCTGGTCCGCACTCGCTTCCGTCTGGAGGACGCGCTGTACGACACCCTGCACACGCTCGCCCTCCGTGCCCACCGCAAAGGGCTGGAGCTAGTCGCGCGGATCGCGCCGGAGACGCCCGACCAACTGGTCGGCGACGCCGGGCGGCTCCGGCAAGTGCTGGTGAACCTGGTCGGCAATGCCATCAAGTTCACTGATCAGGGGGAGGTGGTGGTCGAGGTCAGAGGGCAGGGGTCAGGGGTCAGGGGTCAGAAGGCAGAGGGCGGAGGTCAACCGCCGGGCAGGGAGGAGGAATCGACGCTCCAGGCGAGCGGCCCGCGTGAGCGGGCCGGTGCACCCCTCGACGCCTCGACCGGCCGGCGGACGCCGGCCACTCGCAAGTCTGACCCCTTTCCCCTGACCCCTGCCCCCTGCATACTGCACTTCTCCGTAAGGGATACCGGCGTCGGCATCCCGCCGGAGAAGCAGCCGCTCATCTTCGAGCCCTTCTCGCAGGCGGATAGCTCGCTGACCCGGAAGTATGGCGGGACCGGCCTGGGTCTGGCGATCTCGGCGCGGCTGGTGGAGTTGCTGGGAGGGCACATCTGGGTCGAGAGCGAGCCGGGCCGGGGCAGCACCTTCCACTTCACCGCCCGTTTCGAGGCGGTCGGTCCGCCCGACGGTGCCGAGCCGCCGCTGCCCGTCTCGGCCCGCGGTCAGGCCGTGTTGGTGGTGGATGATAACGCCGCCAGCCGCGATGTCCTGGTCGAGCTGCTCCGCGGTTGGGGGATGAGGCCGGCCGCTGCCGATGGTGGTGAGGCGGCATTGACCGCCCTCCGTGAGGCGGCGCGGCAGGGCGAGCCCTTCGCCCTCGTCCTGCTTGACGCCTACCTATCGGGGGAAAGCGGCTTCGACTTGGCCGAGCGCCTCCGGCACAGCCCGGAGTTGGCCGGGGCCGTGATCCTGATGCTCGCCTCCACCAATCAGCCGAGCGACGCGGCCCGCTGCCGTGAGCGGGGAGTCGCGGCTCACCTGATCAAGCCGGTCCGCCCGGCCGACCTGGCCCGGGCGGTGGCTCTGGCGCTAGCGGGCCTGGCGCCGGCCGAACGACCTTTGGACCTACCACCGCCGGCCCCGCCGCCGCCGCGGCGGCTGCGCGTCCTGCTGGCCGAGGACAACCCGGTCAACCAGAAGCTGGCCGTCCGCCTGCTGGAGACACGCGGCCATTCGGTGACGGTGGTCAACAACGGCCGGGAGGCAGTGGGCATCCTGGAAAGCCAGCCGTTCGACGTGGTGCTGATGGACGTGCAGATGCCCGAGATGGACGGCCTGGAGGCGACCCGGACCATCCGCCATCGCGAGGCCGGCACCGGCCGGCACACCCCGATCGTCGCCATGACCGCCTATGCCATGCGGGAGGACCGCGAGCGCTGCCTTGCCGCCGGCATGGACCGCTACATTGCCAAGCCGTTCCGCGCCCGGGAGCTGTTCGATACGATCGAAGGGCTGGGCGGCGCGACCGACTCGTCCAACGGACCCCACACGCCGGCCCATCCTCCGGCGGCGCTTGATTGGGATGCGGCGCTGGAGTACGTGGGGGGCGACCGGCAGCTGCTGGCCGACCTGGTGGCCATCTTCTTCGAGGAGTGCCCGCGCTGGCTGGACGAGCTGCGCCGGGCGGTGATGGAACGCAGCGCTGCCGACGTCAAGCGGACCGCTCACAACCTGAAGGGGGCGATGAGCCACTTCGGGGCCCATGCCGCTCGTGAGGTGGCGCTCCGCCTGGAGATGATGGGCCGCGAGGGCAACCTCGACGGCGCCACCGAGGCGCTGGCCGACCTGGAGAAGGAGATCGAACGGCTGCGTCCGGCCCTGACCGCCTTCATCCATCCCGGGTCAGGGGTCAGGGGTCAGGGGTGAGGGGTCAGAGGTCAGAAGTCAGAGATCAGAGGGCAGAAGACAGAAGGCAGAGGTCAACTGCCGGGCAGGGAGGAGGGACCGGCGCTGCGGAGAGAGGTTGCTCCTGCTGACCCCTGTCCCCTGACCCCGGTCTCCGGCACGACCTGAGGGAGTTCCATCATGCGCACTACCTGGACGTTCCATTCGGCTGGGCAGTTGCTGTTCGGCCGCGATGCCGCCCGCCAGCTTGGCGAGGTCGCCGGCCGGCTCGGCGCCCGCCGCATCCTTATCGTCACCGATCCGGTCCTGAGCAAGGCCGGGCCGCTGGACCGCGTCCGCCAACCGCTCCTTGATGCCGGCGTGACGGTGGAGGTCTTCGACGGCGGTGAGCCGGAACCATCGATGCGGGTGGCCGAGGAGTGCGTCGCCCGGGCAAGGAAGTTTGCCCCGGATGCGCTGCTGGGTTTAGGCGGCGGCAGCAACATGGACCTGGCGAAGATCACGGCCGTGATCCTGGCCCACGGCGGCAGTCCGCGCGATTATGTCGGCGATGACCACATCCCCGGCCCGGTCTTCCCGTTGATCTGCGCCCCGACCACGGCGGGGACCGGCTCGGAGGTGTCGGCCGCCGCCGTCCTGACCGACACCGAGGCGAAGATGAAGGTCGGCATCCTGAGCAATTACCTCCGCCCGCGGGTCGCCCTGGTTGATCCGCTGCTGACGGTTTCCTGCCCGCCGAAGGTGACGGCCGACAGCGGCATCGACGCCTTGACGCATGCCATCGAGGCCTACACGGCGGTGGACAATGCCGACTTCCCGCTGCCGCCGGGCGAGCGCACCGTTTACCAGGGCCGGCACCCCCTGGCCGATGCCTTGGCGGAGAGGGCGATTGCCCTGATCGGCGCCAACCTGCGGCGAGCGGTGGCCAACGGCAACGACCTCGACGCACGGGAAGGGATGGCCCTGGGGGCGACGCTGGCGGGGCTGGCGTTCTCGAACGTGGGGGTGGCGGTGGTGCATGCCCTGGAGTACCCCGTCGGCGGCGCGACCCACTGCCCCCACGGCGCAGGCAACGGTCTGCTCCTGCCGTTTGTGATGCGCTTCAACCTCCCCGCCCGGCGCCAGGAGTTCGCAACCATCGCCCGGCTACTGGGTGAGGACGTGGCGGGGCTGGACGAGCAGGCCGCCGCAGAGCGGGCCGTCGCGGCGGTCGAGCGGCTGCGGGACGACATCGGCATCCCGCGGCGGCTGCGCGACCTGGGCGTCGCCGCGGAGCAGCTCCGGCCGTTCGCCGAGAAGGCGTTCGGTATCCGCCGCATCCTGCGCGTCAACCCGCGTCCTGTGACCGTAGACGACCTGGAAGGGATCCTGCGCGCGGCATACTGACCAGGAGACCGCAGGAGGACCGCACCTTCCACCTGCTTGCGCCTGCCCGGCCGTATCCTCTGGCATGTCGCCCGCTGCTGTGGTATTTCCTATCCGCAGCGCTGTGCCTGGACGCACTCGCAGGATTGGACCGACTTCACCCGCCGACCACTGAGCTTCGAAGGGGACCCCGCGAATGACGTTATCAAGAATGCTGACCCGCACCGTCTGGGTGATCGCCTGCTGTGGTCTTGCCGCCTGGCCGGCGCTCCGGGCCGACGAGCAGGAGCGCCTCAAGGTCGGCCTCCAGCCGGACGGCCGGATCGTAGTGCCGACCAACCAGATCCTTCGGCCCGCCGGTCAGCAGGTCCTCTTCCCCGGCCGGCCCGTCGATCTGGCCTTCGCTGACGAGGGGAAGACCCTGGTCGTCAAGAACATGAGGAGTCTTGTCTTCATCGACACGGCGACGGGGGAAATCAAGCAGACGCTGACAGCATCAACGGGCTTCAGCGTGGTCGGTCTGCTGGTGGAGGGCGACCGCGTTTACGTCGGCGACGTGCTCAACCATGTGCGGGTTGCGGAGCGGCAGCCGGACGGCAGTTATCGGTGGGGCCAGCCGATTGCGCTGGTTGTCCCCAAGGTCGGCAAGGGGGCCCATCCGGCCGGCATGGCCCGGCTATCCCGGGAGGAGCTGGCCGTGGCTTCCACCGTCGGCAACAGCATCCAGGTGATCGACACGGCCGAGGGGAAGGTCAAGCAGGTGGTGCCGGTCGGCGTGGCGCCGTACATGGTTTGCCCTGTCCCGCCGGGCCGCGTCTACGTCAGCAACTGGGGTGGCGACCCGCCGAAGGAAGGCGATCTGACGGCCCCCTCCTCCGGGACGCCGGTGCGCGTTGATTCCCGCGGCATCGCCAACCACGGCAGTGTCTCCGTCCTGGAGCGGATCGACGGTCAATGGAAGCAGGTGCGGACCATCCGCGTTGGTCTGCATCCGAGCGGGATGACGGTCAGCCCCGGCAGGCGCTTCGTCTATGTGGCGAATGCCAACAGCGACACCGTCTCGGTGATCGATACCCAGAACGACGAGGTGGTGGAGACGATTGCCTGTCGGCCGGAGGCGCGGCTGCCGTTCGGCAGCGGCGCCAACGCCCTGGCCCTGAGTCCCGACGGCCAGACTCTCTACGTTGCCAACGGCACCAACAATTGCCTCGCCGTCGTCCGGCTCGGGGCAAAGGCGTGCGAGGCGACCGATCCGGGGAGGCCCGCCGCCAGTGCGCTACTGGGACTGATCCCCACCGGCTGGTATCCCGGCGCCGTCTTGCTCTCGGCCGACGGCCGGCGGCTCTTCGTCGCCAACATCAAGGGGCATGGCTCGCTAAGCCGGCGGCGCATCACCGAGAGCGAGCCGCGGCCGGAGGAGAAAGGCCGCAACTCCCACGACCACCTGGGGTCGGTGTCGATCATCGAGGTGCCGGACGCCCAGCAGTTGGCGAAGTACACCGAGGAGGTCAACGCCAACAACCGCCTGGCCTACAGCCTGGCCGGGCTGGAGAAGCCGCGGCCCGGCGTCAAGCCGGTGCCGGTCCCCCGGCGGCACGGCGAGCCTTCCGTCTTCGAGCACGTCATCTACATCATCAAGGAGAACCGGACCTACGACCAGGTTTTCGGCGACATCAAGGAGGGAAACGGCGACCCCAACCTGGTGATGTTCGGCGAGGAAGTCACGCCTAACCACCACGCCCTGGCCCGGCAGTTCACCCTCTTTGACAACTTTTACTGCTCCGGCGTCCTCAGTGCCGACGGCCACCAGTGGTTGAACGAGGCTTACGTCACCGACTACCTGGAGCGGGCCTTCGGCGGCTTCACCCGCAGCTATCCCTACGAGGGGAGCGACCCGCTCGCCTACGCCTCGAGCGGCTTCCTGTGGGACAACGCCCTGGCCCACAAGAAGACCTTCCGCAACTACGGCGAGTTTGTGCGCTCGTCGTACCCTAAGGGCACCACCTGGTCCGACGTTTACGCCGACTACCGGAACGGCACCCGCAAGGTGAAGATCGAGGTGCGGCCGAACGTCAAGTCGCTGGAGCCATACACCCATCCCGGCTATCCCGGCTTCCCGCTGATCACGCCGGATGTGTACCGGGCCCGGCTCTTCATCGAGGAGTTGAAGGAGTACGAGAAGAAGGGCGAGTTCCCCAACCTGGTCTATGTCTTCCTCCCTTGTGACCACACCAACGGCACCCGTCCCGGCTTCCCGACGCCGCGGGCCATGGTGGCCGACAATGACCTGGCCCTGGGCCAGATCGTCGAGGCCGTCAGCAAGAGCAAGTTCTGGCCCAAGACCTGTATTTTCGTCGTCGAGGACGACCCGCAGAACGGCTTCGACCACGTTGATGCCCACCGCACCGTCGCCCTGGTCATCAGCCCCTATACCAAGCGCCGGTACGTGGACAGCACGAATTACAACCAAACGGGGATGGTCAAAACCATCGAGCTGATCCTGGGGTTGCCGCCAATGAACCAGCTCGACCTGTCGGCGACGGCGATGCGCGACTGTTTTCAGGAGCAGCCCGACCTGACCCCCTACACCGCCCTGCCCAACAAGATCGCGCTCGATGAGATGAACCCGCCGCTGGAGGAATTGAAGGGGGCGGCCCTGCACTGGGCGAAGAAGTCGCTGGAGCTGTCGTTCGCCAAGGAGGACGAGGCGGACGAGGACACCCTGAACCGCATCCTCTGGCACGCCACCCGCGGTTACGACACCCCCTACCCCGAGCAGTTCGCCGGACGGCGGGTGGAGTGAGCGAACCACAGGGTCGCGCGGCTAGAGCCATCCCAGGTCGCGCAGCCTTGACCACGCAGCCTCGATGTGCGGGCGCTGGAACAGGTTCGCCTTGCGGTTGTTCCAGTGGCGGAGGCTAGCGATGGCAGCCTCCACGTCGGTCCTAGCCTGTGGGTCTTTACGCGTCGCAACCCAATGGACACTCGACAACAACTCCATACCGTATGGAGTCTCGAAACCCTCGATCAATTCGGCGACGCGGGTGAATCGCTCTTCGGTCTTGGGGTGATCCTTCAGAAACGCTTCGGCCTCTTCGGCGGCGCCGGGCAACAATCGAATCGGGGTCGTTGGTGCATTCCTCCCATCGCCCCAGCCCTGGATGAAATGACCTTCCATGCGGTTCAAAACGTGCCGGAGGTTGTCAGCGTAAGGACCATAATTCCCCTCCTGGAAGTTCAGTTTCAGCGGCTGTCCCGCTTCTTGCATGAAGTAAGCCAGTTTGAACACTTCAAGAA
This sequence comes from Gemmataceae bacterium, assembly GCA_035575035.1. Classification (GTDB taxonomy): domain Bacteria; phylum Planctomycetota; class Planctomycetia; order Gemmatales; family Gemmataceae; genus DATLYH01. Next base: position 13,633 of record DATLYH010000343.1, read on the forward strand.
GCGAAAGGGGGTAGTCGTACCCCGGCACCAGATAACGGTTCATCAGGCAAAGAATCACCGCCCGGCCTACCGTCATCTTGGGCCGTCTAGTCCGGTTCTTCATTTCGCTTGCCCCGGGTGCGCCAGCGGGCTCAAACGCCAGTACGCGGACATCGGGGAGGCCGGCGAACGCCTGCTCAATCAGCTGCGACACCTCGCCCCAATCCAAACCGCCGTGGCCGCATCCGAGCGGTGGCAAGGCGATCGATTCGATGTTCAGACGTTTGACATCATCCACCAGCGCCGCCAAGCCCGATTGGATGTCTTCGATCCTTGACCGGCCGCGCCAGTGGCGTTTGGTTGGAAAGTTGATGATGTAGCGCGGGAAGTGGAAAGTGCCACGGTCAAAAATGAACATTCGACCCGGTTTCACTTGTCCCGCAGCGCACGCCTTCCGATACGCAGCAAAGTTCTCCGGGAAGGCGCGCTTAAACTGCAAAGCGATCCCCTTCCCCATGATCCCCACGATGTTTACCGTGTTGACCAGGGCTTGAACTTCTGCGTCCAGGAGATTACCTCGTACTCGCTCAACCATTTCAGCCCCCATAATACCAACCCGGCTCCACGGAAACACGCGGCCGGTGGGCGGCGGCGGACAGGATCTCCTCCACCCGGGTGGCGATTTGACGATTGTGCGTGCCGATCAGGTGAAAACACTCCCAGGGGAAATAGTCGTGAACGAGGAATTCCGCCTGGCGCTTCTCCTTGGTGTTCGAGTCCCCGGCCCAGTACCGGAGCGGCATTACAGACCAGTCTATCCTGTCCTCTTGTTCAGCATTATCAAAACAAGCCGCATAAACAAGCTCGGCATGCCTGTCTGTGAATGCCCACGGCCTCCCCGAGCTGATTGCTGCTCCGACCGTCGAAACCAGGTGAACAACGGATTCCTGACCACCTTGGTAGTCGTTGTGCTTCTTCCAGATCGCGCAGAGCATGACCGACCGTGGGCAAAAGTTGAATGGTACGTAATCACCCAGCACTCCTCCTGCCGCCACCCTCACGGGGCGGCGCAGCCGCCTCTCCTTGATATGGCGGTGTCCGATGTTAGTGCAGGTGAATCCCTGGCGAAGCCGCTGGGCGTCGCACCACACGCAGCCGGCCTTGATGATACCGGGCAAATTATCTATATGGGTGATATGGTAAATCTCTCTATCCAGCACATGTACCTGCCTTCCGGTCCCTGTCGGGGGTTATGCCCGAGTGTTTGCCAGATTACCGTGAACCCTGGGGTGCGACAAGGGGAGCGACTGCTTAGCGAACGACCGACCGATCAACCAGTACTTACCAATCGAACTCCTGATTTCCATCTTGACACCTCAGTCAAAATGTCTTACCATCGGCTCAGACTTTCTGTCTGAGGCTGGAGGCGAGGGATGGCACGCACGCCGCAAGACGTTACCGATACCGAACTGGCCATTCTCCAGGTGCTCTGGGACCGGGGGCCGGCGACCATTCGTCAGATCACCGATGTCCTCTACCCCGGGGGCGGCACCTCCCATTACGCCACCGTCCAGAAGCTGCTCGACCGGCTCCAGGCCAAGGGCTTCGTCCACCGCGACCGGCGCCCCGCGGCCCACACCTTCACCGCCCTTGTCGGCCGGGATGATCTCATCGGCCGGTGTCTGGAGGAGGTGGCCGAGAAGCTCTGCGGCGGCTCGCTGACGCCGCTGTTGACCCACCTGGTCCGGGCCCGACGGCTCAGCAGCCGCGAGCGCCAGGAGCTGCGGGCCCTGATCGAGGAGCTGGACGCCAAACCCCGAACCAAGAGCGACCGACGCTGAAAGGGGGCCGCCATGAACACGCTCCTGGAGATCGGCCTGAGCAATGCGGCCGTGGTCTGTCTCCTGGCCCTGGCGGCGGGCGCCATCGGCCATTACTGCCGTCGGCCGGCCGTCGCTCACGGATTGTGGCTGCTGGTGCTGCTCAAGCTGATCACGCCGCCGCTGGTGAGCGTCCCGATCGCTTGGCCGGCCGGCCCCGAACCGCCCCCGGCCGTGCCCTCTCCTCCGCCGACTCCTCCCTTGATCGCGTGGTGGGAAGCGCCGGCCAAGGCGGAGATCGAAGCGCCGGTCGAGGAGCCGGCCGACGCCCTCATCGGCGCCGAGCCGGAGGCGGATTTTCTGGCCGAGGAAGCACTGGCCGGTGGCCTGCGGACCAACCCCAGCGCCGATCCGCCGCCGGGTTTCCATGTTTCCTGGCAGATGGCGGTCCTGGCACTCTGGCTGGCCGGCTCGGTTGGCTGGTTCGGCTTAGCGTTGGTCCGCATCCGCCGGTTCCACCAACTGCTTCGCCATGCTCGGCCGGCGCCGCCTACTCTAGCAGCGAAGGCTGAGGAGCTGGCGGAGCGGCTGGGGTTGGCGTACTGCCCCGGCGTCTGGCTGGTGCCGGGACGGGTGGCGCCGATGCTGTGGGCGATGGGCGGCCGGCCGCGCCTGCTGCTGCCGACCGGTCTGGTGGAGCGGCTCGACACCGAGCAGTTGGCGACGCTCTTGGCCCATGAGTTGGCCCATCTCCGGCGACGCGACCACTGGGTGCGGGCGCTGGAAGTAGTGGTGACCGGTCTGTTCTGGTGGCATCCGGTCGTCTGGTGGGCCCGGCGCGAGCTGCGCGAGGCCGAGGAGCAGTGCTGCGACGCCTGGGTGGTCTGGGCGTTGCCCGACTCGGGCCGCGACTATGCGACGGCCCTGGTCGATACGTTGGACTACCTGTGTGAGGCCCGGGCTGCTGTGCCGGGGATGGCCAGCGGCATCGGGCAGGTTCACGACCTGAAAAGGAGATTAACCATGATCATGTGTGGGACGACGCCCCGTTCGCTGACATGGGGCGGCTGCCTGGGGCTGGCGGTGCTGGGCCTGGTGTTCTTGCCGGTGCTCCCCACCTGGGCCCAGACCAAAGAGACCCAGGAGAAAGTTGAGCAACGCCCGCAAACCGAACAGGCCGCGCGCGAGGCCAAGGAGGAGTTCCGCAAGGCCGTTATCGAGGACAAGGAACGGGCCGAGCAGGTCGATAAGGCCCGCGCCCAGGTGAAGGAGATTGCCGAGAACATCGAGAAGATGCGGCGGCAGCTGCAAGAGGCCGAGGCCCAGCTCCGCAAGGCACAGGAGCGGCTGGCCGCACTGGAGGGGAAACGCGGCGAGCCCGGCAAGAGGGTCGAACGGCGGATGGTGGTCATTACCATCAAGGAGCCTGACGGTAGAACACGCACCATCGAGCTGCCGGACGGGGCCGACGTGATCCGACGAATCGAGACCCTGGTGCCGAGGCGGGCCGAGGTCGAGGTGAAGCCGCCGGTGCTGCCTCGTCCGCCGTTGGGCGAAGGAGCCGGGCCGGGCTTCGGTCGTGGCTTCGGCGGGGCGTTTGGCGGGCCGCCGGACGCCCGGCTGCGTGAGTTGGAGAGGAAGATCGACGAACTGCTCAAGGAAGTGGAATCGCTTCGCCGGGAGATGCGGCCGCCGCGGCCTGGCAGCGGCGCTCCAAGCCCGGAGCGTCCGCGACGGGATAAGTCAGAACCCGGAGCGTGAGCACCGGGATAAGCTCAGTCATCGGTTGGCGCGGGTTCAAGATTGCCTCACCGTGCTCAGAGTGCTCCCGCTTTCAGGAGCAGGAGCACGAGGGAGGTCACAATGGTGACGATCAGCACGGCAGGGATGACGACAAAAAGGATGGCCGGAACCAGGTTCGAGCGGCCGGTCTTGCCGTTGTAGGCGTAGCCGCAGTTGGGGCAGCGGACGTGGTGGAGCAGGGCCGGCCCATAGAAGCTGCCCCAGAAGGTGAACACGACGCGGCGGGCGCCGGTGGCTCCGCAGCGCGGACAGGGCAGGTACTGGGACCGGTAAAACTCGCGCTCGTCCTCGTCCTCTGCCGCCTCGAGCCAGGTCTTGCAGTGGCGGCATTTGCGGGCGCTGAGGGCAATGGGCCGGCCGCACGCGGGGCAGGAGCGGGTCAGGGAGGCGGCCGGCGGCGCGCTGGTGACGGTGGCCGGCGGCACAGGTCCCGCCGTGTTGGCGGTCTCGGCTGCGCTATCGGGAGGCACGGCCACCAGCATCCGGCAGCGCGGGCACCGGACCTGCTGTCCTATGGCCGCGCGGCCGACTTGCAGCGCCGCCCGGCAAGCGGGACAGGTCATCGTGGCAGCCATTCGCGGGTCTTTTCGAACGATGCGAGTCTGCCCGGCCGGCCGCCAGAACAGGGCCGTACCCGGGGTCAGCAGCATGGTAGTCCCGCAGGCCCAAGACGGCAAGAAGAATCGGCAACGGCCGCGCAGCCCGATCACTCCCGAAGACCTGCCGCGTTGCGGGGCTCATCGTTCCGGACGCGGGGATTTCGGCGGCCAAAGATTTGACAGGGAGCGGCCGAGATGATACGACATCCCCCATCAGGGGTCGGAAGAACCTGTCCGTCAAGCGGTTAGCTAGAGCCGCCTCGGCGCCGGCCGCTCAACCCGTCGGCGCCGGCCGCCACCCCGCGGGCCGTCTTCGGGAGACGTCGCTGCATGAACAATTCCAATGATAAGGTGCTGTTCTGGGCCAGCTTCCTTACCTTGATCGCCGCCGGTATGGGCTTCTCCATCCGCGGCGACATCCTGAACCAATGGGGCCGGGACTTCGGCTTCACCCAGACCGAGTTGGGCGAGATCACGGGCATGGGGCTGATGGGGTTCGGGCTGACCATCATTTTCTTCAGCTTCTTCGCCGACGTGGTCGGCTATGGCAAGCTGATGGTCATCGCCTTTTTGCTGCACGCCGCCTCGATGATCATCACCCTGGCAGCTCCCTTGTCCTTCCAGCAATTCGGCAAGGGCGGGGCTTACTGGTCGCTCTACATCGGGCAGTTCTGCTTCTCGCTGGCCAACGGTACGTGTGAGGCGGTCATCAACCCCCTGACCGCCACCCTCTTTCCCCGGAACCGGACGCACTGGTTGAACATCCTGCATGCCGGCTGGCCCGGCGGCCTGGTGCTGGGCGCGCTGGTCAACCTGCTGTTGAACCAGATCCCCGGCGGCGTCGGCTGGACGGTGCGGTGGGGCATTATCCTGGCTCCGATTGTGCTCTATGGCCTGATGATGCTCGGCCGGCGGTTCCCGACGTCCGAGGCCAAGGAGCACGGGGTCGGCCTGCGCGAGATGATGGGGCAGCTGGGGCTGCTGGGAACGGCGGTCGCCGTTATCCTCGTCGGCCTCTGGTTCAGCAAGGACATCTTCCCCAGCTTCTTCGGCCTGCCCGGCTGGGTGGGGTGGATAGCGGCCCTGGCCTTGTGGCTGGGGTTCGGCTGGGCCACCGAGTTCACCCTCGGGCACTGGATGCTCGCCTTCCTCCTCCTGCTCCACGCCATGATCGGTTACGTTGAGCTGGGGACCGACAACTGGATTCAGGACATTACCAAGGCAGTCTTGCCGGACCCCAATGTCTCGCTGATGGCCTTCATCTGGACCAATGTTTTGATGTTCACTCTGCGCTTCTTCGCCGGGCCGATCGTGCATCAGATCTCGCCGATCGGCCTGTTGTTTGTGAGCGCCGTCCTGGGAACGACCGGGTTACTGTTGCTGGGGATGCCGGCGACGAACACGACCTGGCTGTGGATGGGCGCGGTGACCGTCTACGGCATCGGCAAGACCTTCTATTGGCCGACGATGCTCGGGGTGATCTCGGAGCGGTTCCCCCGGGGCGGGGCACTGGCCCTCGGCTTCTGCGGCGGCGTGGGCATGCTGTCCGCGGGCATCCTGGGCGGACCAGTCATCGGCTACAAGCAGGACTACGCTGCCACGACCGACCTGAGGCAGAAGGCCCCCGCGACCTATGACCGCTACAAGACCGATACCTCCCAGATCCCGCCCCTGCCGTTCCTGCCCCCGATCGCCGGTCTGGACAACGGCAAGGTCGGCGTGCTGAACGATTACATGGCCATCCGGGAAAAGGAGCAGCAAGGCTCGCTCAGCGAGGAGCAGGCGAAGCTCCAGCTGCAGAAGGATCTGGAGCTGCTGACGCGGGAAGGGCGCAAGTCCGAGGAGCTGGAAAAGCGTCTGCAATGGTGGGAGACCGAGGGGCAGCCACACGCGGTGACGGATTACCCGAAGGTCAACGAGGCCCGCCTCCACGGCGGCAAGACCGCCCTCACCTGGACCGCCGCTGTCCCTGCAGCCATGGCGGTGGGCTACCTGCTGTTGATCATCTACTTCCGACTGATAGGCGGCTACAAGGCCGAAGTGCTGGTCGGCCACGCGGCCGAAGATGAGAAGTTCACCGGCGGCACCGAAGGCCCCGGCGAAGGATGAGCCGCACGCAGGTTTCGCCGTCCTGATCCTTCTTGTCGTGGTGGGCCGGGCATCCCGGGAAATCCTGGTGGCGGTCTGCACCTGCCGGCCGGGGCTTGGGCGTGTTCCCAAAAGTCCGCCGCCGCCTGCCGGTGATTGCTGGACATTTCGCCGGTGAGCCGGCCGGTGTGGCGCCGGCCCGGCAGCCGGCACCACACCGGTTCTTCGTTTATCGCTCCATCTCCTTTGCTTTCTTCTGAAACAACTCCAGCCAGCCCAGCGTCACCCTATCCGGGATCGTCTTGGACCGGCGCAACTCTTCCGGTGGCTTGCCCCAATAGAAGCCGATCCAGCCGGCGGCGTGCTTCCTCGACCGCTCCAGGAAGTCCTCAAGCTCCGGGAGCGAACAGGCGAGAGGGAAGATCTCCTCGATCACCACTGGCTTGCCGACCGCAAAACCAGCCAGCGTGTCCAGGGCCTCGTTGATCTTCCCCTTCTTGGGGTACAGGTGGACGCTGAGGAAGTCGAGGTCATCCGCCACCTTCGCCGGCACGAAGCCGGAGGTCAGGCCGGGGCGGTCCAAGCTCCAGTCCACCAGCCCCACCGTGATCAGGTGGCGCTTGTCCTTCTCCCGGATGGCGGCGACCAGATGGCGAATCCATTGCCGGGCAATGTCAGGCCGGGGTCGATCGGCCTGATCCAGGGTAATGAACTGGACGAAGTGCTTGCCGGCGAAGGGAGGTCCCAGCCAGTCGCCGTCTGGACGCTTCCCCACGGGCACCACCGGCTCGTTCATCAGGTCGTAGCAGAAGAGGGCAGGACTGGCGGCGCAGCGGCCCGCCACCGCCTGCCAGAAGCGGGCCTGCACCGCCCAGCGGTCCTTCTCGGCGAGCTTGTCGTACCAGGCGGGCACGTCCCGTTTGTGGTAACAGCCCAAGCCGGTCAGGTCGAGGTACAGCCGCAACCGCTCGGCCAGCTCCAGCAACTTGCCGAGGCGGTCCAGAGCCTTCGCGTTCGCTTGGTCCGGTCCGTCCATGAACTTGCCCAGTTGCAGGTGGACCCGCACCACATTGGCCCCCAGCTGCTTCATCTGGCCGAAGTGCGCCTCGACGGTGGGCCACTCGTCTTCCCAGTAATCTTCGATCAGACGCCCCTTGTCATCCCGGTCATAGTTGAAGCCCCAGGGGACGAACGGCCGACCGGACGGCTCCAGAACAAAGCCCTTCTTGTCCTTGGAGACGGCGACCCATGGCATCTCATCGGCCCGTGTGGCAGCAGACGAGCAAGCCAAAAGCAGACCAAGGAGGAAAGAGATCCACCTGTTTTCGGTCATCGCGTCCTCCCTTACGTTGATGCAGCAGCCAGGGAGTATTCCACCAAGCGTGATTTTGCCCGGAGGTGTAGCCCAATTCGAGAGAATCACCCCCAGCGTTAGATGTAGCCGAATACGCCCCCATCCGGAAGGGCTGCTCCCGAATTCGGGATAACGCCAGGCCCGCTGCCCGCTCCGTGAAGACCGGCCCGGCGAGCGGCCGGTGTCAGCCGGCCCGGCGAGCGG
>DATLYH010000344.1:0-34925 GCA_035575035.1 Gemmataceae bacterium
GGGCCGCCTTCGGCACCCGCCGGCCGTTGAGGTACGTGCCGTTGGTCGAGTCGAGATCGTGCAGGACGGCCCCGCGGCTGGTCAGATCGATGCGAGCGTGGTGCCAGGAGACCCCCTGGCTGTAGGGACCGGCCAGGACCACCTCGCCCTGGGGGTCGCGGCCGATGCGCAGCGCGGGCGCGAGGTGTTCGACGGTGGAGGACGTCTCAGGAGATGTGAAAACTTGCAGCCGCAACTTCATGGTCAAGGGTTCCTGGCAAGAGGCGGGTTTCACCCGATCGGACGGGCGCTGGTACTGTGCCGTTCCATTATGCTGACTTGGTAGTGCTCTGTCGAGACCCGGACCGGGCAGCCCAGATTTCCCCTGCACGCGGACACGTCGGCGTCGGTCCTGCAATCGGGCGGATGCCGCTACCGACGTCGGGGACCGTAGCCGCATGCAGGGGCATTCGGTGCGTGCCGGGGGCCGGGCGTCGGCCCACCGGCCCTGCAAATCTGATTGTCTGGTCCGGCCCAGCCTGTTAACTTTGCGCTGTATGGGACCTGGTTGGCAAACTCCCGAGGTCATCTCTCCGCCAGGGTTAGTGTCCGCGCCGCCGGCCGAGCGATCCGCCGTCCTGTTGGCGGTTGCCCAGGCGGTCGCTGCCCACTCCGACCTGGCGGCCCTCCTCCGCGACCTGGCGCACGCTCTCTGCGACCATGTCCGTCTCGATTATCTCAGTTTCAGCCTGGTCGATCCCACGACCCGGGTCGCCGAGTTGCAACTCCTTCAGCCGGTCGGCCTGGCCCGCGCGCCTGATCCGGCGGACACCCCCACGCAGCTACCGGCCCATGAGTCCCCCACCGCGCTGGTCTGGGACACGCAGCAGCCCCTGTGGCTGACAATCGGGGAAGCCGACCGCCGGTTCCCGACCCTTGCCGCCGCCCTGCGCCGCCAGGGAGTGCGGGTCGTTTGCTTCGTCCCGCTCAGCACGCCGCGGCGGCGGCTCGGGGCGATGGCCTTCACCAGTTATCAGGATGTCTGCCGAACCGACGACGACCTCGACTTCCTCTCCCAGATCAGCCGCCTGGTCGCCTTGGCCGTCGAGGCCGCCTTGTCCCGGCGCGAGCTGGAGCAGGCCAACGAGTTGCTGCGGCGCGAACGCGAACGGCTGGCCCAGGAGAAACTTTACCTGGAAGAGGAAATCCGGACCGAGCGGCGCTTTGACGAGATCATCGGCGAAGGGCCGGCCCTCCGCGCCGTGCTCCGTCAGGTGGAATTGGTTGCCCCGACCGACTCGACCGTGCTCATCCTGGGGGAGACCGGCACCGGCAAGGAGTTGATCGCCCGGGCCATCCACCGCCTGAGCCAGCGCCGCGACCGCACCTTTGTCAAGCTGAACTGCGCTGCCATCCCGACCGGCCTGCTGGAAAGCGAGTTGTTCGGCCATGAGAAAGGGGCCTTCACCGGGGCGGTGGAACGACGGATCGGCCGCTTTGAGCTGGCCGACGGCGGTACCCTATTTCTCGACGAGGTGGGTGACATTCCGCTGGAGCTACAGCCCAAACTGCTGCGGGTCTTGCAGGAGCAGGAGCTGGAGCGGCTCGGCAGCGGCAAAACCATCCAGGTGAATGTGCGTCTGGTGGCTGCCACTCACCGGAATCTCGACCGGATGGTGGCAAGCGGGGCGTTCCGCTCCGACCTGTTTTACCGGCTGCATGTCTTCCCGATCCGGCTGCCGCCGCTGCGGGAGCGGCGCGAGGACATCCCCGACCTGGTGCGGCACTTCGCCCGGACATTCGCCCGGCGGATCGGCAAGGTGATCGACACCATCCCGGCCGAGTCGCTGGCCGCCTTGCAGGCTTATGACTGGCCCGGCAATGTCCGGGAGCTGGAGCACCTCATTGAGCGGGCGGTGATCCTGTCGCCGGGTCCGGTACTGCGGGTGCCGCTGGGCGACCTACGGCTCTCTCCGCCTGGGGCTTCGCCGCTGACCCTGGCCTCGCGGACGGGAACATTGCAGGATGCGGAGCGGGAGCTGATCCGTCGGACGCTGGAAGAATGCCGCTGGGTGGTGGGGGGACGGAACGGGGCAGCGGCGCGACTGGGGCTGAAGCGGACCACTCTGTTGGCCCGGATGAAGAAGCTCGGCCTCCGCCGTCCTCCCGACCGCGAAGTGTCGATTGGCTGAGATGCTCCGCGACGTTCCTCCGAGCCCGAAGCGTTAGCGACGGGTATTATCCGAGCCCGAAGCGTTAGCGACGGGTATTATCCGAGCCCGGAGCGTTAGCGCCGGGTACTATCCGAGCCCGGAGCGTGAGCGCCGGGTATTATCCGAGCCCGAAGCGTTAGCGCCGGGTACTATCCGAGCCCGGAGCGTTAGCGACGGGTGGTCGCTTCGGAGCGATCCGGTTTTCCGTAGCGATTTGCCCCGCGGCAAGGTACAACGGTAAGGACCAAAACAATTCGTCTGCCACGGAGGCAACCATTCCCTCACCCTTCCGGAGAGGTCAACCATGCTGAACGGTACCCGTCTACTGGCATGCCTGGTCCTGGCCGGCTTAATCGCTGGCTACAGCCTCACCGCCGCGACCCAGCCGACCGTCGCTCCGGATCAACCGAAAGCCGAGAAGCCGACGGAAACTCCCAAGAAGCCGACGACTGCGGCCCCCAAGCCGCCGACCCACAAGGTCGAGAAGGGACCTTTCAAGGTCGAGGTCACCCTCAAGGGGGTCTTCGAGGCCGAGCACATGGCCGAGCTATCGATCAGCCCCGAGGCCTGGGGCCCCCAGGCGGGCGGCGGTCCCCTTGTCCTCAAGAAGGTGGTCGAGCATGGCACGGCTGTCCGCCAGGGCGACCCGGTGCTCTGGATCGACACCGAGAAGATCGACCAAACCATCCGCGACCTGGAGACCGACCGCCGGCTCACTGAGGTGGCCATCCGGCTGGCTGAGGAGGAGTTGCCGATCCTGGAGAAGGCAATGCCGCAGGAGTTGGCCGCAGCCGAGCGGGCCCGACGCTTCGCCGACGAGGACCTCAAGAAATTCCTCGAACAGGACCGCGCCCTGATGGAGAAGATCGCCAACTTCCAGGTCAAGCGCGCTAACGATTGGGTGGAGTACGAGCGGGAGGAGCTGCGTCAGCTTGAGAAGATGTACCGCTCCAAGGACCTGACCGAGGAGACGGAAGAGATCATCCTCAAGCGGCAGCGGAATTACCTCGAGGCAGCGATCTTCTACCTGAAGCTGGCCGAGATCTACCGCGACGAAACGATCAAGATAGACCTGCCGCGCCGCGACCTGATGCTCCGCGAGAACGCCGACAAGACGGCCCTGGCCCTGGACAAGGCCCGGACGACCCTGCCGCTGCAACTGAACCAGAAACGGTTGGCCCTGGAGAAGCTCAAGTATGAGCGGGACAAGGCCGGCGAACGGCTGGCAAAGCTAAAGCGGGACCGCGAGGCCCTGACGATCAAGTCGCCGACCGATGGCATCGTCTACCACGGCCGGTGCGTCCGCGGCCAGTGGCCGGCCGGCGCCAGCGATCGGCTCCGCCGCGGCGGCATGGTCCAACCCGACGAGGTCCTGCTCACTGTGGTCCAGACCAAGCCCCTCTTCGTGCGGGCGGAGGTCGAGGAGAAGGACCTGCACCACCTCCACGACGGTCTGAAAGGAAAACTGACGCCGACGACCGCGCCTGATGCCCGCCTGACGGCCCGGGTCGAGAAGGTTTCCCTGGTCCCGGTGGGGCCTGGCAAGTTTGATGCGCGCTTTGCCGTCGAGGTCGGCGACGGCGCCCCGACGTTGATGCCGGGGATGGGCTGCTCGATCAAATTCATCCCCTACCTCAAGGAGCAGGCGATCAGCGTGCCCGCCTCGGCGGTCTTCACCGACGACCTGGACGACGAGAAGCACTACGTTTTGCTGCCGGGCAAGGATGGCAAGCCGATCAGACGGCCGGTCGTCGTCGGCAAGAAGAGCGACCGGAAGGTGGAGATTGTGGAGGGATTGCAGGAGGGGGAGGAAATCCTACTGGAAAAGCCCGGCGAGGGCAGGCGGGCCGATCTGCCGCTGCCGTTGCCGGCCCTCGGCAAGGAGTAAAGCCATGAGACGGTCGTTGTGGATTGCCGCGGCCCTGCTGCTGGGGGTGCCGGGTTGGTTCGGGGCGGCCGAGTTGGCCGAGGCGCCGCCCGCGCCCGAGCCGACACCCCGGCCCGGTCCGGTAGACCCGCCCAAGCCGGGCGTTCTCGACGAGGCCATCCGGCGCGGCGTGGCCTTTCTGCTTAAGGACCAGAACGAGGACGGTTCCTGGGGCGGCCCGGAGCGGACCAAGGGGCTGAACATCTACGCCCCCGTTCCCGGCTCGCACCATGCCTTCCGCGCCGCTGTCACCGCTCTGTGTGTCTCCGCCCTGATCGAGGCGGGCGGCGACAGCGCAGAGGTCCGCAAGGCGATCGAGCGCGGCGAGGCCTACCTGTTCGAGCACCTGTCCCGGGTGCGGCGGGCGACGCCGGATGTCCTTTACAACGTCTGGACCCATGCCTACGCCATCCAGGCCCTGGTTCGCATGCACCAGCGGCTGCCCGAGGACGCGGAGCGGAAGGCCCGGATCGAGAAACTGATCCGCGAGCAGATAGACTGGTTGGCGCGCTTCGAGTCGGTGGACGGCGGCTGGGGCTACTATGACTTCCGCGTCGGCAGCCAGCGGCCGGCTACCGACTCGACCCCGTTCGTCAGCGGCACCGTACTGGTCGCCTTCCACGAAGCCAAGCAGATCGGCATCGAGCCGCCGGAAAAGCTGGTTAAGCGGGCAATCGCCTCCATCATCCGCCAGCGCAAGCCGGACTTCACCTACCTGTACGGCGAATATCTGAAGTGGTCTCCGATGCATCCGATCAATCGCCCCGGCGGCAGCCTGGGCCGGTCGCAGTGCTGCAATGTTGCCTTGCGGCTGTGGAAGGATGAGCAGGTCACCGATGAAGTGCTGACCACCTGGCTGGACCGGTTGATCGCCCGCAACGGCTGGCTCGACATGGGGCGGAAGCGGCCGATCCCGCATGAGTCGCACTTCGCCGTGGCCGGATACTTCTACTACTACGGCCACTACTACGCCGCTTTGTGCATCGAACAGCTGCCGGCGGAGAAGCGCCCCTTCTACCAGGACCACATGGTCCAGCTGTTCCTGCCGAAGCAGGAGCAGGATGGCTCGTGGTGGGACTACCCGCTGTACAATTACCACCAACAGTACGGCACCGCCTTCGCTCTGATGACGCTGAAGCGCTGCCAACGGCCGACCGGGGAGACACCCAGCAAGGGCGAGTAAGGATACCCAATCATCCCCATTGAGCTGCGCCTCCAGCAAGCGCACCCCGTCGCTGACGCTCCGGGCTCGGAAGACCCCGTCGCTGACGCTCCGGGCTCGGACAATACCAGCGCGGACGCTTCGGGCTCGGACAATACCCAGCGCGGACGCTCCGGGCTCGGACAATACCCAGTGTGGACGCTTCGGGCTCGGACAATACCCAGCGCGGACGCTCCGGGCGCTGTTTAAAGAAAAAAAGCCCCCGGCGGAGCCCCAGCCGCCGGGGGCGAACAACAGAGGAGTGCTGAGATGAGCGGCCCGGAGAGGATCTGGCTTCCTCTCCCCTCCGGGCCGTGAACCATGGTATCGGTCTGCTACAAGGAAGAGTCAGTTTTCCCCGCCCCATCCGCCACCCCCAGACGATTTTTTCTTCCTTTTGAACGGCCGGGGGGTTACCCTCATCAAGAAGATCACCGGTGCCGCGCCGGTTGCACTCCGTCATCTCCCCCGGTCGCTGCCGATGCGTCCGGTGGCAAGGGGGAACCGTCGGCAGGAGTCAAGGCGATGCCCTCTTCCGACTACCCGAATCCTAGTGTGGGCAAACTGGTCGCGTCATGGCTCTCCCTCACCGAGCGGGTCGTCTGGGCCCTCGCCAGCAAGGCGCAGGGGCTGACCGAAGGGGCCTCCGACGCGGTGAAGGACGCTCTCCTCGACCTGGGCAGCGACCCGTCCGGCGACGGCCCGGCCGATGCTGCCGGGGCGCAGGCCCTGCCGCCGCTCAACCCCGACGAGTTGGCGGCCGCGCTGCGCGGCGCGATCGAGTATGCCCTCTATCGGGCGGCCGAGGCGATCAATGAGGACGCCTGCGGCTGCTGGACCGAGGTGACCCGGGAGCGGGTGCTGGCGATCTTCACCGAACTGGCCCAGGAGGTGCTGGACCAGGCGCTGGAGCTGCGCGTTGCCGCGGCCGAGGACGATCTGTCGTCGGCAGCAGGCGGTGAATGGGCCCGGAGATACCGGCGCATGCTGGCCGCGGAAGGGCGCTGGCCGCCCCGAGAGGTCTGCCGGTAGTGCCGAGCGGCTCTCCGGGCGGGGATGGGGCAACGAAAACGCCCACGGGGACAACCCCGTGGGCTTCCATGAACGGCTTTACTTGTCCTTGCCCTTCCCCTTCTTAAACCCGCCGAAACCGCCCGCCCGGATCTCGGTGATCTTCTTGTTGTCGGCGTCGGTAATGATGGTGGCCGGAACGCCCTTCTCCTGAATGTCGGTGAACATCTTGTTCTTCAGGCCCCCTTCGATGGGGTCGCCGGCGTCAAACTTCTTGGTTTCCGGATTAAACTTGGCCTTGACCACCTTGACGTTGGCGGCTACCGGCAGGGTCGTTGGTTGGCCCTTCTCGAGCTTCTTGGTCTCCGGGTCGAACTTGGTCTTGGTGAAGGTGACCTTGTCGCCTTCCACCTTGGTGATGACCGCCCTGAACTCGTCGGCCAGGGTGAGGCCGACACAGAGCACCAGGATGACCGCTCCACAGACGACTTTCCGGAACATGCCTTCTCCTTGTAAGACGATCACTGTCTGAGCCCGGCCCGGCGCCGGGGCCACTCTCCGAAGGTTGGTGCGAGTAAATGATTGGGCGTTGAGTCCGGAAAAGAACGCGCCGAGGAGGAGGCAGGCCCGAAGGCAAAAGTCCACTCGACCGGCCCCGCCTCAACCGGCATTGGATTAAACCCCCACTGGAGAGGAAGGTATCGGCCCGCCGCGTCGATTTCCGGCGCCCTTGCGACGGTGCAGCAAGGTTCCCGTAGCTTGGGCGGCGCCCCAAGCCCATCGCCCCAGCCACTCCCTAAGGCGGTGCCTTTCACCTCTTCTGCGGTGCGGCCGGAATGGGCCGGCAGCAATGCTTGCAGACGACCGCCTCCCGTAGGATCATCTCGGCGCAAAACGGACACTTCCGCACCAGACCCCGGTAGGGAAAGCACAGCACGATGATGACGCCGAGCCATCCCAAGAGGATCCCGAGGGCAAAACCAGGCCCCGAACCGATGGCCCGAGAGCGCCCCAGGTAGGAGCCCACATAGGCAGGGATCAGTAGCCAGCCGGCGGCGAACAACACACTGCCGCAGACGAGCAGCAGCTCGGACATGGACATGGCGACACACTCCTGGGCCGGGCTGTCCCGCCCGCGGCCGCGGGAGTGTGAGAGACGCGGCCGCGGGCGGGACAACCGGGGTCATGACTCCCGGCGGCGCCGGCATAACCTCAGCATGCGTCCAGGCGTGGCCGCTGTCAAGCACCCGCCCGGTTGTCGCAGCCCCGGGCTACCGGGCTGCCTTGTAACGGTCGAGCAGCCTCGGCCCAGGCCGTAAAGCCGCGGATATCGACGAAGATGACCAGCGCGGCGGTTTCCATCGGTGCCTCGTCATCGTCCCGGGGCCGGCCGCGCGGAACGCAACCGGCCTTCTTCTTGATCGGCCGGTCGTCGCTGCTGTCGGCAAGCATTCCGGGCCCCTGTGGACTCCGCATGCCGACTTGGGCCGCGTCTTCCCACCCTCCTGCAATATTCGTCTGCTCGTGTGAAGTAGTCAGGGCTAGCGGGGGGGCGACGGGACCAAGGTAGCCGGCGTAAGCGTCTTGCTGTACCCGGCGCAAGCTCTATAATCAGGATGGGGCGGGGTAGCATCCCGCCTTCGGAACGGCAGGCCCCCACGGGAACCCCGCATGCGACAGTGGATCACCAACATCATCCTGGCCATCAAAACCGTGGGCCAGGGGATGTACGTCACTTTGTGGTACTTCCTGCAGACGTACCGCCGCCGCACCTTCACCGAGCGCTTCGAGTACCCCGAGCTGCCGGTGCCGGTCAAGCCGCGCTACCGCGGGTTCCATCGCTTCGATCTGACCACCTGCATCGGCTGCGACAAGTGCGCCCGGGCCTGCCCGGTGGACTGTATCTACATCGAGAAGGTCAAGAACCCGGTCGGCAAGGGGTTCCGGGTCAACGGCTTCAAGATCGACTACACCAAGTGCATGTTCTGCGCTTTGTGCGTCGATCCTTGCCCGGTAGACTGCATCTTCATGGGTTCGACCTACGACCAGAGTTGTTACAGCCGGGACGGCTGCATCATTGATTTTGCCAAGCTGCCGCTGGAGGTTGCCTGGGGCCAGGCGACGCTCAACCCGATCGCTGTGTCCGCCTCCAAGCTGGTGACCGAGCCGGTCTGGACCAAGCCGCCCGACCCCCCTCCGGAGAAGCAGGCAGCAGGCGCCAAGAAGTGAAGTGGTAGCGGTGGGTGGCGGCCAGGGCCGGCCGCCTGCCGTCCGCTCCGGAACGCCGCGGTGCCCACCGCAATGGGACCGCAGAACTGGCGCCGCCCTCTTCCCCTGTCCCCTGGAGGCGCGGCCGGCGGTCCCTCTGAAGGAGGTGGGAAATGCCTGGCAACCAGGTGGCCAAGGGGAAGAAATACTTCACCGTGCAGGAGGCGAACCGGATCCTGCCGCTGGTCCGGGTAATTGTGCGGGACATCGTCGAACTGGCCCGGGATCTCCGGGAGCGGCACGAACGGCTGGCCCGGATCCGCCCCTATGACCGCACCGCACTGGGACCGGCATACCAGGAAGAGATCGAGCACATGCAGGAGGAGTTCGAGCGCGACCAGGAGCGGATGCGCGGCTACGAGGAGGAGTTGCGGAACCTGGGCGTCGAGCTAAAGGATTATTACACCGGCCTGATTGACTTCCCCTGCTGGAAGGACAACCGGGAAGTCTACCTGTGCTGGCGGTACGGGGAACCCGAGGTTAGTCACTGGCACGAGTTGGACGCCGGCTTCGCGGGTCGGCAGAAATTGACGACCGAGGCCAGGCAAGGCGGCAAGTGGTGAGCAGGTCCGGCCCCCCTGCGAGGGCCAGACGGCCAGTGGCCGGATTGGGAGCGAATAACTGGGGTTCACCCCGTCGTTCCTCGTCTTGCCCGAGATCGCCCGGATTCACCTTCGGGGGAATGGTTTCATGGCGTCGCTGGTCGGTTATTTGCTGTTGTTCCTCGTTGTCGGCATCGGATTTATCTTCGTTCACCTGATCGTGGGCAAACTGATCCGCCCCGCCAAGCCTTACGCCGAGAAGCTGACCATCTACGAATGCGGCGAGCCGACCATCGGCAGCTCCTGGGTGCAGTTCGACCTGCGTTTCTACGTCATCGCCCTCCTCTTTGTCATCTTCGACGTCGAGGTGGCGTTCTTCTTCCCCTGGGCGGTGGTCTTCGGCAAGGCCAACGAGGTCGGCGGCGCGGCGGAGAACGCGCCGCAGGCGGTGGTGGCACGCAACGAGTTGATCGGTACCTCCTCTGACGAGCCGGTCAGCGCGGACGAGGCGGCAGCGGCCCGCCGGTTTGCCCTGATCGCGTTCGTGGACATCCTGGTCTTCTTCGGCGTGCTGTTGGTCGGCTTCGCTTATCTGTGGAAGCGGGGCGACCTCGCCTGGGTGCGCAGCACTGCGGCGGAACGCCTCGTCGAGGCCGAGCCGGCAGCGGTCGAGCCGTCGCCGGCTGGTCGGGAGGTGCTGGTAGGCAGTTCCTGATCGAGGGGAGTAGTCGTATGGGATGGCTGGAAGGGCGCTTTGAAGAAGGCGTCATCACGACAACATTGGAGCAGGCGATCAACTGGGCCCGACAGTCGAGCCTGTGGCCGATGACGTTTGGCCTGGCCTGCTGCGCTATTGAGATGATGGCCACCGGCGCCTCGCGCTACGACATGGACCGCTTCGGCGCCGGAGCGTTCCGGGCGACGCCCCGGCAGGCCGACCTGATGATTGTGGCCGGCACGGTGAACTTCAAGATGGCCAGCCGCGTGCGCCGCCTGTACAACCAGATGCCCGACCCGAAGTTCGTCATCGCCATGGGCGCCTGCACCTGCGGTGGCGGGCCGTACTACAAGTACGGCTACAACGTGGTCAAAGGGGTGGACCTGGTGGTGCCGGTGGATGTCTACGTGCCCGGCTGTCCGCCCCGTCCCGAGGCGCTCCTGGAAGGATTGATGCGCATCCAGGAGAAGGTTAAGGGGATGAAGGACCTGACCCGCGGCCAGCCCGTCGATGTCCCCATCCCTGCACGCATGGGCTATGTGCTGTTGCCCGAGGAACTGAGCACCATGGAGAAGGCCAACGCCTTCGCCAAGAAGAACAAGGAGCTGGCCGCGCCCGCCAAAGGTTGAGCGCCGGCCCCGGGGATACAACCCCTTGGGCTTTTTCCCCTCACCCGAGCCACCTATGACAGCCGACCAGATCATTGCGCGCCTGGAAGAGAAATTCGGCAACCGCATCAAGGCGAAGAAGCTCGATGCCCTCGACCCCTACGTGGTCATCGAGCCGGCCGACCTGGTGGAGGTGTGCCGCTTCCTGCGCGACGATCCGGCGTTGAAGTTCGAGATCCTCAACTGCATCAGCGGCGTGGACTACCTTGAGCCCGACCCGAAAAAAGCGCCCAAGGCCGGCTTCGAGCCGCACCTGGAGGTGGTTTACCACTTCTCCAGTTTCACCCACAAGCACCGCTTCGTCCTCAAGCTGATCCTGCCGCGCTGGAAGGACAACCAGCCCGGCCGGCTGCCGGAGGTGCCGTCGGTGACCTCGCTCTGGAAAGGGGCCGACTGGCACGAGCGCGAAGTGTATGACCTGTGCGGCGTCTGGTTCACCGGCCACCCCGACCTCCGCCGTATTCTGCTCGCGGAGGATTGGGTCGGCCATCCCTTGCGCAAGGACTACGAGTTCCCGCTGGAGTATCATGGCATCCGCGGGAGGTAAGGAGGCGAATCATGGCCATCAAGGACATGACCGTCAAGGAAAAGGTTCTTCGGATGGTGGAGCGATTGCCGGACGACGTGACCTACGACCGGGTGCTTTACCACGTGGAGTTCATGCAAGAGATCGAGAAGCGGTTGGAGGAAGCTGAGCGCGGCGAGGGTATCCCGCACGAACAAGTCTTTGCCGAACTGCTGGCAGACGATGCGAAGAAAAAAGATCGAGTGGCACGTTCGGGCATGAGAAGACCTGCGGGCAATCAAACAGTACATCGCTCGGAGCGCGCCGCGGACAGCGGAAGCATTCGTTCGTCGTCTAAAAAGCGCGGTCGAAAGGCTTAAGAGCTTTCCTGAGATCGGTGGGGTCGTCGAGGATTTCGACGATCCCGAGGTCAGGGAGATTCTCTACGAGAACTACCGGATCATCTACCGTTATGACGGCAGCAAAGTGCTGATCGTTGCTGTCTGGCACAGTGCGCGGCCGTTAGGCCCCCGGAGACTGTCGGAATAACCGTCATGGCCACCGAAACCACCCCCGCCCCCGACCCAACCGTCATTGAGTTCGACGTCCGCACCGACGAAATGTTGGTCAATATGGGCCCGCAGCACCCCAGCACCCACGGAGTGCTGCGGCTGGTCCTGCGTACCGACGGTGAGGTGATCACAGAGGTAACGCCGCACCTCGGCTACCTGCACCGCTGCGCCGAGAAGATCGGCGAGAACGTCACCCCCATCCAGTTCATCCCCTACACCGACCGGATGGACTACCTCGCCGGCATGAACATGAACCTCGGCTACTCGCTGGCGGTGGAGAAACTCTGCGGCATGAAGGTGCCCGAGAAGGCCAACGTCATCCGGGTGATCATCGCGGAGCTGAACCGCATCGCCAGCCACCTGGTCGGCATGGGGGCCTACGGCCTCGATCTCGGCACCTTCAGCCCGTTCCTGTATGCCTTCCGCGAGCGGGAGATGATCCTCGACCTGTTCGAGGAGGTCTGCGGCGCCCGCCTGACGTACAGTTACATCACCATCGGCGGCGTGCACGACGACCTGCCGCCCGGTTGGGTGGAGCGCTGCCGCAACTTCCTCGATTACCTTGAGCCGCGCATCATCGAGTATCATCGGCTGCTGACGACCAACCACATCTTCGTCAAGCGCACCGCCGGCATCGGTATCCTGCCGAAGGACCTGGCCCTGAGCTACGGCTGCACCGGGCCGGTACTCCGCGGCTCGCTGGACCGCAGGAACGGCGACCCCGATTGGGACCTGCGCAAGATCGAGCCATACTGCGGCTACGAGACCTACGACTTCCGGGCGGTCATTCCGCCGTTCGACGATTGGGACCGGGATACCCGGACCTGGGACCTGCCGCCTGGTGTGGTGATTGGCGATGCCTGGCACCGATTCATGGTGCGGATGCTGGAGGTGATGGAGAGCATCAAACTGATCCGCCAGGGGCTCGACCGCTACCCGACGGCCCAGGGGGCGCACCGGATCGAGCCGCCGCGGCACCTGCCGGCCGGCGAGGCCTACCTGGAAACCGAGGCGCCGCGCGGGCAGATGGGTTTCTACGTCGTGGGCCGGTTTACCAAGGAATCGGTGCCGCTGCGGGTGCGGGCCCGCTCGTCGTGCTTCTGTAATCTGAGTGTGGTCAACGAGATCTGCCGCGGCTGCCTGATCGCCGACATCCCCGCCATCGTCGGGAGCCTGGACTTCGTCATGGGGGAAGTGGATCGCTGAGCAGCGGGCGGCGCCCTGCTGTCCGAGCCCGGAAGTGAGCGACGGGGCATGACGCTCCTCGTCGGGGACGCTCTGGGCGCTGGCATAGGCGACGGGGAGCAGCGCCCCAGCAGGGCAAAAAAGGAGTTCCGCTAAATGGGCAAGGATGAATATGTGCGCGGCATTATCCGGCGCTATTACCGCAACCAGGACACCATCCAGCGGCAGCGGCTGGCGCAGCTGGTCAGCGAGCTGTACCTGAGTGGCGGTCCGAAGCGCCAACGGTTATGGAAGTCGGCCGCCGCGGCGATGGCGAAGCTCGGCGTCCCCCGGTCGCGCATCGACCACCTGCTCAAGCAAGACAACCCTGCTCTGTTGGCCGAGGTGGTCAAGGAACTGGAAGGCAAAAAGTGATTCCGCTTATTGCGGGGGCGGTGTCCGGGTCGGCACAGGGAGAGCATGCGGCACCACCGGCCCGATGAACCGCGGCACCTTGCGATAGACCTTGAACGGCACCAGCTCCACCACTTCCTCCACCACGCACCGAAACGTCGGAATTTCCTCGACGACTTCCTTCTTGAGCAGGACATTGCGCCGACGCGGATGCTCACACTGGGGGCAGCAGCCATCGCACGATTGCTTGCCCGGTCCCAGCGGGCAAGGACACTTCAGCAAGCAGTAATCCTCCGACTTGCAGCTATAGACGGTCCGCCGGACCTGCCGCACCTCCGGCACCACGCGGCAGACCTTTCGGATCACCTCGCGGTAGCAGATGTCTTCGACGATCATGAAGCCCGGCTCGCAGGTCGGCGGGCACTCGGTCAACAACTCCTGACCACGAGCGGCCGGGAACCCTCCCCACCCGCCGAGCACCACCGCGATCAGCGACCCGTAGAACTGTTTCGACATGATCCCTCCTTCCGTCCGCGATTAGAAATCCCACGCCAGCCGCATTCCCACCCCCTGGATGACACCGTCGGCGTTATTGGGAGGATCGACCGAACGATGCTCGATGATGTAGTTCCATTGCAGTTTCATGTTGGCGTTCCAGAACCAGTTCACGCCGAGTGTGACGTCGTGGACGATACCGATGCCGACCCCCTTGTCCTCCAGGTCGATGTAGGAGTAGCGGGCCGCGAGCTGCCAGGCGCCTCGGCCCAGGCCCAAGCTATGGTCCTCGCGGCGGACGAAGAAGAAGTTCTCGTCCGGGGTGACGCGGTCGAAGGAGGCGATGCGGCGGATGTCGCGGGCGCGGCGGTTATAGACACGGTGTTCGCCGGTCAGGAAGTAGAGCACCTCGACGTAGAAGCCATGGTAAAAGACGGTCCCCCGGTTCTGCCGCGGCCCGCCGTCTTCCGGGACGATGGTGGCGTCATGCACCCAGTTGGCGTAGTACTCCGCCCCGAACTGGAACGGCCCCCAGACAACGAAGAACTCCGGCACAAGCAGGTCCACGCTGGAAGCAAAGGGCCGGGTCTCGGCGACAATCGGGTGCAGGGTGGCCGGGCCGTTGCGGAGCAAGGTCCGGGCTCGCAGCCGGGCCACCCCGTCGTCGGGGCTGTAATGGCTGGCTCCCAGGCCAACGTGGACCAGGCATCGGCCGTCGTGCCGGTAAATGGGCAAGGCGGTCAGACGGCCGGTCACCTCCCATTCGCCATCGCCGACGTTCCAGCCGAAGATGTTGCGATTCGGTTTGAAGACGCCGATCGCCCAGGATGCCCGCTCGTCCCCGAACCAGTTGTACGCCTGGATGCCGGGACGGAAGCCATTGTCCTGCATTTCGACGAAGGCGTCAAAAGCCAGCGACCGCTCCAGGAAGTTGAGGAATCGGCTGCTGGTCATGTGCTCGAAACTGATCGGCGGTTTCTGATTGCCGATGCGCAGGTTGCCGATCCACGGCAGGTGGGTGATGGTGACCCAGAGATCGGTGGGGACCGGCGTATTGACCACCGTTGCGGGAGTCGGGGGGGCCTCGGGTTCGGAATTGAAGGTGTTCAGGAAGTCATACTGGGCGTAGAAGTCGAAGGTCTCCCAGAGGGTGCCGAGGACATCGAGACGCGCCCGGCGGAAGTTGACCCCGTCGTCGAGCCGGCCGATTCCCCCTCGGCCGAACTGCACGGCGCGGTCGCCGGTCATGCCGACGATGTCGAACTGACCGCGGCCGCCGACACTGAAGCGGAACGCCCGGTCGGCCGACTCCAGCCACCAGATACCGTTGTCCCAGCGGGCCTTCAGCTCCAGCTGCTTGCCGACCTCGAACCAGTCGCCCGGCTGCTTCTTCTGCTCGTCGGGCTGCTTCTTTTCCTCCTTCCGGCTCGTGTCGGCGGACTCGGAGGCAGGCCGGTCGGCCTCGGCGGGAGGCCGGCCGAGCTGCGGGCCTCTGAGCAGTTCCTGGTTCTGTCTTTCCAGCGCTTCGACGCGCCGTCGCAGTTCTTCGATGAGTTCCCGATCATCGGCGCGCAGAGTACTGCCGGCCAGCGCAAGCGCCCAAAGGCCGACCGCCAGCGCGCACCGTGCAAGTTTGCGGAACGAGCGGCTGCTCATGAATAGGACTTCCACAGACAGGATGCCCGACGATGCCTGTGCGCCAGGCGAGCGGCCCGGTCATGCAAGAAAGGATGGGTCAGGAAGCGCTTGCGCGCCTCCCGTCCATCAGCGGCGCCTCCATTACTCCACCGTGAGGCGCCGGGATCAAGTTTCGTCAGGGTGCGTAGCTTACGCCATCGACAGGACTGCGGGACGTGGCGGTCCTGGTCCGAACGGTTGTACCGTGCCTATCGGCAAATCCGTGGGGCGAACTTGAGAAAAAGATTAAAGGCGCAGGGACTCATTTGCCGGGCTCGACATCCTGATAGGCGAAGCGGTTCTGGAGCTTTTCCGGCGGGTATGGCTTGCCTCCCACCTCGACGTAAGGATAAACGAAGAAGTTCAACGGCGGGCCGTCCTGCTTCGGCACGAGCGTCAGGTCGCGCCCTTCGCTGAAGGCGACCCGGTCCTCGCTCAGGTTGCCGAAGAAGTATTCCTTCTTGGCCGGGTTCTTGTTGGCCTCGGAGATATCGACCGGCACCCAGCCGCGGCCCTTCGGCTTGAACTTGGCCCAGCAATGGTAGCCGGCGATCTCCCCTTGGCCGCGCTTCTCCGGCAGCGGGAAGCCGATCTCGAACCGGGCCGGGATTTGCAGCGAGCGGGCCAGCGAGATGAAGAGGCTGTGGAAATCGCTGCAATTGCCGTAACCGCTGTCGCAGGCCCAGACCGCATCTCCCTGGCCCCAGCCGGTCCCCTCCTTGCTGTAGCGCATGTGATTGTTGACCACGTCGTAAAGGACCCGGCCCGCCCGGAGTTGGTCGGCCGGCAGGTCAAGCCCGGCGATCAACGTCAGAGGTTTGCCCCCCACCGGCACTCGGGAGTCCGGCTTGAGGAACCGCTCCAGGTTCTGGTCGCTGTCGGCCTTGCCGTCAAGGTCCGCCTTCACCTCCCGTCGCTTGACGCGGTAAACGACGCCCACAGCAATCTTCCCCTGTGGATCGGCCTTCGCCTCAAGGTAAAGGACCTGGTTGCCATACTTCGGCTCGGTGCGAATCGTCCCCTTGGCGGGCAGGTCCTGCTTGACAATCGTGACATCCTGGTCAGCGTTTGACGGAGGGACCGGCAGCCAGATGCGGGCGGTCTGGCCGGGCGACAGCCCGGTCGCAGTGGTCTGGTAGGTGAAGAAGAACTCGCGCATCTTCGGGTCGGCCCCAGCCGCGTCGGTCGGCAGCGCGGAGAGGGCAAGCAAGGCCAGGGTAACCGGGAAGCGCCGGAGCAGGGTGGGAAGGATCACTCGAAGTCTCCTTGTCGCGCGGCTGACAGGGCATCCCAAGCGTTAACCGTCAGAGCCCTGAGAACAATCAGCGCCCCAAGCTGAGAACAATCAGAACCCCAAACTGAGAACAATCAGCGCCCCAAGCTGAGAACAATCAGCGCCCCGAACCGAGAACAATCAGAGCCCCGAACTGAGAACAATCAGAGCCCCGAGCGTTAGCGAGGGGTTGCCCCGATGCGGCCGCCGCGGGTGATGCAGGACCGGGTAAGTCAGGAACGTTCGGGCACGCCGTCGCGAGACAGGCGGTTATCAGGTGAAACCCGCACCGACAAGGGGAAGCGCGGCACAGACGCCGATCAGGGAAACGTGGCAAGAGGCGGCCAGGCAGTACCGCGACCGTGGCATGGCAGGCACCCGCAGGAGGAGTTCTTTCTACTCACCTTAATCGGTGGTCTTCGGAAGTCAAGCCGCGGGCGTGCAACTTCCTCGGGGCGAGTTTGCTGAGGAAGCGCCGCCGGCCGCTGAACGCTGCCGGGAGGTCATCCTGTTCGGGAGGTTCCTTCTCCATTGTCGGGCCTATTCCGTGGTGCGTCGAGGCCCCATGCGCCTTCGTCGGCCGGCCGAGGCCTCAGGCTGTTGAGCAAGAACTCGCCGAAGGTGACCAACCCGGCCGCCGCCGCCCCCACCAGCCAGAAGCCGACCGCCACCCCGCCCGCCAGCAGGCCGGCACGGGCGTCCGCCCCCGGGAAGCCGGTCACAGCCAGCAGGACAGCCGGCGCTAGCACCAGCACTGCCGGTAGCAGGATGCTGGAGAGGCTCCCCTTCAGCACCCGGTTGCGGGCAGCGTCACGGACCCGGAGCCGTCGGCGATAGACCAGCGCCCGCCCGTGGCTGTAGCCGAGCACCAGCGCCGCCGGGCAGATCGACAGCAGCAGGTACATCGACCGTCGTCCCCCCCAGTCGATGACCGACACAAGCAGCGGCAGAAGGACCAGGCCGGCGACTAGGGCGGCGACCCAGCCGTGCCGCCAGCGGATGCGAGCCAGGCGAGCGGCTCGCTCCAGGTCATCGGCCAGGTCGGCCGCTCGCAGGTAATGCCCCTTGGCCGCCGCGTTGGCGACACGGTAGACTGGCGCCAGCCAGCGCCGCTCCCAGGCCCGCGGCGCCGGCGGCAGCCAACTTTGCAGCAACCGGCCCAGAGCAATCAAGTCCTGGGCCGGGTCGGCCGCCGACCGGATGGGGACGCCGCAGGGGCAGAGCACCGGCTCCCAATCGCCATGTACCAGTACCCACTCCGGACTGAGCCGCCCGTGGTAGACGCCCTGCTCGTGGAAAGCCTGGAGGGTGCGGGCCAACCGGGCGGCCAAGACAACGGCCTCGCCCGGCTGGATGCCGTGCCGCTGAATTAGCTCCGCCAGCGGGGTGGCCGCTGCCGGCGCGGTCACCAGGTACGATCCCTCCGGACCTCGGCCGACGGCGTGCAGGGCCAGCACATCGAGATGATGGACCACGACGCCGGGCAGAGGCGCGTCGGCCGGCGGTTTCCGGTCCACCCACAGCAGCACCGGGCGGTCAAGCGATGTTTGCCGGGCGCGGCGCACCACGCAGTCTTCGCCGGCGTACACCGTCTTACCCAGCTCGAAGTCGCCCAGCCACGGCGCGACCGGCGCTTCCGGCCGGGCCGCCCGCCGGGGCCGCCGCTCCACCCGGGCCGCGAACAACTTTTGCAAGAATGGCTCGGCCCCCGGCGCCCGCGCCTCAGCCGTCGGCTTCTGCCCAGACCCCCAGCGGATCACGGCGACCGCGCAGGCCAGCAGGGCGTTGATCGCCAGCAGCAAGGGGAAGAAGAGCAGCACCTCTCCCGCAAAGGGCGTCCCCAGCGCCCGCCACGCCGCCAGGACTGTCGCCGCGGCTACTCCCCAGAGCAGGGCGGTCAGGCCGGGCCGGCTGCTGTGCCAGACCCACTGCCCCAGCCAGATTCCCAGAGCCAGCTCCGCCAGGCAGGGGATCAGCCCGAAAGCGACAACCCAGCCGAGACGGACCAGCGCCTCGGCCGTGATCTGAAACAGGCCGCCGCCCGCGAGGTTGCCGGCCGATTCGGCCAGCATCGAGAGATTGATCCCTAGCCCGTGGGTCAGGGCCAACTGGGCGAGCTGCAAGGCCAGGATGACCGCGCCGGCCGCCGCCGTCAGCCGGGCCAGATGCCGCGTTCGTGTGATCCGGGACCAGCGACTTTCCAGCTCGTCGGCCAGGGCGCCGGCATCGGGGTAACGCTGCCCGGGCTCCTTCTCCAGACAGCGCTGGCAAAGTGCTTCTAGAGAGGCGGGCACGCGTGGGTTGAGCGCCCGGATCGGCGCGGGCTGGCGATGCAGGACCTGCCGGAGAGTGTCAAGCATCGAGTTCCCCTGGAAGGGAGGCCGGCCGGTCAGCATCTCGTAGAAGATGGCACCCAGGGCGTAAACGTCCGAGGGCGGACCGATCCGGTCGTGCTGCGCTCGCACTTGCTCGGGGGCCATGTACGCAGGAGTCCCCACGATCGCCCCCTTAGCCGTCAGTTGGTCCGCCGACGCTCCCTTCACCTCCAACCCCTCTCCCCCCGCGGAGAGCGAGGGGTTGGAGGTGAAGGGGGCATCGGCGGGCAGCACGTCGATGATCTCCTCGTTGGGATCGACCGGTGCCGTTTGCTGCCGCTTGGCCAACCCGAAATCAAGGATGCGCGGCCGGTCGCTGGGGTCGATGATCACGTTGCCCGGCTTGAGGTCGCGGTGGACGATCCCCAGCGCATGGGCGGCCGCCACGGCCCGGGCGATGCCGGTCAAGTAGCGCACGGCCCGATGGCAGGGGAGCGGTCCCTTTTCCAGCAGCCGGCTAAGCGGCTGGCCCGGCACGAAGTCCATGGTGTAGAACGGATGGCCCTCGTGCTCGCCCCAGGCGTGAATGGCCACAATGCCCGGGTGCTCCAGCTCCCCGGTCGCCCGGGCCTCCAGGACAAACCGCCGCAGGTCGGCCGAGTCGGCGGCACGTTCGCCATGCATCATCTTGAGGGCGACCAGCCGGCCGGAGTGCCGCTCGCGTGCCCGGTATACCACTCCTTGGCCGCCGCGTCCGATCACTCCGAGCAACTCGTAGTCGCCGAACGGCCGGGCCGCTCCCTCGCCGCTCTCCTCCCCGATCGCCGGGACGGTCTTCGGGGATGTATCACCAGGCAACGAGAGCGTGATGGTCTCGGGTTGGGGCCGGTCCGGGGATGGAGAAGAAGCAGCTTGCAGATCGGTGATGTCGCTCATGGCGCGGCCCGGCCTGATACGGTGGAATAGCAACCTGAGTTTGACCGAGGTAGGGCAGCGCTGTCAAGGGCGCGGGGTCAGGCGGGACCAGCCGCTTTGCCCTTGCGGCTCAGTGCCCGGCCGCAGGCGGCGATGCGGCGGCATCACGCCGCCATCCGGGCCCGCTGACGCAAGAAGGCGGCGCAGCTCTGCACCACCCGCTCTTGCTGCGAAGCAGTCAGCTCCGGATACATCGGCAGCGCCAGCACACAGCGACAGGCTTCTTCGCTGGCGGGGAAGTCCCCCTCGCGGTAGCCAAGATAGGTCAGGCACTCCTGCCGGTGCAGCGGCACCGGGTAGTAGACCTCGCAGCCAATGCGGTCGGCCTTGAGGTGGCGGACCAGGGCGTCGCGCAGGCCGTCGGCCACACGGACGACATACTGGTTGAAGGTGTGCCGCCGGCGCGGCGCAATCGCCGGCCGTTGCAGGAAACCGGCCAGGTGGTGCTTCTCGATCAGGGCATCGTAGCGCCGGGCTGCCGCCTGCCGGGCCGCAATCCACCGCTCCAGGTGCGGCAGTTTGACGCGCAGGATCGCGGCCTGCAAGGCGTCGAGCCGGGCATTCCAACCGAGCTGCTTGTGATAGTATTTCGGCTCCATGCCGTGGACGCGCAGGCAGGCCATGCGCCGGGCTAGCTCCGGATCGCTGGTGACCGCCATGCCCGCGTCGCCATAGGCCCCCAGGTTCTTGGTTGGATAAAAACTGAAGCAGCCGATTGTGCCCAGACTGCCGGTTCGCCGTCCCTGGTACTCTGCCCCCAGCGCCTGGGCGGCATCTTCGATCAGCGGCAGGCGGTGCCGTTCGGCGATCTCCCACAACGGCTCCATGTCGGCGCACTGCCCGAACAGATGCACGGGAATGATGGCCCGGGTGCGCTGGGTAATCTTGCTCTCGACTTGCAGCGGGTCAAGGTTGAACGTGGCCGGGTCAATGTCCACGAAGACGGGACGGGCACCGGCGCGGCAAACGGCACCGGCGGTGGCAAAGAAGGTAAACGGCGGCAGGATGACCTCGTCGCCCGGCCCGACGCCGACTGCCTGCAAGGCCAGTAGCAGCGCGTCAGTGCCGGAGGCGCAGCCGACGCCGTGGCCGGCGCCGCAGTAGCGGGCGACCTCCTCTTCTAGCGCCTCTACCTCCGGCCCGAGGATCACCTGCCCTGAGCCGAGCACCCGGCGCACCGCCTCCTCGATTGATTGCTGCAACTCCTGATATTGCGCCTGGAGGTCGCAGAGGGGAACGCCTGCCTCCAATGTTCCACTCATCGGCTGCCTCCGTTCAGCCAGGGGAAATCACCGGTCGCCTTTGCTGTTTGTTGCTCAGCTGCCGCTGTCCCGAGCCGGGCATCCCGGCGGCCAGGATGACGACCCCGGCAGCCCCATAGAGACGGCACCGTATGCTGGCCGGGGGGAGAATGTCAAGCCGGCTTGCGCGAGGGGTCATACCGCGGCGATTCGGCTTGCCCCGGAGAGTGAGTTTTTCAATAATCCGCCCGGCCTGCAACGACCTCATGAGGCGGTAGCGCAGGACCAACTCGGAACAGGAGGAGGACGGATGCGACCCATCGTGCTGGCGCTGCTGATCAACATCGTCGTCTTTGCCGGCGCCCGGGCGGGCGACCTGCGCTACTTTGACGACGCCCCCTTGCACGCCGTCCAGATGGTAGACGAAAACGAGGGCTGGGCCGTCGGCGATGAGGGGGTCGTTTGGCACACCATCGACGGCGGCCAGACCTGGGAGCGGCAGCCGACCGGCACCCGGGCCTCGCTCCGCTCCGTCTTTTTCTTCGACGCCTTTGTCGGTTGGGTCGCGGGGCGCGAGGAACTGCCCCACGGCGGCAGCACCGGCGTACTCCTCTTCACGCGCGACGGCGGCCTGAAGTGGCAGCGCGTCACCCTCAACGCGCTGCCCGGCCTGAACTGCGTTTGCTTCCGCGATCCCCAGACCGGCATCCTCGCCGGCGACGGCACGGATCAGCACCCCACCGGGGTCTTCCGGACCACCGACGGCGGCAAGACCTGGCAGCCGGTCGGGGGAAAACGCTGCTCGTCGTGGCTGGCGGCCGACTTTCAGTCGGGACCGAAGCCGAACGCAGTCCTGGCCGGCGCCTGGAACCGGCTGGCCCTGCTGCGGGGCGACCGGCTCGCCGCCTTCGACACCGACATCCTCGGCGGCCGCAGCCTCCGTGCCCTGCGTTTTTTGCCTCCTGCCCCCTCACCCCCGTCCCCTCTCCCCCGAAGCGGGGGCGAGGGGAGCAAGAATGCCTCCCCTCTCCCCCCTCAGGGCGAGGGGAGCAAGAATGCCTCCCCTCTCCTCCCCCAGGGCGAGGGGAGCAAGAATACCTCTCCTCTCCCCCCGGAGGGGGAGAGGGGTGGGGGTGAGGGGGGGGCCAACACCGAGGCCATCGCGGTCGGCCAGGGCGGACTGGTGCTGGCCAGCGACAACAAGGCCGAGGTGGAATGGGCCTATGCCGACCTGAAGCTGCCCGCCGAGGTCCTGGCCGCCTGGGACTTCCACGCCGTCGGCTGCGCCGGTCGGCACGTCTGGGTCGCCGGTCGGCCCGGATCTGTCGTGCTCCACAGCGCCGACCGCGGCGCCACCTGGGAGATCCAGCGCACCGGCCAGCCGCTTCCCATCAACGGACTTTTCTTCCTGGATGAGAAGCGCGGCTGGGCCGTGGGCGAGCTGGGCTCGATCCTGGCCACGTCCGACGGCGGCCGGACCTGGCGCGTGCAGCGCAAGGGGGGAGCACGGGCGGCCGTCCTCTTCATCCATGCCCGCGGTACCGGGCTGCCGGTAGATACGGTCGCCTGGCTGGGCGGTGAACAGGGCTACCTGGCGGCGGCCGTGCGGGTGATTGCCCCCGACCCGGCCTCGGCGGCCCCGGTCCGGGCCGGTGAGCCGCAGCGCTTTGCTGCGGCCGTGCGGCGAGCCGGCGGCGCCGGCGGCGAGGCGCTGTGGCAGTTCCCCGTGCCGCAGCACCGCCTCCGCTGTGACGGGCCGGAGTTGCTCAAGGGCTGGGACCAGCTCCACGCCGGCCGGGCTGCTGACGAAGTGCTCCGTCAGCTGGTGCTTACCTTGCGCATCTGGCGGCCCGACGTGATCATCACCGATCACCCCGACCCGCGGACCAACGGCAATACCGCCGACGCCCTGGTAGCCGAGGCGGTTCACCATGCCTTCCAGCAAGCCGCCGACCCCAAAGCATTCCCTGAACAGATCACTCAGCTCGGCCTGGAGCCGTGGGCCGCTTCCAAGCTCTACAGCCGCTGGGATGGCCGGGTGGGCGCCCATGTCGCCCTCGACCTGACCGAGCTCTGTCTACGGTTGGAGTCCAGCCCGCGCGACTTCGCCGCCGCCGCGGCCGGGCTCCTGACCGATGATGCGGCGATCCTGCCGGGCCAGCGCTACTACCGCTTACTCGACAGCCGTTTGAACGGGGCGGCCGGCCACCAGGACCTGATGCAAGGCGTGGTGCTGGCGCCCGGAGGAATGGCCCGGCGCCAGCTCCCTCCCGTGGCCGAGCTGCCGGAGGAGGTGCGCAAGGCGGTGCAGACTCGCCGCAACCTTCAGGCTCTGGCCGAGAGGTTCACTTCCCCGAAGGAGGGCGACCCGGCCAACGCGGACCGGCTGTTGGCCCAGATCGGACCGGCCCTGGCCAGGATGCGCGATGATCAGGCGGCACCAGCGGCCTACGCTCTGGCCAATCAGTACGCCCGGGCAGGGCAGTGGGGCCTGGCCCGCGAAGTCTTTTTGATGATGGTGGAGCGCTACCCCACCCATCCACTGACGGCCGACGCCTGCCGCTGGATCATTCGCCACAATTGCAGCAGCGAGGCGCGCCGCCGACATGAGCAGGGCCATTTCCTCGTCCAGAGTTGGATCGGGTTCGAGGCGTCGCGCAGCGGGTCATCGGCCGAGCCTCCGCCGGCCATGCCAAAGGCCGACGAGGGCCGGAAGCCTGCGCCGCCTTCCCGTGAGCTTACCGGGGAGCTGACGCCCCCCGCTCGCCTTACCGGGGGGCTAACGCCCCCTGCTCGCCCAGGACGGCCGGTGAAGTTTGAGGCGAAGGTGCCCCAGGTCGAGGTCGGCGTCCGCCGGATGGAAACGGCCGTGCCGCTCCTTACCAGCGGTGAGCCGCCGGCCCCCTCCCCCTCGGAGGGGGAGTCGGGCGCGTGGCTCGACGAGAACACCTTCCGACTCAAACTCCGAGGCAGCGACATGGCCCGGCGCTGGTTCCAGGCCGGACTCGACCTGGAGCCGCGGCTGACGGCCCTGGGACCGGCGTTCAGCAACGACCCGCCGATTCAGTTCTGCCTCCAGAGCGCTCGCCGCCACCTCGGCGACTTCGAGACGCCGCGCCAGTGGTACGCCGCGTTTGTGGCCCGGCAGCCGGATGGCCCTTGGCGCAGCGCCGCCGAGGCAGAGTTCTGGCTCGCCGACCGCCGCGGCCCGCCTCCCAAACCGGTGATCTGGTGCCGGCGGCTGGAGACCCGGCCATTCCTGGATGGTAACCTGGAGGATAGCTGCTGGCAGGCGATCAAACCGATCACCCTGCGCAACGTCGTCGGCAAGACGGTGAAGGAGCATCCCGACGACCGCCTGGAGGAGGAGTACCCCACCCAGGTCTGGCTGGCCTACGACCAGGAGTACCTTTACCTCGCCTGCCGCTGTGGCCACCCCGCCGGCAAGCGGGTGCCGCCGGTGAAGGTCCGTCCCCGGGACGCCGATGTCCGGCCATACGACCGGATCGGTTTGCTCCTGGACCTGGACCGTGATTACAGCACTTATTTCCATCTGCAAGTGGACCAGCGCGGCTGCGTCTGCGAAGATTGCTGGGGGGACCTAACCTGGAACCCGCGCTGGTACGTGGCGGTGCAGAGCAGCGAAGAGGGTTGGCAGGCAGAGGCGGCCATCCCGCTGGCCGAACTGACCGGCGACCGCATCACCGTGGGCCGGTCATGGGCATGCAACGTGGTGCGAGTGCTGCCGGGCCGGGGTGTGCAGGCCTGGTCAGCACCGGCCGATGTGCAGCCGAGGGCCGAGGGGATGGGGCTGTTGATTTTCACCCAGGGAGCTCCGGTCGCGGACGCTCGTGGCTCGGATACCGGCCGGTGACGCTCGCGGCTCGGCTTCCGCCGAAAGCATGAGGTTGTCATGCAGAGCGTCCTCAGCCTGATCCTGGGCGGCGGTCGCGGGACCCGGCTCTACCCGCTGACCAAGCTGCGGAGCAAGCCGGCCGTGCCCCTGGCCGGCAAGTACCGCCTCATCGACATCCCCATCAGCAACTGCATCAACAGCGGCACCAATCGCATCTACGTGCTGACCCAGTTCCTCAGTGTCAGCCTGCACCGCCACATCGCCAACACCTACAAGTTCGACCCCTTTAGCCGGGGATTTGTCGAGGTGCTGGCCGCCCAGCAGACCAACGAGGCTGCCGACTGGTATCAAGGAACCGCCGACGCCGTCCGTCAGCAGATCCGCTACGTCCAGGAAGACGGCGCTTCCCACGTTTTGATCCTCTCGGGCGACCAGCTCTACCGCATGGACTTCCGCCATCTGCTCCGTACGCACCTCGACTGCGGCGCCGACGTGACCCTCGCCGTACTGCCGGTGACGCGCGAGCAGGCGCCGGAGCTGGGCCTGCTCCGCCTGGATGACACCGGCCGGGTGGTCGGCTTCGCGGAGAAGCCGCAGACCGACGCCCAGCTCGCCCCGATGGCGGTGCCGGCCGAGTGGATGGAGCGGCGCGGCATCGCGAGCCGCGGCCGGCAGTTCCTCGCCAGTATGGGCATTTACCTGTTCAACCGCCCGGTCCTCTTCGACTTGCTGGCCGAGCTGCCGCAGGCCACCGACTTCGGCAAGCATATCTTCCCGGCCAGTATCCAGACCCGCCGCGTCTATGCCCATCTGTTCGACGGCTACTGGGAAGACCTGGGCACGGTCAGAGCCTACCACGAGGCGAACCTCGCCCTGGCTGGCAACGACCCGCCGTTCGACTTCCACAGTCCCGAGGGGGTCATCTACACCCGCATGCGCTTCCTGCCCGCCGCGCGCATCAGCGCCGCCCGGCTGGAGCGGTGCCTGATCAGCGACGGCTGCGTCGTCGAGCCGGGCGCCCGGCTGGAGCGCTGTGTCATCGGCCTGCGTAGCCGGATCGGCCGCGACGCGGTGGTGCGCGACACGGTCCTGATCGGGGCCGACCGGTTCGAGACCGACGCCGAGCGGGCCGCCAACCGGGTCCAGGGCATCCCGGACCTCGGCGTCGGCGACGGCGCGGTCATCGAGCGGGCCATCGTGGACAAGGATTGCCGCATCGGCCGCAATGTCCGCATCGTCAACCGCCGCGGCGCTCAGGAGGATGAAGGCGATCACTACGTTATCCGCGACGGCATCGTCGTCATCCCCAAGGGGACGGTAGTGCCCGACGGAACCGTCATCTGAGCATGGGGACGCGGTTGTTACCTCGTCGCTGGCGCTCCGGGCTCGTAGTAATGTCACCCGTCGCTGACGCTCCAGGCTCTGACAAAAGCCCACGCTTCCGCATCCGGTCCGTTACAACCGGCTCCGTCCCACCGCGGGGCGCAACGGAAATACCCAAGTTGGCGGCCATGCCATGCCGATGGAGAAAAGGAGGAAGTTGCATCAGCGCTTCCCCCAGACCGCTCGGCCCGAGGGAGCGGGCTGCCCACCGGCCCGTGACCGCCCGGTCGCTGTCCCTCGGGCCCCGCGTTGATGCCCCGCCGCAGGGAGGACCGTTTATGGCTGCGCATCTGCGTGTCTATCCATCCCCCGCCGATCCCCCAGACGCCGACCTCCCCGAGCCCTCGGTGCGCGTGCGCCTGGGTGAGTTGTTGCCGTTGGTCGCCCTGGCCCATCGGCAAAACTATCTCTGGTTGCAGGATTTCCTGGATGACGAGGTGGCCATTACCGCCGATCTGTATGAAGTGCTCCGCGCCTTCCGCTGCTACCGGCCGCCGGCCTGAGCCGCACTCCCCGCCGCACATTGAGCTTTTCGCTTGTCCCTTGGCAATCCGCCGCGATACGATGCGCTGACCGGCGGCGCCCGAGGCGTCCGCCCTGCCCGTCCGAGCCGAAATGCCCGCTGGGCAAAGGAGGCGATCGTGTCGTATGCGCGCCCTGCTGTACTGCTCTGCCTCACCCTTGTGCCCGCTGCCTGGGCCGATTCGGTGCCCACCAAGGAGGACATAGCTCGCTGGGTCCGGCAACTCGGCGACGACAGCTTCGCCGTCCGCGAGGAAGCCAGCCGCAAGCTCTGGCTGGCCGGCCGTGCCGCTGAGCCCGCCTTGCAAGAAGCGGTCAAGAGCGATGACCCCGAGGTCGTCCGCCGGGCCCGCGAGTTGCTCAACAAGTTCCGCTGGGGCATCTACGCCGACACGCCGCCCCAGATTGTTGACCTGGTCAATCGTTACCAGTCCGCCGACCGCAACGGCAAGCCAGCGATCATCCGTGAGCTGTTCGACCAGGGAAGCGCCGGTTGTGCCGCCCTGGTCAGGATTGCCACCGCCGAGGACGACATCGAGGCCCGCCGCACTCTCTTGCAGCAGATCACCGTCGAGTCGGCCCGGGCCATTCCCCTCCTCCTGGCCGAGAGCAACTTCGATGCGCTCGACCAACTGCTCGAGCTGACAGTCGCCAGCGGGGGCGAGTCGTCGGTCGCCGGCTACGCAGCCTACTGGCTGCTGCGCGGCAAACTCGACGAGCGTATCGCCCACTGGAAGCCGCAGGCCGATAAGCCCGACGGGGCGCGGGCGGCCGAAATCCTGGCTTATCTCCACCGGGCCCGAGGCGACCTGGCCTCCGCTCGCCGGGCCGCCGACAAGGCCAACCGCCTCGATCTGGTTGAGGCCCTGCTCGTCGAGCAGCGCGCCTGGAAGGAATTGGCCCAAAGCCAGCTGCACCAGGACGGCCGACAGACCGTCGAAGTGCTGGGTCATAAGGCGGCTTACCACCGGCTGGCCGGCAGCGAAAAGGTCCACCGCGAGGCGTTCGAGGCGGCCATCGCTGATCTCCGCAAGCTGGCCGAGAACGCCCCGGGGGACATGGAGCGCTGGCTGGTCGCCAAGGCGCTATTCCTTAATGACCGGCCGGAGGACGCTCTGGCCGTGCTGACCCGGTCAGCGGGAGGCCCGTCGGCCGTGGTCAGCGGTCCGGTTGCCGCCTTTGACATTCTTAGCGCCCAGATGAAGTACCGCGAGGCACTGGCACTGGCCGACAAGTTCCGCGGCGGCTCTGACCAGGCTGCCCTCGATGTGCTCTGCGGCCGCACGTACTATCTCCTGGGAGAGAAGGAGAAGGCACGCGCGATCTTCGCCCAGCTGGCCGAGCAGATCCGCGAGGGCAACGAGGCGCCCTGGCAGGAAAGCCTGGTTCAGTGGGAGTGGCGGCTGGGCTTGAAGGAGTCGGCCCTGGAGCACCTGGCCCGCATCCTGGCGATTACGAAGGATACCGTCAACCACGCCCGGCTCCTGAACAAGGTCTTCCCCGAGCAAGGCGACGCGGCTGGGTCTTGGTGGCAGTTCCTGCGCCGCAAGTACGACGGTGAGGAGCCGGCGGCGACAATGCGTCGGCTGCGCGACCTCCTGACTGGCCCGACCGGTGCCGACCAGGTGGCCGGTCTGGTCGGCGAGATGGAGCAGGCGGCCCAGGCGCTGACGCCGCCCGAGCGGGAGCGCTGGCTGCTGGCCGCGGCCGAGGTGAGCCGGGGTGCTGGCCTGGACAAACTGGCCCGCAGCTGCCTGGAGAAGGCAGCCGGCGTGCAAGGCTCGGCGGCGGCGCTGGTCCGGCTCGGCGATTTCCTGGCCGGCAAGAAGCTCTTCGAACAGGCGGCCGAGCAGTACGGCAAGGCTTGGGAGAAGGACCGCAAGCAGCCGCTGCCGTTATACCTGCGCGGTTGGGCGCTGACCCAGGCCGGCCTAGCGAAGGATGGCAGCCGGCTGATGGAGTTGGCCCACTGGCTTCCCTTGGGAGTCGAATACCAGCGTGCGGCTTTCGCCGAGGAGTTGGCGAAGCGCGGCCACAAGGAGGCGGCCCGGCGCGAGCGCGAGCTGCTGTTACGGACGAGTCGGCCCGGCTCGTTCCACGCCGGCGAGGCGATGCGCCAGGTCGGCATCGAGGCCTACCTGAAGAAGGACTACCTCCGGGCCGCCGACTGCCACGAGCTGGCGATGCTGCGGGTGCTGCGGGCCAATGTCGGCTTTGTCGAGATGGCCGCCTATGTGAGTGTACCGCACTTCATCCACCGGCTGCGGGCGCGCGGCCTGGCGGCAGCCGGCCGGATCGACGAGGCCCGCCGCGAGATCGAATTGGCCCTGGCCGCCCAGCCCGGCAATGTCGAGCTGGCCGTGATGCTGGTGCCAGAGTTGGAGCAGCAGGGGCACCAGAAGGACGCCGACGATTTGCTAAGCAAGGTGGCCGCAGTCCATGAGAAAGTGCTCGCCGATTATCCACAGAGCGCAGCCAGTCACAATTCGCTGGCATGGATGTTGGCCTGCTGCCGCCGCCAACTCGACAAGGCACTTCAGCATGCACGCAAGGCAGTGGAGCTGGCTCCGGAGCAGGCCGGCTATCTCGACACGCTGGCCGAGGTCCACTTCCAACGCGGCGAGCAGCAGAAGGCAATCGAGCTGATGAAGAAGTGCCTCGCAATGGAGCCGACCCGCGGCTTCTTCCGCCGGCAGTTGAAGCGCTTCGAGGCCGGCGACCCGAAGGCGGAGATCCCGAGCAACCTCGATGATGATTGAGGGGAACTAACCACTTGCTCGAAAGGGGTCAGACAACTGACCCCTCACCCCTCACCCCTGACCCCTTTTCTGTGGTTAGCCCAAAGACTCGAAAAGGGCCGTCCCGATCCGCACGATGGTCGCCCCCTCCTCGATCGCTACCTCAAAGTCATTGCTCATGCCCATCGAGAGGTGCTCCAGTTCGTGCGGCGGGCCCAGTTCCCCGCGCAGCCGGTCGCGCAACTGGCGCACCAGGGCAAACGTCGGCCGGCAGTGCTGCGGGTCGGCTTCCAGGGCGGCCATCGTCATCAGGCCGATCACCCGCACCCAGCGCAGCTTCGCCAACTCCGGCACCAGGCCTGGAACCTCCTCGGGAGCGAAGCCGTGCTTGTTCGGTTCACGGCTGGCGTTCACCTCCAGCAAAACGTCAACAGTTTTCTGCCGGCGCTCGGCCTCCTCCTCCAGGGCGGCGAGCAAACGCAGGCTGTCCACCGAGTGAATCAGGTAGACCAGCGGTAGCGTCCGCGCGACCTTGTTGCGCTGCAAATGGCCGACCAGATGCCAGCGGACCTCTTGCGGCAAGACGGCCGCCTTGCGCCACAGCTCCTGCGGCCGGCTCTCACCGAGATCCAGGACGCCCAGGGCTGGTAACAGGGCCGCGACCTCGGCCGGGGCCGACTTGGTGACGGCCACCAGCGTCACGTCGCCGGGCTGCCGGCCGGATCGCCGACATGCCGCCTCGATACGCCGCCGGATGTCGTTCACGCGCTCGCCGAGCAAGGAGGACAGTGCGGAGGAAGTCACGGTTGTCATCTCCAGCTGACCGCCGACCCCCGGCGGTCGATTTCCGATTGCCGAGGGCGGCCTCGATCTGCAATCTTAAGACTGCGACCAGGACTCCGACCAGGGCCAACTTCGGGAGGGTGGACCGCGATGGCCGACATCCGAGCGTTTCGGGCTTACCGCTATGACCTGGGCCGTGTCGGGGCGCTGAGCGACGTGGTGGCGCCCCCTTACGACGTCATCGACCCAGCGTTGCAAGACGAATTGTACCGCCGCAGCCCGTACAACGTCATCCGGCTGATCCTGAACAAGGAGGAACCCAGCGACGACGAAACCCACAACCGCTACACCCGGGCCGCCGCCTTCCTCCGCGACTGGCAGCGGGAGCACATCCTGACCCAGGACTCGGCCCGGGCCCTGTACGTCTACCACCAGGAGTTCGAGGTCGAGGGGAAGCGCTACACGCGGCGCGGTTTCCTGGCCCGAGTGCGGCTGGAGCCGTTCGGCGAGGGCAGGATTTATCCGCACGAGGAGACGATGGCCGGCCCCAAGGCCGACCGCTTGAAGTTGTTCCGGGCCACCGCC
The DNA here is from genome assembly GCA_035575035.1 of Gemmataceae bacterium. Lineage (GTDB taxonomy): Bacteria > Planctomycetota > Planctomycetia > Gemmatales > Gemmataceae > DATLYH01. The sequence continues at coordinate 31,026 of DATLYH010000344.1, forward strand.
ATGAACCTGAGCCCGGTCTTCGGCCTGTACCCCGATCCCGAAGGGACGGTACAGGCCCAACTCGACGCCGCTGTCGGCCGATCGCCGCCCTTGGAAGCCGTCGATCACCTGGGGGTCATCAGTCGGCTCTGGCCGGTCAGCAACCAGCAGGTCGTCAGCGCCGTCACCGGCTTGATGAGTCCCCGGCCGATCTTCATCGCTGACGGCCACCATCGTTACGAAACGGCCTTGCGCTACCTGGAGGAGCGCCGCGCGGCGGGCGAGGTACACGACTCCGAGGCAGCGGCCAATTTCGTGTTAATGATGTTGGTGTCGATGAGCGACCCGGGCCTGGTAATCCTGCCGACACACCGACTGGTCTCGGGGCTGCCCCCCTTGAGGGCCGACCAGTTGCGCGGGCTCCTGGCGGAGCATTTCGACGTGGAAGTGGTTGGCCAGGGGGAGCAAGGGGCGCGCGACACCTGGGAGCTGATCGAAGCGGACGGCGGCCAGGAATTACTCGGTTTCGGCACGGTGGCCGACGGCGTTTGGCAGATGGCTCGGTTCCGCTCGCCCGAGGTGATGGCCGAGTTGGCCCCGGAGCACAGCCCAGCCTGGCGGGGATTGGCAGTCAGTATCTTGCATGTGCTGGTGCTGAATCGGCTGCTGCCCTCCACCCCTCTCCCCCTCCGAGGAGACGAACGGGAGAAGGGTGGAGGTGAGGGGGGCGGCCGGCTGGAGTGCCGTTACGTCCATCTGTTGCGCGAGGTGCTGGAAGCAACCGCGGCGGGGCAGTGCCAGCTGGCCGCCCTGGTGCCGCCCGCCACAATGCAGCACGTGGAGCAGATCGCCGGCAACCTGGAGAAAATGCCTCCCAAATCGACGTACTTCTACCCCAAGCTGCTGAGCGGCCTGGTGTTCAACCCGCTCAGGGGGAGTTAGGTTCTTCGACAGGAGGGATGGCATCGGCCCGCGTTCCGGTTTCCGGGCCGGCTTGGGGAGGATGGTTACGCGAGTTGTGACGGCGGCCGTCCTGGACGCCGCCATCGCGGTCTTATCCCGGTTGGCATAGAAGCTCAGGGGGTGTCGATCTTGGCATGTCGTATCAGCGTTGGGGCACCTGAGCCGGCACACCGCTTGGCCATGCCAAACCTCGTCCTTGGGGATCTTCTGCCATGCCGCGAATTCGACGCATTGTCCGCCCTGTCCTACCCCGGCTGGTCCCGCGGATCAAAGTGTGGCTGGAGAAAGGCGGGAGCTACGCCTTCGGCCTGGGTATCGCCGAGATTTTGCAAGCAGTAGACCGCACCGGCTCGATCAAGCAGGCAGCCAGCGACCTCGGCAAGAGTTATCGCTACGTCTGGGGCCGGATCAAGGAGGCGGAGGCGACCTTCGGCCGGCCCCTGGTGGAGTCCCAGGTTGGCGGGAGCGGTCCACAGCGGAGTTCTCTGACGGCCCTTGGCCGACAGTTAGTCGTGAGCTTCCTTTCCTTGCGAGGCCGGATGAAGCAACTGGTCGAAGAGGAATTCGCCCGCCAGTTCGGACCGCTTGCCGCCAACTCCAAGTCCTGACGCCTGGCGCGGGCCGAAGGCCGCGGGGACACCGCCTCGTTGCACGCCCTTGCCGATATGTACGCAAGCCTTACAATAGTCTACCAAATGGCACGACCGTGCATATAGACTTGCCAGACCGAGGTGGCCGTGCGGTCGTGCTGGCCCGTGGTCGGTGGGTCTGGCCGCCTGAGTCGGCGTGTTTGCCTGCTGGGCGGCCCCGCTCTGTCTTGCTGAAAGTGAGGTGACCTCATGCGCTCCGCTTGCGTGTTGTCCTTCCTGCTTGCCACGGCAGCGGTCCTGCAAGCTCCTGCCGCGGACGACAAGCCGCTCCCGCCCGTTGAAGCCATCAAGAAGGTGAACGAGAAGGTGACGGTGCAGATGGAGGTCAAGGCGGCCAAGAATCGCCTGGAGAAGCGGGGCGAAATCTACCTTGACTCCGAGGAAGACTTCCGCGACCCGAAAAACCTCGCAGTGGTGGTGACCCGGGCCGGGGCGGCGAAGTTCAAGGAAGTCGGCATCGATGATCCTGCCGAGCACTTCCAGGGCAAACTGATCCGCGTAACCGGCATCGTTATCCTCAAGGAAGGCCGTCCCCGGATCGAAGTCGATGAGGTCAAGCAAATCGCAATTGTTGTGAAGAAGTGAATCCGTCGCTCCTGGATCGTAATGCCGCCATCCCATCGGACAACTGATCGCGGGGACGTATCATGCCGAGAAGGCAAGGCTTCACACTCGTCGAGTTACTGGTGGTAATAGCGATCATTGCCGTTCTTATTAGCTTGCTGTTGCCGGCCGTACAGAAGGTCCGGGAGGCCGCTGCGCGCATGGCCTGCCAGAACAATCTCAAACAGCTGGGGCTGGCCGCCCACAACTATCACGGCGATCACCAGAGGTTTCCGCCAGGTGTGTACCAGTTGTCCTTCGCGACCGCTCCGCGGTTCCGCGGCGTATCGCTGTTCGTTTACTTGCTGCCCTACCTGGAACAGGACAACCTCTTCCGCGGCTGGGACATGGTTGATCCGTTGAACAACACAGTTGGCGGGGCCTCGTCGCGGACGGCAACGGTCCTGAAGGGCCTGCTCTGTCCTTCGGACACGATCCCGCAAAACCCGATCAACAGCGGCAGTAATCGCTGGTACGGGCTGACCAGTTACGGCGGCAACGGCGGTTCGCGATCCTACGACCCGCAGTTTGCCAGCAACGATGGTATCTTCTTCGTCGTCGGCCCCGGCTCGCAGACAGCCCCTAATGCCTCGTCGGTCCGCATTGCCGACGTCACTGACGGCCTGAGCAACACCCTCCTGTTCGGCGAGCGGAGCCACACCGACCCCAATCACGACTCCTTTGCCGCCAACCTGACGCCACCGTCGGGACAGTTCCTCAATCCGATGGGGAGTGTCGGTTGGTGGGCCCCGTCGGGCGGGCGCCTGGCCGCAGGCGATGTCACTCTCAGTGCCTATGCCCGCATTAACTTCCGCGTCCCGCAGCCGTTTGCCAATGGCGGCTCGATGTCGCCTCCGGCGACCGACTACAACAGCTATCTCTATTACAACGATCGCCGCCTCTGTGCCTTTGGCAGCAATCACTCCGGCGGGGCCAACTTCTGCTTGGCGGACGGCTCGGTGCGCTTCATCCAGGATGCACTTCCCGAGGTAACGCTGCAACGGCTAGCTGTCCGCAACGATGGGGCCGTCGTGGACGGGTTCTGAATCGCAGAAGGAGCGCGCATGGAACCGGCGCCAAAGCCCAGCGGCGCCTGGGTGGTATTCGCAGTGATGTGGGCGGGGGTAGCCGGCTGCGGTTCCTCGCAGCTCCGCGGCGAGGTGGAGAGGACGGTTCGTTGCAACGGCAAGCCGTTGACCCACGTGTTGGTGACCTTCCTGCCGTTTTTTCGGTGTAGGCGAAAGCGGCTCGGAAGCCGGCCATCAGCTCGCGAATCTGGCCGATGGTGTGGAGTACCACGTCCTTCGCTCGGTTCACGTCCAGGATCAGCCGAGTCCACAAGCTGGCTGCTGACTTCAGCCCGTACGACCGTTTCAGGATTACCCGAGCCTTGTTGTTCAATTCTTCGACGGCCGCACTCGTTTGCCGCGCATCAAAGTAGTTCAGGATCTCCTCTTGCCACCGCTCGAAGGTAGCACTGAAGGCGCCCAGTTCCGGGAAGTGCTCCTCGATGTCGAGGAACAGCTCCAGCAGCGCTCGGTGCGCCTGCCGCCGGTCCCGCACGGCGTAGAACTTGCCGAACGTCTCCGGCTCCCGCGGGTCGGCCCACAGGTCGTACTCGGTGCCGTACGGGTCGATGAGGGTGAAGAGCCGGCCAAACCAGCGGCTCCCCGGATGGTAAGGGTGCATCAGGCCGTCCAGGCCG
>DATLYH010000345.1:0-10955 GCA_035575035.1 Gemmataceae bacterium
GGATCGACGAAGAAATATCCCAGCCGCTCGAACTGGTAGCGGCTGCCGGGGGCCGCGTTCTTCAGACTCGGCTCCAGCATTGCCGTCACCACTTGTAATGAGTTCGGGTTCAGGTTTGCCCGGTAGTCTTGACCCTCCGGCACATCGTCCGGATCGGGCTTAAGGAAGAGGTGATCGTACAGCCGCACTTCGGCCGGCACTGCATGGGCGGCCGAGACCCAATGGATCGTCCCCTGCACCTTCCGGCCGTCCGGGGCATTGCCGCCGCGCGTTGCCGGGTCGTAGGTACAGCGCAGCTCGACCACCTTGCCGTTGGCATCCTTCACCATGCTCTGACACTTGATGAAATAGGCATAGCGGAGCCGGACTTCCTTGCCGGGGGCCAGCCGGTAGTAGCCCTTCGGCGGATCCTCACGGAAGTCGTCCTCCTCGATGTAGATGACGCGCGAGAACGGCAGCTTCCGCGTGCCGGCTGATGGGTCCTCCGGATTGTTGATCGCCTCCATCTCCTCGACCTGGCCCTCGGGGTAGTTCTCGATGACCACCTTGAGCGGCCGCAGCACCGCCAGCACGCGCGGGGCCGTCCGGTTCAACTCGTCGCGGAGGGTGTTTTCCAGCACCGCCACATCGATGACGCTGTCGTACTTGGACACGCCGATCTTGGCCGCGAAGGCGCGGATCGACGACGGCGTGTAACCGCGGCGGCGAATGCCGCAGATGGTCGGCATTCGCGGATCGTCCCACCCCTTAACGTGTCCTTCCTTCACCAACTCCAGCAGCTTGCGCTTGCTCATCACCGTGTAGGTGAGGTTCAAACGGGCAAACTCGATCTGCCGCGGATGGTGAATGCCCAGCTGATCGAGGAACCAATCATAGAGCGGGCGGTGATTCTCAAACTCCAGGGTACAGATGGAGTGAGTGATCCGCTCGATGGAGTCGGATTGGCCGTGGGCCCAATCATAAGTCGGGTAGATACACCACTTGTCGCCGGTGTGTGGGTGGGGGGCGTGGAGGATGCGGTACATGACCGGGTCGCGCATGTTTAGATTGGGATGGGCCATGTCGATCTTGGCCCGCAGCGTGCGCGACCCATCGGGGAATTCGCCCTCCTTCATGCGCCGGAACAGGTCAAGGTTCTCCTCGACGGAACGGTTGCGGTAAGGGCTCTCCTTGCCGGGCGTGGTCAGCGTGCCGCGGGTCTCGCGGACCTCATCGGCCGATAGATCACAAACATATGCCTTGCCCGCCTTGATGAGCTGGATGGCCCACTCGTAGAGCTGGTCGAAATAGTCGGAGGCATAGTACAGTCCGTCCCACTGGAAGCCAAGCCAGCGCACATCTTCCTGGATGGCGTTGATGTATTCGATGTCTTCCTTGATCGGGTTAGTATCATCGAAGCGGAGGTTGCACTTGCCGCCGTACTTCTGGGCCAGGCCAAAGTTGAGACAGATCGATTTGGCGTGGCCAATATGGAGGTAGCCGTTGGGCTCCGGCGGAAAGCGTGTGTGGACCCGACCGCCCCATTTATTGGTGCGGAGGTCTTCCTCGATGATCTCCTCGATGAAGTTCAGCGAGCGCTCGGGCTCGTTAGGCTCCTTGTTGGGCTTCTCGGGATTGGGGGGTGTCATGGCTATCTCACTCATTTGTCATGGCGGCAGAGCCGGTTCACCGCTGCGCCAGGGCCCGGTCAATGCGGGCCAGGCAGCTGTCCTTGCCGAGGATCGCCAGGCTCTCGTACAGGCCGAAGCCTACCGCCTTGCCGGTTATGACTTCTCAGATCCCGGTGCCGTCGGCGGTAGAGCGCTGAGCATCGCCTCCACCCGCTTGAGGAAATCCGGCAAATCTCGCTCCACTACTTGCCACACCAAGTCCAATTTGACGCCGAAGTAACGGTGGATCAGCGTGTCCCTCATCCCCGCGATCCGCTTCCACGGGATATCGGGATGACTCGACTTCAACCCTTCACTCAGGCTCTTGGTCGCCTCACCAATGATTTCAATGTTGCGGATGACGGCATCCTGGGTCCTAGTATCGGTCATGAAGGCATCCTGCCCGTCGCGGGTGTAATCCAGTACCCGGAGTGCGGCATCGCGGATGTGGAGGAGACAGAAGCGATCATCCTTCATAGCGGCCGGGCCTCCTGGAGGATGCGCTGCTCAAGGTAAGGGCTGATGCCTCCCTCAACCACGACATCTACTCTGCAGCCGAGCAGGTCAGCCAGGTCTTGCTCAAATCCTACCAAGTCCAGAAGGCTCCTCCCCGGTTCAATATCAACGAGCACGTCCACGTCACTGTCGGCATCCGCTTCGCCTCGCATGACCGAGCCAAAGAGACGCACATTCCGAATGCCGTACTTCGATGCGAGTCGAGTGATGGCTTCCTTCTGACTGCGAATTTGCTCCAGGCTGTTCACGGGTCTCCTCCTGCCTTCTACGGCAGCCGGTTCACCGCTGCGCCAGGGCCCGGTCAATGCGGGCCAGGCAGCTGTCCTTGCCGAGGATCGCCAGGCTCTCGTACAGGCCGAAGCCTACCGCCTTGCCGGTCACCGCGACCCGCAGGGCATGGATGATCTGGCCTACCGTGACCCCTTCGGCCTGGACGAAATCCTGCAACCGCTGCTCCAGGTGGGCGGCGTCGAAGGGGTCGGCCGATGCCAGCACCGCCCGGAACTTGGTCAGCAGCTCCCGTGCCTCTGGCGGCTGGCGGAGGCGCTTGGTAAAGGCCGCCTCGTCGTAGGACAGCCGGTCGTCAGGCACGAAGAAGGTGTCATAATCGAGGATATCGCCCGCCACCTTGATCCGGTCGCCGGCCGCCTGAACGATCCGGGCAACCTTCTCGCGCACGGCCGCTGGCGGCGGCGAGGCAATCAGCCCGGCCTTCTCCAGATACGGCAACATCATCGCCACCTTCTGCTCGACCGCCAGCTGCTGCATGTAACGTTCCTGGAAAGCGAGCAGCTTCTTCGGGTCGAAGCCGGCCGGCGCCTTGTTGACCCGCTCCAGCGAGAACAGGTCGATCATCTGCTGCCGGGTGAAAAACTCCGTCTTGTCGTCCAGCGCCCAGCCGAGCAGCAGCAGGTAATTGAGGATCGCGTCCGGCAGGTAGCCGACCTCACGGTAGAAGTCCACGATCACCGGGTTGAACGTCTCGGCCGCGAGGTGCAGCCCGATCCGCTCCGCGATGGCCTGACCATGTTCGTAAATCTTCTTGAACTCGGGGTTCTTCAAATACTCCTTGATCTTGCGCTTGCTTAGCTTCTCCTTGCCGCCCGGTGCGGCGACGTAGGGGACATGGGCAAAGGCCGGCAGGTCATAGCCCAGCCCCTGGAAGATGAAGATCTGCCGCGGCGTGTTTGCCAGGTGTTCCTGGGCGCGAATCACATGAGTGATCCTCATGTCGTGGTCATCGACCACGGTGGCGAAGTTATACAAGACGGTGCCGTCGGCCCGCTGGATAACATGGTCCTGCTCTTTGGCCCATTCGAAGGTTACCTCGCCAAGGATCAGATCGTTGATCCGGCAGTATCCATCGCGGGGCATCTTCAGACGGATTGTCGCCTGGCGGCCTTCGGCCTCGAACCGGGCTCGGTCCTGAGGCGTGACAGCCATCCACCGCCGGCTGTAGACAAACGGGCGTTTCTCCCGCTCCGCGGCCTCGCGCTCGGCATGGACCTCCTCCGGCGTGGCATAATCGTAGTAGGCCGCCCCCCTCTCCACCAGCATCTTCGCGGCCGCCTGGTAGCGCTCCAGTCGCTGCGACTGGTAGTACGGCGCGTGTGGGCCGCCGACCTCCGGTCCCTCGTCCCAATCCAGCCCCAGCCAGCGGAAGCCGTCCAGGATCGGCTGCAAGGCTTCGGCCACATTGCGCTGCACATCGGTGTCATCAATACGGAGGATGAACTGGCCGCCGTGGCGACGGGCGAACAGCCAGTTAAACAGCGCTGTGCGGACGCCGCCGATGTGCAGGTAGCCGGTCGGGCTCGGAGCAAAACGCGTACGTACTATTTTGATCATATCATAAAAATTCACCAAAAGCTGGACAGCAGATCAGGAATACGGCGAACTTCACCCCTCGTCCGCGCCGCCGAGCTTCGCCCGGCCGAGGACAGTGTAGACCGGCCCTTGCGGCGTCAATTCGCTGCTGAGCACCAGCACTTCCCGCACGGTGGTCTGACCTCCCTGCCAGCCGGCGTGCTTGGCCAGCGCGGCCGCTAGTTTATCGTTGGGACGGTCGCCCTTGACCCGGCCCAAGGTGACATGAGGGGTGTACTGCCGCTCTTCACGGCGGTAACAGCCCAGGTCGAGCAGCGGCGGCTCCAGGGCATCGTGCAGGGCGACCAGCTCCTGCGTCCCCTCACCGATGCCAACCCAGAGGGTGCGCGGCCGGCGCGGACTGCCGAAGTAGCCGACCCGCTCGACGCTCATCACAAAGGCCGTATGCTGCCGGCAGCACTCCATCACGCTGCGGCAAACGGCCGGGATGTCGCGGTCGTTCACCTCGCCCAAAAACAGCAAGGTGACGTGCAGGTTCTCCGGCTCCACCCATTTGACATCGGGGGCGATGCGGGCCAGGGTCCCTTGCAGGGCGACGGCCCGGTCGCGGATGGCCTTGCCGAGATCGACAGCGATAAAGGTGCGCAGGCGTGTCATGGCGCCGATACCGGGCGAAGGTTGGAGGGCCGTCTCAGGGGGCGGCCAGGGCCTGTTCCCAGAACTGCCGTACCCCGTGGTGCAGGCGGGCCCCGACCTGACTGATGACCTTCATGGCCAGGAAGCAGCCGGCCCGGGCCGCTCGGTCCGCGGGAACGCCGTGGGTGATGCCGTACAGGAACGCCCCCGCCAGCATGTCGCCGGCCCCCGTCAGATCTTTCGGCTCGCAGGGGAAGGCCGGCACATGGGCCTCGACGCCGTCATGGCGGACGAAACAGCCGTTCGGTCCGTCGGTCACCAGTACCGATGGAACCATCCCCTTGAGCCGGGCGAACGCCTCCGCCGCGCTGGCCGCTCCTCCCGCGGCAGCGCAGGCCTCGGCCCGATTGGCGAACAGCAGGTCGGTCTGGCGCAGGGCCTCGAAGAAGGCGTCGCCAAACAGGTTGACAATGAACGCCTCCGAGCAGGTGACCGCCACCTTGACGCCGTGCTTTTTGGCCAGGCGGATCGCCTTGCGGATCGCCCCCTGGCCGGTGTTGGAGTTGGCGAACAGGTAGCCCTCGACGAACAGCCACTGCGAATTCTTGATCCGTTCCTCATCTACATGGCGCTCGGCCAGGTGGCTGGAAACTGCCAGGCAGGTGCGCATGGTGCGCTCGGCGTCGGGCGTGATGATGACGACGCAGGTGCCGGTGGTCTCGCCGACGATCACCGGGTTGCCGAGGTCGATGCCTAGCTCCTCGAACTCGGCGTGGTAATGCAGGCCGTAGCGGTCATCGCCGACGCAGCCGATGAACGCTGCCTGGCCGCCGAGCTGCGAGAGGGCGATGATCGAGTTGGCCACCGAGCCGCCGCTGACCAGGCGCGGCTCATGGCTGTGGAACCGCGCCAGCAGCTCTTTCTGCTCGGCCGGCTCGACCAGGCGCATGGTACCGCGCTCGAAGCCGAGGGGGGCGAACTCCTCGTCGGACAACTCCAGGAAGATATCGACGATGGCGTTGCCGAGGCCGCAGACGTCAAATTCTTTCATCGCGCCACCCACCTTCGGATTATCGGTATGGTAGGGAGCGGCGCCAGCGGTGTCACGGGGCGGCCTGCTGCTGGACCAGTGCGGCGTCGGCCGGGTCGGCAGCCTGGCCGCGCCCCTCGACCAGGGTCTGGGTGATCCCTTCCTGGACGACCTTGCCCTCCTGGTTTAGCAGCCGGCGCTGCCAGGTGATGACGCCGCGCCGGCCACGCGACCGCGGCTCCTTTTCCAGGACCTTGCTGAACGCCCGGATGGTGTCGCCGATGAAGATCGGTCCCCGGAAGTGCCATTCGCGGATTCCCAGGAAAGCAAGGGTGCGCATCGGCGGACTGTTGATGATCAGCCCGCTGCCGATCGCCAGGCCGAGCAGACCGTGGGCAATCGGCCGGCGAAACGGCGTCGTCCGGGCAAATTCGTGATCCACGTGGATGGGGTTGAAGTCGCCGCTCAGGCCGGCGAAATTCACCACGTCGGTTTCCGTGATCGTCCGGCCGGGGGACTCCCATTCCTGACCGATCTCGACATCGTCGAAATAGAGATGGTTGGCGGTGAACGACATGACCGCTCTCCGATGAGACAGGGCCTTCTTCTCCGGTTCCGAATTTACCGCAGCGCCGGCCGACACTTCAAGGCGTCTCAGCGCCCCGGCAAGAGAGGCGTGGGGGGGCGGTCGGGGCGAGTCAGGTCAACGCCAACGTAGACGACCTCGGCCTCGGTCACCTGGAGCGTCTCGCCGGCACGCTCGGCCTCGACGGTGATCTGCATGGTGATCGACGTTCGGCCGAGGCGGACCAGCCGGGTGAGAAAACGAACCACGTCGCCGACCAGGACCGGCTTGTGGAACTCGACGCGGTTCATCGCCACGGTGACCAGAGACGGCGGCGGCCCGCCGGCCCGGATGACCTCGCGGCGGGCACCAATGGCCCCGGCCTGGTCGATGTACGACAAAATGACGCCGCCGAAGATGGTACCGTGGGGATTGGTCTGGGCCGGCATCATCACGACCTGGATGGCAAGATACGGCTCCGACATGGGCTCTATCCTCGCAACTCACGACGAACCCGGCGGACCCCTTCGACCATGCTCGCCAGCTTCCGGCACGCGATGTACCGGGCAGTCTGTGAGAAGCCGCAATCCGGCGTGACGTGGACGCGCTCCGGCTCGATGTACTGCAACACCTGACGCAGGCGCTCGGCCACCAGCTCGGGCGGCTCAATCCAGGTGTTCTTGACATCGATCAGGCCGACGGCCAACTCCATCGGCGGCTGGATCTGCCGGGCCAGCTCGATCTCGGCCATCTCCCGACTGGCGAACTCCAACGCCAGTTGATCGACTTTCGCCCGGGCCAGGTGAGGGAAGAGCGGCCGGTAGCTGCGGTGGCCGACGGCCCGGCCGCGGTAGTTGCCGAAGCATAGGTGCATGCTGATCTTTGCCCCGACGCCATCCACCGTGCGGGCAATCAGATCGAGGAACTGCTCGGGGTAGTCGGGATGGCAGGCGAAGCTTGGCTCGTCGAGCTGGATGAAATCCACCCCGGCCTGCACCAGCGCCTTCATCTCGCGGTTGACAATCGGCAACAACGCCTCGGCGATCTCCTGCCGATCGCGGTAGACCTCGCCCCCTTGCAGGCAGCCGGCCAGGGTGTACGGTCCCGGCACGGGCACCTTGACCGGGGCGTCGGTGATCGTCCGCAGCCGCCGATATTCCTCCACCAGGCCCAGGCCGGATGGCGCTTGCACCGGCGCGACGCAGAGGTACTTGCTGCGCTGGTCGTGGGCGGGCGGTCCCCAGCGGCGGCCGGGCGGCAGCGGCCGGAGGCCGGTGAGGCGGTCGTAGAAGCCAAGGTTGAAATCGACCCGCTGCATCTCGCCGTCGGTGATGATGTCGGCCCCGGCCCGGAGTTGATCCTCGACCGCCAGCCGGACCGCGTCGCGCAGCGCCTCCTCGCGGTCATCGGCGCCGAACAACTCCGGCTGCCGCGAGGCATCCTCGCAGAACTTGGCATACCAGCCGGGGAACGACCAGCTGCCGATGACCGTTGCCGGGATAAGGGGAAGCTTGGCCATAAGGGGAATCTATGATGCCCGCCGGCCGTCGGCCATCGGCCTTCCGACGCGAGCCGCCGGGGGGAACTGCCATTGCACGGAAGGGGGGAAAACCGGAAGATACGCCCAAGCCCGGCGAACCTGGTTTGGGCGGTCCCCAATCCGGAGGTACAAGGATGCCCCATCCTGCGGGCCGGAACCTTCCCCTGTCGCTGCCGCGCCGCTTCATCGGCGACCTGATGCACTTCGCCCAACAGGTGCCGACCGTACCGGTGGAGCGGCGGATGCGTCTCGGCGCCGTGGTCGATGCCCGGCGGACGGCCCAGCCGCGGCCGAGTTGGTGTGCCATCTTCACCAAGGCCTACGGCCTCGTCGCGGCGGCCTACCCGGAACTGCGCCGCGCCTACCTGGCCTTCCCTCGGCCGCACCTCTACGAACATCCCATCTCGATCGCCTCAATCGCCATCGAGCGGCGCTTTGGAGACGAGGATGCCGTCTTCCCCGGCCACGTGATCAGCCCGGAGCGGCGCAGCTTGCGGGAGCTGGACCGGAAACTGCGCTTCTTCAAGGAACAGCCGATCGAGCGCATCGGCGCTTTCCGCCGGGTGCTCCGGCTCAGCAGCCTGCCGCGGCCCCTCCGCCGGCTGATCTGGTGGGGCGGGCTCAACGTCTCGGGGCGCAAGCGTGCCCAGTACCTGGGGACGTTTGGCATCAGTGTCTACGGCAGCCTCGGGGCCACGTCCTTGCATCCGTTGTCGCCCTTGACCACGGTCCTGAACACCGGGGTCCTCGGCGCGGATGGTTCCCTTGACGTGCGCGTGGTCTACGACCACCGGACGCTGGACGGCGCCACCGTGGCCCGGGCGCTGGCCGACCTGGAACGAGTGCTGAACGGGGAAATCCTCAACGAGCTGCGCTATCTGCGGACGCCGAACGCCGCCTGAGGAGGCAGAGACGACAAGGCCCGCGGGCCGCCGCGCCGCCAGGGGCGCCGCGCACCGCGGGCCGGAGGGATTGATTCGGACCGGCAGCCAACTGGACCGGCTTCAGGCAGCACTGAATTCGTCCGGTCAGCAGCGGCGAAGGACGCCGACCAGCACCCCCAGGATGCGCACGTCCGAGTTGGGGCTGACGAAGATGGGAGCCATGTTGCCGTTGGCCGGGTCGAGCCGGATGCCGTGCTTGTCCTGGTGGTAGCGCTTCAGCGTCACCTCGCCGTCAATCATGGCAACCACCCGTTCGCCGTTGGCCGCCGTCTCCTGCTTGCGGATAACCACGAAATCGCCGTCCTCGATATGGTCCTCGATCATCGACTGGCCGCGAACTTGCAGGGCGAAGTGATTCGGCCCATTGAAGAGTTGGTCCAGCTCCAGGTACTCCTCGTCGGCAACCGCTTCGGTGGGGGTGCCGGCCGCCACCTTGCCGAGCAGGGGAAGCCCCTTGGGACGCGGCTTGTGATCGACCAGCTGGATGGCCCGCGCCGACTGCTTCTGCCGTTTGATCAACCCCTTCCTCTCCAGGGCGTTCAGGTGGCACATCACGCCGTTGGGCGAGGCGATCTTGAACCCCTCGCCGATCTCGCGCACCGTCGGGCCGTAGCCGCGGGTCTCGATCTTCTCGCGGATGAACTCGTAGATCTCCCGCTGGCGTTCCGTCAGTTGACTGAAATCAGGCACGGTACACCCCTCCGTTGAAAAGTATATTGAAGGTAGTTTTTGCGCCTTTGGGGCCGCTCGGCCCCGGCGCCCGCCGTGCAGTCACCCCCCAGGGGTGATTGACTTCCACTTCATGTGAACATTAATATACGCAACGCCCGTACACAAAAAAAGAGAATTTTTTTACGGCTCGATTTCCCCTTCGCTATGCTGAAAGGGATGCGCCGTTCTTGGGCCGGATTGCTTTCCCCGTTGTGACTCGCAGGACCGTCGTGAATCCTTCCCAACCGCCCTGGTTTGCGGAAATCCTCGCCACCCTGATCGACCGCCGCGACCTGACCGAGGGGCAGATGCGCCTGTTGGTCGAGGAGGTGATGGCGGGGCGCTGCGGCGAAGCGGAGACGGCCGCACTGCTGGTCGCCCTGCGCATGAAGGGAGAGACAGCGGTGGAGATCGCAGCGGCGGCCGCCGTGCTGCGGCAGCACATGGTCCGGCTCGAGGGGGGACCGGCCGAGGTGCTTGACACCAGCGGCACCGGCGGCGACGGCAGCGGCACCTTCAACATCAGCACCGCTGCGGCCCTCGTCATTGCCGGCGCTGGCGTGCCGGTCGTCAAACACGGCAACCGCGCCATCTCCGGTCGGACCGGCAGCGCCGATGTGCTGGCCGCCCTGGGGGTGGCGGTCGAGGGGGACACGGCCTTTGCCCGCCGCTGTCTGGAGCGGGCGGGGATGGCCTTCTGCTTTGCGCCGCACTTCCATCCAGCCCTGGGCCGGGTGGCAGCGCTGCGGCGCCGGTTAGCGGTGCGGACCGTGTTCAACTGCCTGGGTCCGCTGGCCAACCCGGCCGGTGCCTGCTACCAACTGATCGGCGTGGGCCGGCCCGAACTGCTCGACCCGATCGCTGGCGCCCTGGCCCGCCTGGGAACGCGCCGCGCCTTGGTGGTGCATGGCCGCGACGGTCTCGACGAGGTTAGCCTGGCGGGGCCGACCCTGGTGCGTGAGGTCTGCGGCTCGGTGGTGCGGGCAGGCGAGTGGACGCCGCGCGACTTCGGCTTGGAACCTTGCCCGCTGGCCGAGCTGCGCGTGGACGGGCCCGGGCAGAGCGCCGCCCTGGTGCGCTCGGTCCTGGAGGGCACCGATGGACCGGCGGCGCGCGTGGTGCTGGCCAACGCGGCTGCCGGCCTCTTGGCCGCCGAGCGCGTCGGCAGCCTCGCTGAGGGGGTAGCCCGAGCGCGCGCGGCACTGACGAGCGGGCAGGCGCTGGGGGTCTTGCGGAAGCTGGTCGAATGTTCGCAAGATCAGGAGAAGTGAGACTGGACCCGTCTTCCGGGCCGCTTGCGGCCTAGCGCTTGGCGGCAGCGCTCAGCCGCAAGCGGCAGAAGGCGGGCCTTTCGGAGAGGAGTTCGCGTGATGGTCCACAAGGTGGTGCTGGTAGCCGACCCCGGCATCGACAGCGCCTTCGCCATTGCTTTGGCCCTGCATGACCCGCAAATCGACGTGCTCGGCCTGGCGGCAACGGCGGGCAACGTTAGCGCCGAGCAGGCCACCAAGAATGTCTACATCGTGGTCGAGCAGAT
>DATLYH010000346.1:0-28709 GCA_035575035.1 Gemmataceae bacterium
TTTTATTACCCCCGCCACGGCCGGTCGGTCCCGGCCCCGACCGCCCTCACCGCTTCGGTTCGAACGCATGCTCCAGGGCATAGCGGTCGAAGCCGGACGGCGCCTCATGATGAACGGCGTACTGGTACAGGGCGCTACACCGTCGGCCAACCCCGCGGCCGGGACAGAGGAGAGAGTTTATCCGGGGACATTCTACCATAAACCGGGGCGTCCGACACAACCGGCGAGCGGCCGGCGTCGGCCGGCCGGTTAACCGCATGAACCGGCCGGCCCTCTCAGACCCGACCATAAATGTACTCTTCCATGACGTGGATGGTCAGCTCATGGTCGTGGGCGTCGTAGGCATTCAGGTCGCCGATCGAGATGAGACCGCACAGCCGCTTCGACTCGTCCACCACCGGCAGATGACGGATACGGCGATTCTTCAGTACCCCTCGCGCCTCCTCCAGGGGCGTGTGCGGCTGACAGCAGACCACCTCAGTGGTCATCACCTCTCGGACAGGGGTATGAGCCGGGTCAAGCCGGGTCACAACCACTCGCTGCAAGATGTCGCGCTCGGTAATGATCCCGACCACATATCCGCCGGTCATCACCACCAGGCTGCCGATCTTGTGCCGATTCATCGTCTCGGCCGCTTCGAGCACGGTGGCCTCGGGATCGATCGCGTACACCTGGGAGCCCTTGGTCGTTAGAATATCTCGGACCGTTGCCATGATGTGCTCCCTCCAGAGACGGGGTCCGCGGCCGGCGAAGGAGCGGCCCCGCCAACACAGCTCCCTTGACCGGCCGAGGACGATGGGGATACTTCAAGTTTATTGGGGCGGAGACGGAGAGCACAAGTTTTTTCGGGCCTGGCCTCGGGTATAATCAACGCCGCACCGCCCCCATTTCTGTGCATCCCGGAGGTACCCGTCATGATCACCGCAGGGCAGTTCAAGAAAGGCGCCGTCATCACCCTGGAGGGGGGCCACTGGATCATCGAGGACTACCATATCCAGAAGACGGCCCAGCGCAAGCCTGTGATCCAAACCCGCCTGCGCAACATGAAGACCGGCCACGTCGTCGAGCGCGGCTTTGACGAGGCCGACCGCTTCGAACAACCCGAGCTACAGTCTCGGCCGCACCAGTTCCTTTACCGCGACCGCTCCGACTATGTCTTCATGGACACCGAGACTTTCGAGCAGGTCACGGTCCCCGAGGAGATCGTCGGCAACGGCAAGTGGCTGCTCAAGGAGGGAGAGGAGTTCGTCATTCGCCTGATCGACGGTCGGCCGGCCCAGATCCTGTTCCCGCCCAACTTCGTGGACGAGGTGGTGGAAACGGCGGAGCCGGCCGGCCACAGCAGCAACGTGCTCAAGGATGCCAAGCTGGCGTGCGGCCTGGTCGTCAAGGTGCCGCTGTTCATCCGAACCGGCGAGCGCATCAAGGTGGACACCGAGACACACAAGTACCTCGGCAAGGAGTCAGCCCGGCACTGAGGAGGCGGCATGGGCTACCAGCTGCTGGCCGACTTGGTTGTCGTCGCCCATTTCGCCTTCATCCTTTTTGTCCTGGGCGGCGGCCTGCTAGTGCTGCGTTGGCGGCGCCTGATCGGGCTCCACCTGCCGGCCGCGGCGTGGGGGGCATTCGTCGAATTCAGCGGCTGGACCTGCCCGCTGACGCCCCTGGAAGTCTGGCTGCGCCAGCGGGCCGGCGGGACCGGCTACCAGAGCGGCTTCGTCGAACACTACCTGCTGCCGCTCATCTACCCGGCCGGCTGGACGCCCACGGTGCAGCTGGCTGCCGGGTTGTTCATCGTGGTGGTCAACGGCGTCATCTACAGCTGGCTCCTCTGGTCGGCCCGGCCGGCGAAGTCAAGTCAACTTGCGGCGTTGCGGCGGGGCCGGCTACAATGACCGCGGCAAGGAAATCATCGGGGGCGGAAGCCCCTGCCCGCCCGTTGCAAGTGGGTGCTTCGTGTCCGTCTCACCCCCCGTCACCGCAAGCGCGAGTACCCGCCGGGTGGTGGTCCTGGGATCGACCGGCTCGGTCGGCACCAACTGTCTCGACGTT
Organism: Gemmataceae bacterium; assembly: GCA_035575035.1. Lineage (GTDB taxonomy): Bacteria > Planctomycetota > Planctomycetia > Gemmatales > Gemmataceae > DATLYH01. The sequence goes on from DATLYH010000346.1 coordinate 2,053, forward strand.
ATCCGCTACCTTTCCGACCGTCTCCAGGTGGTCGGCCTCAGCGCTCATTCGAACTGGGAAGCCCTCTTCGAGCAGGCGGCCCGGTTCCGGCCGCGCTGGGTCACGGTCACCGACCCGGAGTTGGCCCGGCAGCTCGATCCCGGCCGGCTCGGCGACACCCGGCTTCTGATCGGCCCGGAGGGGGTCCGTACCATGGTCACCGACCCCGACGTGGACGTGGTCGTCAGCGCCATGGTCGGGGCGGCGGGACTGCCGGGCACCCTGGCCGCCCTGGAGGCCGGCAAGACCGTGGCGGTGGCCAACAAGGAAACCCTGGTCATGGCTGGGCCGCTGGTCATGGACCTGGTTGCCCGGCACGGCGGCCGTATCCTGCCGGTGGACAGCGAGCACAGCGCCATCTTCCAGGCGATGCAGGGGGGCCGGCCCGAGGAGGTGGAACGGATCGTGCTGACGGCCAGCGGCGGACCATTCCGCGGCCGGCAGGTCGCCGAGCTGGCCGAGGTCACCGTCGCCGATGCTCTCCAACACCCCACTTGGCGCATGGGGCCGAAGATCACGATTGATTCGGCCACCCTGATGAACAAGGCCCTGGAGGTGGTCGAGGCCCACTGGCTGTTCGGCCTGCCGCCGGAGCGGATCGAGGTGATCATCCACCCCGAATCGGTGATCCATTCCTTCGTGGAGTTCCGGGATGGCTCGATCCTAGCCCAGCTGGCGCCGCCGGACATGCGGCTGCCGATCCAGTATGCCCTGACCTATCCGGAGCGGCTGCCGGGTCCAGCACGGCGGCTGAACTGGAGCGAGTTGGGAGCCTGGCATTTTGAACAGCCCGATCACGACACCTTTCCCGCGATACAATTAGGGTATGAAGTCGCCCGCCGCGGCGGGACGTGCGGGGCGGTGCTCAACGCCGCCAACGAGGCGGCCGTCGGCCGATTCCTGGCCGGCGAGCTGCGCTTCCTCGACATCACCCGGGTCTGCCGCGACGTGCTCGCCAACCATCACTACAGCGCCCGGCCCACGCTGGCCGAGCTCTACGCCGCCGACCGCTGGGCGCGACAGGAGGTAACTCGTTGGATCACGCTGACAACCAAGACCGCTCTGCGGACCTGACTACCCCAGACGACCAGCTGTCCCCCGGTGCCTGGCTGGCGCGGAACGGCGCCTACCTGGCCCTATTCGCTGCCCTGCTCGTTGTCCTGTACCACTTCTTCGGCCTGGACGGCATGTGGAACCTGGTCAAGGCGGGGCTGGGCCTGGGCTTCGTCATCTTCATCCACGAACTGGGCCATTTCGCGGTCGCCAAGTGGTGCGATGTCCATGTCCAGACCTTCAGCATCGGCTTCGGCCCGGCCCTGCCCGGTTGCAGCTTCCGCTGGGGCGAGACGACCTACAAGCTCGCTTTGTTCCCGCTGGGCGGTTACGTCAAGATGGTCGGCGAAGGGGGCGACGATCCCGGCAGCGAGGACGATCCACGCTCGTTCAAGAACAAGCCGGTCGGCCAACGGATGGCAATCATCTCGGCCGGCGTGATCATGAATGTGGTGCTGGCCTTCGTCTGTTTCATCGCCGTCTTCAGCCACGGCAAGGAGCGCGACCCGGCTGTGGCCGGCACCATCGACTCCGGCGGGCTGGCCTTCGAGAAGGGCATCCCCTCGGGGGCGGATTTCCTCCAGATCGGCTCCAAGCGGGCGGAGCCCAATCATCCCCTGTACTTCACCGACTTGCAGGCGAAGGTAGCCCTCTCCTCCAGCGGCGAGCAACTGACGTTTGTCTGGCGGGACCCGCGCGATGGTAAGGTCTACTCCGCCGAGATCGAGCCGCGCCGCGGCAAGCACGACCTCCGGCCGATGATCGGCCTGGCACCGCCGGAGAGCCTGGAGCTGCGGAACCGGGAGCTTCTTCCCGACGAGAGCCCCTACCCGGTCAAGTACCAGAGCGCCGCTGCCGCCGCCCGGCCGGCCGCTGCCTTCCAGCCCGGCGATGTTATTGTGGCCATGACCGACCCGGACAACCCGGCCCAGGTGACGCCGCTCCGGCCCGCGGTCCCTGTTGGCGGCCGCACCGACCCGAAGGACCTCTTCGAACTGAGCCAGCGCTGGCAGCGCCTGGCCGGTGAGGAAATCATCGTCCGGCTGAGGCGCGACGGGGCCGAGCGAGAAGTCCGAGTGCCGCCAGGCCGCTTCGAGCCGGGCGACACCGTCATCGCCACTACCGACCCAGACAACCCCGCCCAGGTGACGCCGATCCCTGAAGACCCACGCTACCCCGGCAGCGGCATGGGCAACGTCTTCGTCTTCCAGCAGCGGCTGGAGCGCCTGGCCGGGCAATTCCTGACCGTCCGTGTCCGCCGGGCAAATGGCGAGGAGCACGACCTGCTGGTGCCGCCGGCCTATCATGTCACGCTGGGCGTGCACATGCAAATGGGGACGGTCGCCAACATCCGCGAGGGCTCGCCGGGAGCCCGGGCCGGCATCCGACCGGGCGACCTGCTCACCGAGGTCCGCCTGAGCACTGCTGATGGCAGCGCGTCGCAGCGCTTCGTCATCGCGCCACCCCGTAAAGGGGGCAAAAATGCCGGCGGAGCCGACGCCGGCGTCCACCTGATCGATCCGATGCGGCTCCCTGACGCGCTGCGGCGCTGGGCTGAGGCCCACGAGAAGGAGGGGGTCAAGGTCAAGCTGGTTGTGCTGCGGGACGATCCGCAGACGCACGAGGCCCGGAAGCGCGAGGAGCTTGCCGAGGTCGAATGGGACTTCCGCTGGCGCTTCGACCGCGTGGTCCCGATTGGCATCGCGTCGCCGGTGCCGGTGCCCGAGCTGGGCATCGCCTACCGGGTCGAGACCACCGTGGCCGAGGTGGTCGGCCCCCCGGCTAGCGATGGACTGCGGAAGAACGACGTGGTCAAGGCGGTCCGCTTCCGCAAGCCGGGCAAGAACTGGGGCGCGAGCGAGGACGGCAGTTGGGTAGATAAACTGGAGTCCGATCAGTGGCCGGCGATCTTCTTCGAGTTGCAGCGGTCTCCGTTCAAGGAGTTGACGCTGCGGGTGGAGCGGGACGGTAAGACCGAGGAGGTCCGGCTGACGGCCCAGCCGGTGCCGGACTGGCCGATGGCCGAGCGCGGCTGGCTCTGGCAGCCGGCCAAGGTGATCCAGAAGGCCGACAACTTTGTCGAGGCGATGGGCATGGGGCTGGAGGACACCTGGCGCGGCCTGACCCAGGTCTACCTGTTCATCCGCGGCATGATGCCCTGGGAGCAGCGGCTATCGCCGAAGAACCTGGGCGGGCCGATCACCATTGGCATCATCGCCTACAAGGTGGCCGCCATGGACTTCTGGGAGTTCCTCTTCTTCCTGGGGATGATCAGCATCAACCTGGCGGCTTTCAACTTCCTGCCGATCCCGGTGCTGGACGGCGGCCACATGGTCTTCCTGGTCTACGAAAAGCTGCGCGGCAAGCAGGCATCTGAGGCAGTGCAGTGGGGCGCGGTGGTGGTCGGGTTGGTGTCGCTCGGCCTGTTGATGCTCTTTGTTCTCTGGCAGGACCTGGTCCGCTGGGTGCTCCACCTGTGATGCCATGAAACTCGGCCTGATGAGCAGCGCCGTGGCTCCGCTCGGTTGGGAGCGGGCGCTCGACTACTGCCAGAAACTCGGCCTTGACGCCATCGAGCTGGCGCTGGGTGCCTTCGCCCGGACCAAACTGCTCGATGCTGAGGCGGTGCTGGCTGACCCGGCCCTGCAACAGAAGGTCAAGGACGACGTGGCCCGGCGCGGCCTGACGATCAGTGCCCTGTCGTGCCACGGCAACCCGGTCCACCCCGACCCGGACGTGGCCCGAGCGCACGAGCGGGTGCAGGACGTGGTGGTGCGGCTGGCAGCTCGGTTGGGGGTAGAAGTGGTCTGCACCTTCAGCGGTTGTCCCGGCGGCGCCCCCGGCGACCGGACGCCCAACTGGGTCACCTGTGCCTGGCCGCCTGACTACCCGCGCATCCTGGAGTACCAGTGGAATGAGGTGCTCATCCCGTACTGGCAGCGGAAGGCAGCGGCGGCGCGGGATGAAGGAGTGCGGATTGCCCTGGAGGCGCACCCCGGCTTCTGCGTGTACAACCCGGAGACATTGCTGCGGTTGCGCCGGCTGGCGGGGGACAATCTCGGGGCCAACCTGGACCCGTCGCACTTCTTCTGGCAGGGAATCGACCCGGTGGAAGCGGCGCGGGTGCTGGGCGATGCCGGGGCGATCTACCATGTCCATGCCAAGGACACGGCGCTGGACGCGCACAACACCCGGATCAACGGCATGCTCGACACCAAGAGCTACGGCGATCTCGGGGCCCGCGCGTGGGTGTTCCGAACCTGCGGCTACGGCCACGGCGACGAGTTCTGGAAGCCGTTCGTGAGCATGCTGCGGGCGAAGGGATATGACGGGGTGCTGTCAATCGAGCACGAGGACAGTTACCTGAGCGTTCCGGAAGGACTCGGCAAGGCGGTGGCCTACCTGCGCGGCGTGCTGCCGCGTGAACCGCCGGGCCAGCCGTGGTGGTTTTAGCGATGGCCAAATCCCAGTCGCATCGTGCCCCTCATATCCAGACAGAAAAACCCGTGCCGCCGCCACTGGCACCGCCGGCCGACGGGCTGGACGCATCCCCGCCCCGCGAGGAGGACCAGCGCGTTCAGTCGCGCTTGTATGTAGCACTGGTGATCTGGGCGCTCGGTTTCATCGCGCTGCTGTTGTGGGTCGTGGCCGATCTGATCATCGGGCTGCTGAAGTGAGCGGGCGCCGACCGTTTGCGGCCGCTTGCGGCTTAGCCGTTTGCGGCCGCTTGCGGCTTAGCGCCGAGTCGCAAGTGGCGCACACGAACCGTCCAGGCGCTTCGATCTTACTCCCGCCGCAGCACAACCCCCCGGTCCTGGAGCAGGCCGCAGAGTTGGTCCCAGACCGCGTCGGGGGCTGGATCACTGGGGTTACCGCGCGCCCAAGCGGCAGCTGCGGCCCGCAGGCAGCCCAGCGCCTGCTCCCGCAGCGTGTCGCGTTGGCCGCGGCCGTTTGGCGGTGGGTCGGATTCCTCCTCTACCTCGGCGGCGGTGGCGGGCTGGCGCCGGCCGTCAAGGACCTCGTTGCAGAGTTGGTCAGCCCGGCTGTTCTGCGAGCGCGGCACATGGCGGAACATCACCCCTGCGAATCGCGCGCTCAGTTCGCGGGCCTTCTCGTACAGCCCGCGCAGCGTCTCGTCCTTGACGCGGTACTCGCCGCGCATCTGCTTGACCATTAGCTCGCTGTCGCTGTGAATGATCAGACGGTGGTGGGTGCCGAGCCGGGCCGCGTGCTCCAGGGCGCGGACCAGGGCGGCGTACTCGGCCTGGTTATTGGTTGCCCGGCCGAGACAGCCCGCTTCCTCAACCGGTGGGGCCCCCTCGCGGTGGATCACGTAGGCGAACGCCGCCGGCCCCGGGTTCCCCCGAGCTGCCCCATCGGTGTGAATGGTGAGTATCGGCGCCTTCTGGGTCACGACCGCTCCCTCCTGTAGTGCGATGTGGTGCGTCGCATTCTAGGCCGCACCGGCCCAGGCCGTCAATCACGGTTGGACCGGCACGGAGTCGCGTCAGGGGACTTCCACCTCGGCGGGCTGAAGGATGAATTCGTCCTGCCCCTGCGGCAGAGGGGGCAGCTTGATCTCCCGCACGCGCCAGCCGCGGTGCAGAAGCGTGCCACGGAAGGGGGGCTGCGGCGGCACGTTGCCCGTCACCCGGATGGCCGACGGGTCAAACCCGGGCGGCACCTCGACCGTCTCTCCCTCGTTCTGTGGCAAGACCGGCTCCAGGACGAGATGTTCCTTCAGGGCCTCTTGGCACTTGCGGTGAATCTCGCGCACGGCGGCCCCGACCTGGGCATCGTCGGTGACGGCCTGGAGGTCCTCCGTCAAAAAGTCGATCAGCCGGCCGTCGCGCTGAAAGATGGCCAGCAGCCGCAAGGGCGCTCCTGACGGCCGGGGCGGCGCCTCGGCCGCCGGTGGGGCGAGCAGCGGCCCGACCTTGCCGGCGAAGGCCTCGTCGCGCAGCGTCCGCCCCAGCGCACGAAGGGCCAGGCCGAGGCGAGCCGCGCTCCCGCCGCCAACTAGAAGCAGCCCGACCAGAAGCAACCCAAAGCCGACGACCAGGCCGATGATGACGCCAATCAGGACTTGTGTGAGGTCCATGAGCCGATCCCCGCCAGATGCCGACCGGCGCTGAGACGGCCGAAGTTCCTTGACCGCGCGCGCCAGCCCGATTACCATGACTGAGTATATGAGGGAAGATCGGTTTTCCCATGCCCCATTCATCGGCCCGAGGTGCCCGCTGCCTCGGCCGCTACGACCTGCCCCAGCGGGCCTGCCGGAATGACCAACCGTCAGGGGGTGGCCATCCCCGCAAGCCCACCGCCGGCCCTCGCTGCCTGCCACCTGCCCGGGAACGCCGCTCCAGCGGACACTTTTGACCACCAGGGGGGTAACTCATGTGTCGGAAACGACCCTACACAGCAACACAAAGATGGCGCATTCTCGCCCTGGCCCTGCTCGGCCTTGCTGGGGGGGCCACGCCGGCGGCGGCCCAACCGCAGGCGGCCGGCCTGCCCAACCCGCGGCTGACCGTGCTGACGCCGGCCGGCGGCAAGGCCGGCACCGTCGTGGAAGTTGCCTTCGCCGGCACCGACCTGGAGGAGCCGCAGACGTTGCTCTTCAGCCACCCGGCGATCCAGGCCGAACCAATTGTCACCCCGCCCCCGCCGCCCGACCCCAAGAAGCCGGCTCCCATGCCGCCGGCCAAGCCGACGGTCAGCAAGTTCAAGGTCACCATCCCCGCCGATGTCCCGGTCGGCCTCCACGACGCGCGTCTGGTCGGTCGGTGGGGCATTAGCAATCCTCGCGCCTTCGTCGTCGGCGACCTCAACGAGGTCCTCGAAAAGGAACCCAACAATGATGTGCCGGAAGCCCAGCGCGTCGAGCTGAACACCACCGTCAACGGAGTGATCGCCGCCCCCACCGATGTCGATTACTACGTCTGCGCCGGCAAGAAGGGGCAGCGCGTTGTCATCAGCTGCCTGGCCTCGACCATCGATAGCCGGTTGCTGGCCGAGATTCAGGTCTACAACGCCAAGGGCCGGCTGCTCGCTGCCAATCGCTCTTACGATGGCGGCGACGCCCTGACCGACATCACCGTGCCGGAGGACGGCGATTACTACGTCCGCCTCTGCCAGTTCACTCACACTCAGGGCGGCCCCGAGTTCTTCTACCGCCTGAGCATTTCGACCGCCCCGTGGATCGACGCCATCCATCCGTGCGTGGTCGAGCCGGGCAAACCGGCGCAGCTCACCGTCTACGGTCGGAACCTGCCCGGCGGCCAACTCGACCCCGCGGCCGTGATCGACGGCCGGGTACTGGAAAAGGCCGTGGTCACGGTCAACGTTCCGACCGAGCCGGCGGCCCGCGAGCGGCTCGACTACTCCGGCCGGGTTCCGCCGCCCGCTGCGGGGCTGAACGGGTTCGCGTACCACCTCCGCAACCAGGCGGGCAGTTCCAATCCGTTTCTGCTCACCTTCGCCCGAGCGCCGGTGGTGCTCGACAACGAGAAGAATGACACCGCCGACAGCGCCCAGGAAATCACCCTGCCTTGTGAGATCGCGGGGCGGGTCGAAAAGAAGCGCGATCGCGACTGGTACGTCTTCCAGGCCAAGAAGGGAGAGGTCTACAACATCGAGCTTCTGGCCGAGCGGCTCGGCTCCTCAGCCGACATGTACTTCGTGCTCCGCAATGCGACCGCCAACCAGGACCTTGTCGAGGCGGACGATACACCTGAGACGATCAGTCTGAAACTGTTCACCCGGACGAGCGATCCGGCGGTCTATCGCTTCACGGTCCCGGCCGACGGCAAGTATCACCTCCTGGTTGCCAGCCGAAACGCCAACCTGCTGGCTGGACCGCACCATTACTACCGCGTCCGCATCACGCCCGAGCAGCCCGACTTCCAGCTGGTGGTGATGCCGCCGTCCGACTTCGCGCCGGACGGCTGCTGCGTGCGCCAGGGGAGTAATCAGTTCTACACCGTCTATGCCTGGCGGCAGGACGGCTTCAACGGCGAGATCGCCCTGACAGTGGAAGGGCTGCCGGCCGGCGTCACCTGCCCGCCGCAGGTTCTCGGCACTGGGCTCCGACAGACAACCCTGGTCGTCAGCGCGGCGGCCGACGCACCGCCGTGGGCCGGCGAGATCAAGGTGAGGGGGACGGCCACGATCCGGGGCCAGACGGTGGTCCGTGAGGCCCGGCCGGCCAGTATCACCTGGCCGGTGCAGCCGGGGGCGCCGATCCCGACCATTAGCCGGCTTGACCGCGGCCTGGTGCTGGCGGTGCGCGACCAGCCGCCCTTCAATCTGACCGCGACGCTCGATAAGCCGGTCGTGCTCCAGGGGGACAAGGCCAACATCCAGGTGAAGGTGGATCGGCTCTGGCCGGACTTCAAGACGCCGCTCAACCTGCAAATCGTCCTCCCGACCCCGGGGCAGAATCCGAACCAGAGCGGCGAGCTGCCGGCCAACCTGGCCGTCAACAACAACCAGCCGCTGGCCGTCGCCCCCGACAAGAAGGAGGCCACGATGGCGGTGGAGATCCGGCCGAACGTGGCCCCCGGCGTTTACAACCTGGTGCTGAAGGGGACAGCCCAGATCCCCTTCAACAAGGACCCGATGGCCAAGCAAAAGCAGAACATCAACGTCATCCTGCCCGCCACCCCGGTCACGCTGACGGTCTTGCCGAAGCAGGTCGCCAACGTCACGGTCGCGCCGGCCAACCCGATGCTGAAGGTCGGCGAACAGACCGAGGTGGTGGTGAAGGTGGCCCGGATGCACGACTACGCCGGCGAGTTCAAGGTGCAGCTGGTGCTGCCGGCCGGCGCCAAGGGCATCAGCGCCGATGAAGTTACCATCCCCGCCGGCGCCGATGAGGTGAAGGTAGTCCTCCGCGCTGAGCCTGACGCTCCGCCGGGCAACCGGCCCGACCTGATCTTCCGCGCGACGGCCCGGCTCACCGACAGCATCACCACCACCCAGGAAGTCAAATTCAGCGTCAATGTGGTTAAGTAAGCCCGCGGGTTGCGACCCGGGGCCTGGCCCGGAGATGAATGATGCGCTCTCTACTCCCGATGACTTTGTTTGTCCTGCTGGCCGGTCTGGCCGGCGCGGACGACCCGAAAGATAAGGACAAGACGCCCAAGGTGCCGCCGATCGAAGTCATTGCCCTGGACCGCAAGGACCCGGTCAGCTATGAGAAGGAGATCGAGCCGATCTTCGTGGCCAAGTGCTTCTTCTGCCACAGCGGCAACGTCACCGAAGGCAAGCTCGACATGAGCACCTACGAGAAGCTCATGAAGGGGGGCAAGCGGGGCCAGCCGATCATCCCCGGCAAATCGGCGGAGAGCCTCCTGGTCAAGTTGGCCGGACGAACCGAACGGCCGATCATGCCGCCGCGAAGCGAGAATGACGAGCCGCTGTCGCCGAAGGAACTGGCCCTGATCAAGCTCTGGATCGACCAGGGGGCCAAGCCGCCTACTGGGACCACGACGGTCACCCGGCCCAAGGTGAACCTTGGCTTGCCACCGGCGACCGTCCAGCCGGTGCGGGCCGTCGCCGTCAGTCCCGACAAGAAGGCGGTGGCAGCCGGCCGCGGCAACCAGATCCATGTCTATGACCCGGCCTCCGGCAATCACCTCCGTACGCTGGTCAACCCCGACCTGAAGACGCCCGATGGCAAGCCGGTCCAGGCCGCCCACCTGTCGCTCGTCGAGTCGCTGGTCTACAGCCCCGACGGCAAGCAGCTGATCAGCGGCAGCTTCCAGGAAGTGATCGTCTGGGACGCCGAAAGCGGGACCTTGAAGCAACGGCTGGAAGGCTTTGCCGACCGCGTGGTGGCCCTGGCGGTGTCGAAGGACGGCAAGTATCTGGCGACCGGCGGCGGCGCTCCGACCGAGGAGGGGGAGATCAAGGTTTTCGAGCTGGAAACCGGCCGCCTGGTTGTGGACATCAAGAACGGCCACAGCGATACCGTCTTCGGCATCTGTTTCAGCCCCGACGGCACCAAGCTGGCGACCGGCGCGGCCGACAAGTTTGTCAAGGTCTTTGAGGTGCCCAGCGGCAAGCTCCTCAAGTCGTTCGAGGGCCACACCCACCATGTCCTGGATGTCGGCTGGAAAGCCGACGGCAAGCTGTTGGCCAGCGCCGGGGCGGACAACGTGATCAAGGTGTGGGATTACGAGAAGGGAGAGCAGGTGCGGACGATCAGCAACGCCCACACCAAGCAGGTGACGCGCCTGGCGTTCGTCGGCGCCACCCCGCAGATCGCCACTTGCAGCGCCGACCAGACGGTGAAGCTCCTGAACGCGGAGACCGGTCAGACGGTGCGGAACTTCAACCCATCGGGCAATGATTTCCTCTACGCGGTGAGCGTCAGCCCGGACGGGGCACTGGTGGCGGCCGGCGGCGAGGAAGGGGTAGTGCGCGTGTACAACGGCGGCGACGGCAAACTGCTCAAGGCGCTGGTCCCGCCCGGCGTGGCGGCGCCGAAATAGCCGTCGCCGTGCTCGCCGTCCCGCCCTTGCGGCGGCGCACCGGCTGCTATACCCTGCATGGAGGCAGGCGGGGTGCCTGCTTCCTTGGATTCCTCGGCTGAAGCGTAGGCGATCCCATGAGCAAACCCCGTGGGAACCTCAAGGCTCCCTCGAAGAAGACGGGCCGTTCGAAGATGCCGCAGCGCCGGCTGCCGGCCTTCTGGCTGGCGGTGGCCGCGGCGTTCTGCCTGACCCTGGCCGCACTGGCCCTCATCGGGCTTCAGCTGCAATCGGGCGATCCGGACGCCCTGCCTGCGCAGACCAACCCGCCCCCTTTGAACAAGGCCGAGGCGCCGGGCGAGGCCCCCGAAGGGATGGTCTGGGTTCCCGGCGGCTGGTTCTGGATGGGCTCGGAGCATGAGGCCTTCCCCGATGCCCGGCCGGTCCACCTGGTCTATGTGGACGGCTTCTGGATGGACAGGACCGAAGTGACCAACGCCGAGTTCGCCCGCTTTGTCGAGGAAACCGGCTACGTTACGGTTGCCGAGCGCAAACCCGATCCGAAGGCCTTCCCGAACGCACCGGCTGAGAAACTGGTGCCCGGCTCGATTGTCTTCACGCCGCCGACTGAGAAGGTGGACCTGAACCACCACCTGGCCTGGTGGCGCTATGTGCCCGGGGCCTGCTGGCGCCACCCGGAGGGGCCAGGCAGCTCGATCAAGGGACGGGAGAACCACCCGGTGGTGCATGTCTGCTGGGAGGATGCGGTGGCCTACGCCCAGTGGGCCGGCAAGCGGCTGCCGACCGAGGCGGAGTGGGAGTTTGCGGCCCGCGGCGGCCTCGACCGCAAGCCCTATGTCTGGGGCGACGAGCTAAAGCCAGGCGGCAAGTGGATGGCCAACATCTGGCAAGGCGAGTTTCCGGTCCAGAACACCGAAGAAGACGGCTTCCGCGGCGTCGCTCCGGTCGCGTCGTTCCCGGCGAACGGCTACGGACTGCACGACATGTCCGGCAACGTCTGGGAGTGGTGCGCTGACTGGTATCGCCCGGATTATTACAAGACGAGCCCGCGCCGTAATCCCCAAGGTCCCGACGACAGTTATGACCCGCTCGAGCCGGGCATACCGAAGCGCGTGCAGCGCGGCGGTTCGTTCCTGTGCAGCGATGTGTACTGCATCCGCTACCTGAACGGCGGCCGCGGCAAGGGGGCGGTCGATAGCGGCTCGTCGCATGTCGGCTTCCGCTGCGTCCGTTCCGCCAAGTGAGACGCCGCCGACCGCTGAAGGGATAGGGCCGAATGCACCAGATCTTGCCTCACCTCCTGTGGGTCGGCCATGCCGAGGATGGCCGGGACTCCCGCCGGATCTTCGACACGGGTATCCAGGCGCTGGTCCAACTCGCCGTGGAAGAGCCGCCGGTGCAGCCGCCCCGCCAGCTCATCTACTGCCGCTTCCCGCTACTCGACGGGGCAGGAAATCCGGGGGAACTACTCTCCCTGGCGGTCAGCACCGTCGCCACCTTGCTCCAGATGCGAACGCCCACACTGATCTTTTGTGGGGCCGGCATAAGCCGATCCCCGGCGATTGCCGCCGCTGCCCTGGCCGTGGCCCACCAGCAGCCGGCCGAACACTGCCTTCAGCAGGTGGCCCGATACCATCCTTGCGACCTGTCCCCTGGTTTGTGGGACGATGTGGTCCGAATGGTCCGTTCCGGGCGTGTAGAGATGCGATGATGCGACCCAACCGTTCTCTCTCTACTTGCTTACTCCTGCTCCTCACCGTTGGGATCAGTCCGGCCCAGAACATCCAGCACGGCCTGCGCGTGCCGCCCGGCTTCGAAGTGACCGAGTTCGCCGACAGCAAACTGGCCAACGACATTTACCGCCTGACAATTGATCCGCGCGGCCGGGTCGTCGTCTCAGGGCGCGGCTACATCCGTATCCTGGCCGACGACGACAACGATGGCCGGGCCGACCGGGCCATCGACTTTGCCGATGGACCGAAGGACGGGGCAATGGGCTTGCTCTGGGAAGACCGCTGGCTCTATTTCACCGGCGACGGCGGACTGCGCCGCTACCGCGTTACCGACAGCGGCGACCGGGCCGACGGCCCTTCCGAGCTGATCCGCGCAATGCGGACCGGGGGCGAACACCACGCCCACGACATCCGTCGCGGTCCTGACGGCTGGCTCTACGTCCTCTGCGGCAACAACACCGGCATCGACAAGAGCTTCGCCCAGCTGGCCACCTCGCCGATCAAGGAACCGGTCGCCGGCTGCGTGCTCCGCTTCACCCCCGACTTGAAATCAAGCGAGATCGTGGCCGACGGCTTCCGCAACGCCTACGGCATGGACTTCAACCTCGACGGCGAGCTGTTCACCTACGACTCCGACAACGAGCGCTGCGTGTCGCTGCCGTGGTATGAGCCGACGCGCTTCTACCACGTGATCCCCGGCGGTCATCACGGCTGGCAGGCGCCGCAACGGGCGCAATGGTGGCGGATACCGCCCTACTTCCCCGATGTGGTTGCCCCTATTGTCTACCTGGAGCGTGGCTCACCCACCGGCATCGCCTGCTATCGCCACACCCAGTTCCCCGAACTGTACCACGGCGGCATCTTCGCCCTCGACTGGACATTCGGCCGCGTCTGGTTCCTGCCGCTGAAGCGCTCCGGCTCCACATACACGACCGAGCGGCAGCTGTTCATCGAGGCGGTCGGCGACAATGGCTTCGCCCCGACCGACATCGTGGTCCACCCGGCGACCGGCGATCTGTTCATCTCCATCGGCGGCCGGGGCACGCGCGGCGCCGTCTACCGGATCCGCTATCCCAAGGGTCTGAAGACGGCTGCGACCGCCGCCCGGCCGATTCCGCCGTGCTCGCTGGCGTGGCAGCCCGATCTGATAAAGGCGCTGCCGGAAAAGGCCTCTGCCGCCGATGCCCTGGAGCGGCTGCGGGCACTGACGGCGATCCGACGGCATCGGCCTCATTTCAACGCCGGCCAACTCCTCTCCGTGATTCGGGCGAACTGGGACCATCCCGACCGCTACGTCCGCAAGGCGACGGCCAACCTGATCGCTTCCCTGAGCAAGGAGGAACGCCGGTCTCTCGGTCAGGAGAAGATGGCACCTCTCCAGTTGCTGACCTATTGCCTGGGCATCTACCGCGAGGAGCCGGACGAAGTTCTTCGCCGCATCGGTTCGTTACCGGGTGATGCAAACCTGGACCCTGATTGGCGGCGGGATGCAGTCCGGCTGGTGCAGCTAGCCCTGGGCGATGTCATGTCGGCGCGGGCCAAGGGGACGATCTGGGAAGGCTACACGCCGCGCCAGCCGGAGCAGGTCCGGGCCGGTGCGCAGGTACTGGCAGAATTGCGAGAGGTATTCCCCACCGAACACGCCGAGCTGGACATCGAGGTCAGCCGTACTCTGGCGATGGGGGAAGTTGATGCCCCGGGTCTGCCGGAAAAGGTGGCGGCTCGTCTGATCGTCCAGGGGGAGAACACCTCGGACCCGGTTCGGGACATCCATTACCTGACCGTGCTGGCCCGTCTGCCCGGCCCGCATTCCGCGGAGGTCACCCGGCGCGTGGCGGACGCCCTGATCGCCCTGGATGAAAAGATTCGCGAGCGGCGGCTGAACCGCGACACCAACTGGCCGCTGCGCATAGCGGAATTGCACGCCGAGTTGGCCCGCAAGGAACCTGGCCTCAACGTCGCCCTCCTGGCCCACCCGCAGTTCGGCCGGCCCGACCATGCTTTGTTCGCTCGCTGCCCCGGCTTCGACCAATGCCGTGCTGCGGAGGTCTTCCTCGCCCGCGCTGCCGGGGATGAGGAATACCCGTGGACGCCGGCCCTGGTCGAATTAGTGGGCACGCTGCCTGAGGAGAAGTGTCTGCCGGTGCTGCGGCGGTTGTGGGACCGCGGCGGGCTGGAGGAGTCGATCTTGCCGGTGCTGGCGCGTCGTCCGGATCCGGCCGACCGCGAGAAGTTCCTCGAAGGACTGAACTCGCCGCAGCTGGCGACCATCCGCCTCTGCCTGGAAGCGCTGGCAAAGCTACCACGTCGGAATGATGGGCTTTATGCCCTAGCCCTGGTCCGCGCTTTGCGCCGCCTGTCGGATAGCCGCGAGGAGAACCCGCTGCGCGAGCAGATCGCCGCCCATCTGGAGCGTCTGACCGGCCGGGCGCTGGGAACAAATCCCCAGGCGTGGACCGACTGGTTTACCAAGACCTATCCCGAGCTGGCGGCGCGGCTCGGTGGCACCGACGGGGTGGACATCGAAGGGTGGAACCGGCGGCTGGCGAAGCTGGACTGGTCGGCCGGTGACGCGGAGCGCGGCCGGGGAGTGTACACGCGGGCCGGCTGCGCCTCATGTCATTCCGGGGCCCAGGCGCTCGGCCCCGACCTGCGCGGCGTGGCCGGCCGATTCTCCCGCGACGACCTGTTCACCGCCATCCTGCAACCGAGCCGTGACATCTCGCCGCGCTACCGCACCACGTTGGTGGCGACGGCGGACGGCAAGGTCTATCAAGGGAGCGTGATCTACCAGGCGGCGGACAGCCTGATCCTGCAAACCGGCCCGGCGGCAACGGTGCGCATCACCGACAGCCAGATCGTGGCCCGCCGCTACACCGATACTTCGCTGATGCCTGCCGGCCTGCTCGACAAGCTCTCCGACCGCGACATCGCCGACCTGTACGCATACCTTCGAAGCCTGGGCAACCCGTCCGCCAATCCGCGGCGGCGGAAACCAAGAAATGGTTAGTGGGAAGCTGGCGGCGGCCACGCCCCGCTCCAACGGAGGACTCCCATGTCAAGGTGGTGCTACTGTCTGTTGCTGGCGCTGAGCATCGGTCTGTGCTCGTCGGTCCGGGCAGCCGACCGTCCCAATGTCGTGATGATCATCGGTGACGACCAGGGCTGGACCGACTTTGGCTTCATGGGCCACAAGGTCATTCAGACGCCCCGCCTCGACAAGTTAGCGGCCGAGAGCGCCGTCTTTCCTCACGGCTACGTGCCGACCTCGCTCTGCCGGGCTAGCCTGGCGACACTGCTTACCGGGCTATACGGCCATCAACACAAGATCTGCTGCAACGACCCGCCCGACGGCGTGGACCGCAGCGCCATGCATCCGTTCATCCAGAGTGCCCCGACCGTACCGCGCTTGCTCCGGGACGCCGGCTACCGCTCCCTGCAAACCGGCAAGTACTGGGAAGGGCATTACGCCAATGCCGGCTTCACCCACGGCATGACGGTCAAGGGCCGTCACGGCGATGAGGGCCTGGTCATCGGCCGGCAGACCATGCAGCCGATCTACGACTTCATCGACCAGAGCAAGGGGCAACCATTCTTCATCTGGTACGCCCCGATGCTGCCGCACGAGCCGCACAACCCGCCCGAGCGCCTCCTCAAGAAGTACGCGGTCGAGGGCCGGAACCTCAAGCTGGCCCGCTACTACGCTATGTGCGAGTGGTTCGACGAGACCTGCGGCCAACTCCTGGACTACCTCGACCGGAAGGGGCTGCGCGACAACACACTGGTGGTCTTCGTCATTGACAATGGTTGGATCCAAGAGACGGGCGCAAAGAAGACGACCCGCGGCAACTTCGCGCCGAAGAGCAAGCTGTCTCCCTACGATGGCGGCGTGCGCACCCCGGTGATGCTGCGCTGGCCGGGCCATACGAAGCCGGGGCGCTACGATGACCTGGTTTCCACGATCGACCTGGCCCCCACCATCCTGAGCGCCTGCGGGGTGAAGGCGCCAGCGCAGCTGCCGGGCCTGAGTCTGCTGGACGTCGCGGCGGGGAAAGGGCGGCTGAAGCGGAATGCGGTCTTCGGCGAGATCTTCGAGCACACCGCCATCGACCTCGACAAGCCGGCGTTGAACCTGACCCACCGCTGGGTGCGCGAGGGGGACTGGAAATTGATTGTCACCGAGGCGAGGCCGGCCGCGCCGGAGCTGTACAACCTAGCGCAGGACCCGTTCGAGGAGAAAAATCTTGCTGCCCAGCATGGGGACAAGGTGGCCCGACTGCGCCAGCTGCTGGACGAGTGGTGGCAAGGGAAGTGAGAAACGGGCAAGGCATTCGGCATGGAACTGATATTCCGGTGAGCGCGGGAGCCTGCGTACAATGCCGGGGAAAGGATGACCCGCATGAGCACCGTACCAAGGCGTCTTCCACGATCAAGGGAAGACCTACCCCCTTTGGAAAATGGCGAGCGGCTGACGCAGCGTGAGTTTCACCGGCGCTACGAGGCTTACCCCGAAGACGTGAAATTCGAGCTGATCGGGGGGACCGTCTACATGGCCTCGCCGCTCCGCCAGCCTCATGCCACGTATCATGCCAAATTGAGTCTCGTACTCGGACTCTATGAGGCGGCGACGCCCGGCGTCGAGCTTCTCGACAACGCCACCACCATCCTCGGCGAAGAGAGCGAGCCGCAACCCGATCTGGAGCTGCGCATCCTTACCGAATACGGCGGTCAGACACGCATCAACAAGAAGAAATATGTAGTCGGAGCGCCGGAGCTGCTGGTCGAAGTCGCATCCAGTACGACCACCATTGACATGCACCAGAAGAAGGATGATTACGAGCAGGCCGGAGTGCTGGAGTATCTGGTACTTTGCATACGGGAGAAGGAACTGCACTGGTTCGGCTTCGGCTCGCATCGCCCGATCCGACCCAACCGACAAGGCATCTATCGCTCGCAGGTTTTCCCCGGCCTGTGGATTGACGGCCCAGCCTTGCTGGCTCGCAACGCTCGGCGGCTCATCGAAGTGATTCAACAGGGGGTGGAAAGTAAGGAACACACCACCTTTGTCCAGCGCCTGGAGGCTGCCTACCAAAGGCGCTCGTCGAAATCCTAGTGCGGCTCACAGGATCGCCGTGATCGGTTTTCCCTCCACCAGGGGGAACGGCCGGTTTTGCAAGTCGTAGATCGTCGTGTGTGGGTCGATCCCTACCAGGTGATACAAGGTCGCTATCAGGTCCTGCGGCGTCACCGCGCCGGCGGTCGGGTAGGCCGCCGCCTTGTCCGAGGAGCCGTACACCTGTCCGCCGCGGACGCCTCCGCCGGCCAGCACCACACTGAAACACCACGGCCAGTGGTCGCGGCCGCCGTTGCTGTTGAACGTCGGCGTCCGGCCGAACTCCCCCATCATTACCACCAACGTCTCGTCCAACAGGGCGCGGTCGGCCAGGTCCTCCACCAGGCTGGCGAAGGCCGCGTCGGTCGGCGGCAGCAATTCCGTCTTGCACCACTCCAGATGATCGCGATGGCTGTCGTAGCCCTGGCCTCCCTTGCCGTTGTCGTGCCGCACCCAATTGACATGCACCAGCCGCACCCCTGCTTCGATCAATCGCCGTGCCAGTAGCACCGACTGGCCAAAGACATGCCGGCCGTAGCGGTCGCGCGTCCGGTCTGGTTCGGCGGTGATGTCGAAGGCTTTCTGGGCTGCCGGTGAGGAAACCAGGTCGAAGGCCTTGGTGTAATAGGGATCGAGCGTCTGGCCGGCGGCCGTCCGCTCCAGGTAGCGGGCCTGTCGGCTCACCTGGGCCAGCAGGCTGCGGCGGGTTTGCAGGCGGGCGCGGGGCACGTCACGATCAGGTTCCAACGCGCCCGGCGAGTAATCGGGCAGGTTCGGGTCGCTGTTAACGCGGTAGGGATCGTAGGCCGCCCCCAGGAAGCCGGCGTGCTGGCCGGGGCGCTCTGGGCCGACCGGCGAGATCGCCTCGGGCACCATCACAAACGCCGGCATGCCGGGCCGGCCCCCTTGCAGCTTGGCGATCACCGACCCGGGGTGCGGCCGATCTTCCCGGCTCATGGAGACGGCCTGCGGCGCCGGCCGCTGGATCGGGCTGCCGACCATCATCCAGTAGGCGGCCGCCGGGTGGCTCCCGGTTGTGTGGTGGACAGCACGCAGAATAGCGTACTTGTCGGCCAGGCGGGCCATGCGCGGCAGGTACTCGCCGATCTGAATGCCGGGCACATTGGTGGCGATCGGCCGGAAGGTGCCGCGGATCTCTTCGGGGGCCTCGGGCTTGAGGTCCCACATGTCGAGTTGGGACGGACCGCCCGACAGGAAAAGGAGGATTACCGACTTCGCCTTGGCGGGTCGGCGCGGCATCGGGGACGCTGCAGCCGCTTCGAACCGCAACAGGTCGGGCAGACTCAGACCCCCCAGGCCCACGGCCCCCACATGGAGCAGCTGGCGCCGCGTCAGGCCGTCACAATGGCGAACTCCCCTGCTGGATTCGAGACACAGCATCACAGGCCCCCCTTTGGTCGGTCTTTCAGGCGGGAATTGCCATCATGGTAACCGGTCGGACTACCCGCAGGCAAGGACTTTAAAGGCGCTAACTTTTTGGCGAGCGGCCGGTGTGAGCCGGCCGGTTGCCGGTGTGAGCCGGCCGGTTGCCGGTGTGAACCGGCCGGCTCACACCGGCCGCTCGCCAGTTCGGTAGACGCTCTTACGCTACCGGCATAAGGGTAGGTCCTGGCCGCCGGACGGGACCGGTCCTGTCCGGCGGCCGGCTTTCGTCCTCTCCGGTCGCAGTTGCGCTCTATAGTTAAGAGGCGACTTGGGGCGCCGGGCGGGGAGGGCCCGCCGGCCGCAGCTTCCGACGCGGGCCGGGCCTCCCGCCCCCCTTTGACCTGCGCCGGGGTAGCGAGAGACATGACCGCAACCGTCAACCCCACTGAGCCGATTCCAGGGTATCGGCTCCTCGACCGTCTCGGGCAGGGCGGCTTCGGAGAGGTTTGGAAGGCCGAGGCGCCGGGCGGCCTCCTCAAGGCCATCAAGATCGTCTACGGCAACCTCAACGGCAGCGGCGACGATGAAGTCCGCGTCCGCCAGGAGCTAAAGGCCCTGGAGCGGGTCAAGAGCGTCCGCCACCCCTACATCCTGTCGCTGGAGCGCTTCGACATCATCGACAACCGGCTCTTCATCGTTATGGAGCTGGCCGACCGCAGCCTCCAGGACCGCTTCCGGGAGTGCCAGGCCCAGGGTCTGCCGGGCATCCCGCGCGAGGAACTGCTCCGCTACATGGAAGAGACTGCGGAAGCGCTGGATCTGATGAACATTCAGTACCAGTTGCAGCACCTTGACATCAAGCCCCAGAATCTCTTCCTGGTCCACAACCATATCAAGGTCGGCGACTTCGGCCTGGTCAAGGACCTGGAAGGGATGCGGGCGCTGGCGACCAGCGGCTTGACGCCGGTCTATGCCGCTCCGGAGACGTTCGAGGGGGTCGTTAGCCGCTACTGCGACCAGTATCACCTGGCCATCGTCTACCAGGAATTGCTCACCGGCAAGCTCCCCTTCAGCGGCAGCACGCCGCGGCACCTGATGCTACAGCATCTGACCGGCCAGCCCGACCTGTCGGCCTTGCCCGAGCACGACCGGCCGGCCATCGCCCGGGCGTTGTCCAAGAAACCAGAGGATCGCCATCCCACCTGCGCCGACCTGGTACGTGCCCTGCGGCAGGCCGGCTCGCCCGGCACCGCCCGCAACGGCAGCTCGCCCGAGGTGGTGGCGGTGCGGCCGGCCACGGTGGCCGACGCCACCAACGCGACCACCGTCCAGCTGCACAAGGAGCCGTCCTCCTCAAGCTCGGCACCCTCACCTGTCGAAGTGCCCGAGCGCCCCGAAGTGACCGGCGACGGCGTGCTGTTTCCCGCCCTGGTGATCGGCGTTGGCGGGGCGGCCCTGGGGGTGCTTCAGCAACTCCGCAAGGCGCTACACAAGCGCTGCGGCCCGCCCGCCGTCCTGCCCCACATTCGCCTGCTCTACCTGGACACCGATCCCGAGGCCGTCCAGGAGGCGACCCAGGGGGAACCCGACGGCACTCTCGCCGAGGACGAGGTGTTGCTGGCCCGACTCCAGCGGCCGAGCCACTACCTCAAGCCGGGACGTGAACGGCAAATCGCCGAGCGCTGGCTCAACTTGGCAATCCTGTCCCATCTGCCGCGCGACCAGGTTGCCGCCGGGGGGAACCGGGCCATGGGCCGGCTGGCCTTCGTCACCAATTACCCAACCCTTGCGGCCCGGCTGCGGGCGGAGCTGGAAGCCTGCCTCGACCCGGAGGCGCTGACCGAGGCGGGGCGGCAAACCGGCCTGACCCTGCGGACCAACCGCCCGCGCGTCTACGTGGTCAGCAACCTGGCCGGCGGCACCGGCAGTGGCATGTTCCTTGACCTGGCTTACACGGTCCGCCGGCTGCTCCGGCAAATGGGCTGTGCCAAGGCCGAGGTCGTGGGCCTCTGTCTGTTGCCGGCCGTCGAGCGCGGCGCGGCTCCCTCGCCGGGAGTGCTCAACACCTTCGCTGCCCTGACCGAGTTGGGCCACTTCGCCGCCCCGGAGACGACCTTCGCGGCCGACTATCTCGACGACCCGGAAACGTTGGTCGATCGCGCCCCGCCTTTCCATCGCTGCCTGCTGCTTCCTTCGCCCCCACCCGGGAAGGAGGAAAAGGGCAAGACCGGCACGCGCGGCAGCCTGACGCCGCTGGCCGCCCTGGCGGGGGACTTCCTCGCCCGCGATCTGGTCACGCCGCTGGGGCGGATTGCTGACGAGGGTCGCACCCGGTTGGTGCCCGCGCCGGCGGGGATGACCTGCCAGACTTTTGGCGCCTTCTGGTTCGCTGTGCCGCGCCGGCTGCTGCTACAGCGCGTCGGTCAATCGCTGTGCCATCGGCTGGTGCAGGCCTGGCGGAGCGCAGACCCGGAGTCTTCCACCACGACATACAAGACCTGGATCGAGGAGCAGCTGGCCCGGGTGGAGCTGACGCCCGAAGGCCTGGTGGCCCGGCTGGAGGCCGGCTGTGTGCCTGTCCTGGGACAGTTGCCCGAGGTTGCTTTCGAGGGGGTGCTACAGCGCTGTGCCGGCGGCGGAGCGGCCGAGTTGGCCCGTAACCCGCAGGTAGGCATCGAGCTGTTGGCGGAGGTCGAGCGCCTGGTCGGGCCGCCTGACGAGAGGGCGGACGGCAGCTCGGCCCTGGCCCAGGCGCTGGGCGAGGCCGTCGCCGCGCTTGGCACCGAGGTGGAGAGCCAACTTTCCGACGTGGCCTTGCGTGTCCTGGCCGAACCCCGCTTCCGGCTGACCGGCGCCGAGGAGGCGGTCAATCAGGAAATTGTGGCCATGCTGGCGGAAGAGGTCCGCAGCCAGAACGACGCCGCCGCGGAGCTGGCCCGGCAGGCGGCCACCCTCTATGAGACGGCGGTGCGGCTCTTGCAGGATCTCGGCAAGCGCTCCTTCCTCTGGCGCGGCAACAAGACCCCGACCGCCGCCGAGTTGCTGGATGCCCTGCGCAAGTATGCCCGAACGCGCAGGCAGTGCCTGACGCTGGGAAGCGCAGCCCGACTCTACGAAGAGATGCTGGGCAGCGTGCGCCGCTATTTGCGCGATGTCAACTGCTGCCGGCCGCGCATCGCCCAGCTGCTGCAAGCCTTCGCCGACCCGGCCCGGCGGCGCAAGGAGGTGGACCTGGGACTGGGCCGTTACCTGCTGCCGACCGGCTGCCGCACCCTGGAAGAGGGGGCCGCCCGCATCCTCGACAGCCTGGCGCCGCAGGAATTGCAGGAGCTGAACGAGCAGGTGCAGGCGCTGATTGGGGCCAAGTTCCAGGCGCAGGTCCACATCTGCACCGCCCCGGCCAATTTCTTCAAGGATCTGGAGGAGGGGGTCCACGAAGTGGTGGCGGCCTTCGCGGAGGCGCAGCTCGGCCGGTCGCACGCAGCCGAGTTGTACCTGGAGCAGAACGAGGACGACGCCGCCCTCGCTGACCTGGCCGAGGCGTTCGACGAGGCGATCCCTGAGTTGGCCGGCACGCGCCTGGCCCCACGGGATGAACTCTGCATCCTGGCAGTCCCACCGGGGCCGGAGGGGGATTATTTCCGTGGTTTGGTCCGGCGGGCCTTGCCTGACCGCGAGTTCCTGGCCGCCGCCAGCACCGACGACATCATCTTCTACCGCGAGCATCCCAACCTGGCGCTGGCCGCCCTGCCGCACGTGGGACCGGCCATCCAGGAAGCCTACCGCCAGGCGGCCGCGGCCAAGCAGTTCGGCCACCACAGCCGCTACGACATCATCACCTGGTTGCCGTTGCGCTCGTAGAAGGGGCGAGTGGCAGAAACCGTCACCCGTCGCTGACGCTCCGGGCTCTGATAATACCCCGTCGCGGACGCTCCGGGCTCGGAAGAACCCGTCGCGGACGCTCCGGGCTCGGAGAGGCTCGTAGCGCCGGTCACTCACCACCGCCTGCTGCTCAGCGCTGCCAGGGCGGGGGATGGTCACCGTGAACGTAGCGCTGAGCCAACTCCAGGTAATGGGCACAGATGGCGCGGGTCCGCCGCAGCTCCTCGGCCGTCACCTCCCGGACCACCTTGCCGGGCACTCCCATGACCACCGAGCGCGGCGGGATGCGGCGGCCCTCCGTGACCACGGACCCTGCGGCGATCAGACATTCCTCGCCGACCTCGCAGCCCGACAACAGCAGAGCGCCCATGCCGATCAGGGTGTCGCGTCCGACCCGCCGCCCGTGCAGGACGGCCCGATGGCCAATCACCACCCCTTCTTCGATCTCTTGCGGCGAGTCGTGGTCGGTGTGAATGATCACGCCGTCCTGCACGTTCACGCGCGGCCCCAGCGTGATCCGAGCCAGGTCGCCACGGATGACCGACATGAACCAGACGTTGACGCCCGCCCCCAGGACGACATCGCCCGTCACCACGGCCCCCGGCGCAATATAGTAATCCTGAATTAGCTGCATTGCCGTCGTCCTGTCAGGTCCTTGTGCCGGGACCATTCGCCGGCCCGGAATCTTGTGGTTATTGTAAGCTTCCGGTGCCTGGATTGAACCCCCCGACTCAGGATGCCTCGATGCCACCGGACAAGAACAGCCCCGTTCCCCGGCTGAACCGGAGGAGAGCGGTCGAGTCCGCAGCGCCGGCCGGTACTACCGCGGTCATCTTTCCGTTTGATCTCTTCGGCAGCGCCGGCAGCGGCGCCGGGGCGGAGCTGATCGCCGATGAGCTGCGCGAGATCCTGGCCGACAACCGCCGTGAGCGCACGCCGACCCGCGCCCGAGCCTATGATGGCCGGGTCCGGCTGCGCCCGTGCACATTCGAAACGTTGCCGGACTACCAGGACTGGCGGCCGACCGCGCGCCGGGTCGTGCGCCGCGTGTTCGATCGGGGAGAGTTCCTCCTCTGGATTGCCGGCAATCATCTCGGCGTGCTGCCGGTCTACGAGGAAGTGGGCGCCGACACCTTGGTCGTACAACTCGATGCCCATCTGGACATTCACCATTTCAGCGACTGCACCCCGGAGCTGTCGCACGGCAACTTCCTGCGTCACTGCGACCGTCCGCTGCCGGCGGTGGTCAACGTCGGCCATCGCGAGCTGCTCTTGCTGCCCGAGGATATCCGCGCGTACTACCGCGCCGCCCACCCGGCCGAGGCGCTGGCGGCCGATATGCCGGCGGTGCTGCGGCAGCTGCGGCAGACCGCACGCCGGGCCAAGCGCGTCTTCCTCGACCTCGACTGCGACGTGTTTGACCCTGCGTACTTCCCGGCCGTGTCCCGGCCGGTGCCGTTCGGCCTCAGCCCGCAGCAGGTCCTGGCGGTGATCGATGCGGTCTGGTCGGGGCGGATGGTTGGGGTGGCCGTCTCCGAGTTCGATCCCGGCCGCGACCGCAATGACCAGGGGCTGGCGACGCTGATGTGGCTGATCGAGCGCCTGCTGCTGAGACGCTATGAGCCGGAGGGACAAAAACAGGGAGGGGAGCGACCCGGTGGCTGATCGCTCCCCTCAGGGCATTTCTATCGGTTTCCGGACGAGCACCGGTGCGGGTTCAGATTAGGTATGCACCGGAGTAAAGTCGGCCTCGTTGATCTCTTCGTCCTTCCGATCCATTTCATCAAGGACCACGGGGTGCCAGGAGGTCTGACGCCGTTCCCGGGGCACATAATTTTCGCGGGCCCAGCGCCGAAGGCGCAACTCTTCGATGAGATCTAACTCCGCCGATGAACTACTCGTCATAACTGTTTTCCTCATCAACCATTAACGTGACATTCCGGCCGGGGATGTACCCCGGAAAGTATATCGGCCGGAAGCCCAAGAGCAAGGAAGTTTTTGCGAATTCTGTAGAAAACCTGCCGACTTTGCCCCTTTGACCCCACTTGTGACCCTGCCGTTGCGGGAACCTCCGGCACGAGTCCACTTCTCCGGACCGGCCTATTTTTCCCACCCATCCCGACACCCGGCGCGATTCGGGGAGAAGCACTATTCAGGGTAACATGCGTGTCAAGCAGGACCCGACTGGACGGCCCCTTGGTCCCTCGCCAGTGCTGCAAGCTCCGCCCGCAGGTTCTGCCGTGCCCGCTCCTCAAGTGCGGCACGCATCGGTTCGGTAAAGTAGATCGGTTTACGCCGGAGAAATGCTTGCAAGACCCGGCTTCGTCCCACCCGATACTCCGCCTCCGGCATCCAGGCATATTCGCGCCGGATGTCGGCGGCATACTCGGCGTAGCGCGGCGGCAGCGCTCCCAGGATGGCCAGGTCGGCATCAAGCAGGACCTGGCAATCGCGGTCGCCGGCGAGGACTTGGTGATGCTGGGTGGCCCGGATCATCGCGGCGGCAGCGGCAGCCGTGGGACGCGGCACTCCCAGCCGGGCCAGCGACTGCTCGCACAGGACGGCGCTGCGCTCCTCGTTGTCCGGGGCCCGCGGGTCGTAGATGGCGTCATGGAACCAGGCCGCGAAGCGCACTGCCGCCGGGTCGGCCGTCAGGCTGGAGAGATTGCCGACCACTTGCAACACTTCCTGGACATGCCGGAGCGTGTGATAGAAGCGCCCCTCCCTGGCATAAAGCCGGATCAACGCCGCCAGGACTTCCCGGATCGGTCCTTCTGCCGCGCCGAAAGGGCGAAGGAGGGCATCCCACTCGGCGCGGAGCACTTCCAGTATCTCCGGTCCGACAGTTGCGGGTTGATACTCCATCGGCGCCCCTTGCGAACGGAAGGATCAGACCAGGATTTCCCTGCGATACAGCTCAAACGCGGCGGCCCAGGCGTCCGCGGGATTATCGAACTCGGGCGCTGTCGCGGCGAGATCGGGGCCGTCGGCTGTGGTGCGCAGGGCGGCGGACCAGCGGCCGTTCTCAGCCGGACGGATGCTGATGAAGGCGTCCTGTTGATTGGGCGCGGTCAGACGGCAGGTATTTTCCCCGGCGGGCTCAGCCTTGCCCTGCCGGTACTTGAACCACGAGGGAAGCGTCGGCGGCATGGATACCATCTCCGGTGCGGGCGCAGCCGGTACCGGCCCGTCTGGCGGTCGCCGGTATCATACTGCATGGGGCCGGGGGCGGTCACCCCTCCAGGCGCAGCTCGCGGATCTTGAGATGAATGCGCTGCAGGACCTCGCCGGCCTTCTTGACATCCTGGGCCTTGGCGGCCTCGCGCAGGGCAGCAGCGTCCTTGCCCAGGTCGCCGGCCGCGATCGGCAGGGTGTCCTTGTGTCGGGCCGGCACATCGGTCGCCTTCTCCAGGAAGCGGGCGGTCTGGGCCAGGCCGGCGGCTGCCTCGTCCAGGTCGCTCCACTTGTTGACGTAGAAGGCTTCGGTGGCGGCGGTGGCTTGCAGGCGGGCTCGAGTCAGCAGCTCGGCATAGGGCAACGGCGGCCCATCCTCCGGCAGCAGCCGGGGCGGCATCCGCTCGGCTGGCAGCTGGCAGCCGGCGCCCAGCAAAAGAAGGGTCAAGGTCAGAGAGGGAGCGCGGTTCATGGTGCACCTCAGGGTTGCTGGGGGCGCCCCGCTGCCGCGCTCGGAAGAATGTCACCGGCCGTTGGGACCCAGGAAGTCGGAGTAGGTCCGCGGCAAGACATTCTTCGACTGCTCGGGCAGGGCCAGGCGGTCGCGGCCGCGCCGCTCCTGCTCGGGGATGGAGAGCAAGGGATCATCCACCCGTTCCGGCTTGCGGTGCTCGAACGGCCCAACGACGCTCTGGCAGCCGACCAGCAGCAGCAAGGCTCCCAGGAGATAAACCGGACGCATCTTCTCTGCTCCCTTCCTGTGGGCAGCGGCGGGGTTCC
>DATLYH010000347.1:0-33825 GCA_035575035.1 Gemmataceae bacterium
CCATCAGGAGAATGCCGTTGACACACCCAAAGGTGGAGACCATGATCGCCACCGCCATGAACGGCACTCCCAGGCGGGGCGAGACAATTTGCAGGGCAGCTGTCCCGACCCGGTCGTCGCGGGCGTGGTCGATCCCCAGGCGGAAGGCATTCTCGGCGTACTTGCGGTCCACCTCGGCCCGGGCCTCCGGCGTTTTTGCGGCCGCCGCCTCTTCCTTGAGTTGCCGAGCCAGCTGGTCATCCCCCTGCAACGGCAGGGCCGCCAGGTAGGCCAGGTTGGCCAGCAGGTACAGGAGGATCACCAGTCCTGCACCGATGACCAGGCTGAGCGGCAGGTTCCGCCGCGGGTTCCGGACCTCGCCGGCAGTGAAAGTGACGTTGTTCCAGGCGTCGGCGGCGAACAGGGAGCCGACCATGGCCCCGCCCGCCACCATCAGCGCCGCCAGCCCCGCCAACGGCACGATCTTGTAGACCTTGGCGTAAGCTTCGGTGTGCCAGATGCCGTCCCACAGGTTGGCGGCATTCTCCTGAATGGCTTGGGAGTTGGCAGCCACAGTAAGCCCCAGCACGATGAGCAGCGCCAGGGCAGAAGTCTTGGCGAGGGTGAAAACGTTTTGCACCCACTTGCCCGCCTGCACGCCCCGGCAGTTCAACAGTGACAGGAACATTACTATGCTCACTGCCACTAGCTGGCCGGACGAGATGGTGAACTCCTTGCGCTCGAAGAAAGTGAGCGGCTCCTCCATCCAGGGGACGGCCAGGGCGATTTTGATGTTCAGGTCGGGCACGCGGTAGAGGACCTGGTCGGTACCCAGGGCCGGCACCAGCACGCCGAGGAACTTGGCAAAGGCAACGGCCACTGCCGCCGCGGAGCCCGTCTGGATGACCAGGAAGACGGTCCAGCCGTAGAGAAAGCCCCACAGCGGGCTGTAGGCTTCGCGCAGATAAACATACTGACCGCCGGCGTGCGGCATCATCGCGGCCAGCTCGGCGTAGCTGAGGGCCCCGATGATGGTCATCACCCCGGTCAGAATCCACACCGCCAGCAACCAGCCGGTCGAACCGACGTCGCGGGCAATGTCGGCCGAGACGATGAAGATGCCCGAGCCGATCATAGTGCCGGCCACGAGCATGGTGGCGTCGAACAGCCCAAGCTTCTGCTGGAAGGCCGGGGCCGGTTCGCCGGTGGTCGGGCCCTCATGGGGGGTGGCCGTGATGCTCATGGTTTGGTTCCGGGGGCGAGCTGACCGGCGGGCGAAACGCCATGCCTGCTGATCTCGCCGCGCAACTCCTGGCCCAGAGTACTGTGATGACGGCCATAGAAAAAGTAGATGCACAGCCCCAGCCCCAGCCAGGCCAAGAGGCGCCACCAGTTGGCCGCGGGCAACGACAGCATCAACAGTAGGCAGGTGCCGATCCCCAGAGCAGGGATCACGGGCACCAGCGGGCAGCGGAACGGCCGGGCAGCTTCTGGATTGGTGTGCCGCATGATCAGGACGGCGGCGCAAACGATGACGAAAGCGAACAGAGTGCCGATGTTGGTCAGGTGCAGCAAAGCATCAATCGGCAGGAACCCGGTCAGACCAGCGACGAAGGCACCGATCAGCATAGTGCTGATCCAGGGGGTCTTGAAGGTCGGATGAACGCTGGCGAAGATCCGCCGGGGCACTAGCCCGTCACGGGCCATCGCCAGGAAGACACGTGGGGCACTGAGCATCATCACCAGAAGCACAGAGGTGATGCCGGCCACGCCCGCCACAGCGATGATGAACTCGGCCCAGGCGAGGCCGACCCGCTTAAAAGCATCCGACACCCCGGCATCCTTGCTCAACTCCTGGTACGGCACCATGCCGGTCAGCACGGCCACCACGCCGACATACAGGACGGTGCAGATCAGCAGCGAGGCGATGATCCCGATCGGCACATCTCGCTGGGGGTTGCGGGCTTCCTCGGCATGGGTGGAAACTGAGTCGAAGCCGATGTAGGCGAAGAAGATGATGGCCGCCCCTGCCAGTACACCGACCGGCTCGCCCGCCGGGTTGGACTTCCCCAGAACGGGAATGCCGAAGAAGCTGACCCCTGTCCAGCCGTAGGGAGCGAAGTCGCGCGTCCAGTTCTCCGGGTTGACGAAGAAAGCCCCAACGGCGATGACGAACAGCACCGCTGCTACCTTGATGGCGACCATCAGGGCGTTAAAGCCGGCGCTTTCTTTGATTCCCTTGACCAACACTGCGGTGACCACGAGCACCACCAGAATGGCCGGCAGGTTGATAAGGGCCCGCTGGTGGTTTTGGATCCGGGCCTCCACGGATGGGTCGCCTACCCGGCCCACGATCACCGTCTGACCGCCTTCCGCCGCCGTGCGGACCCAGTAGATCCCTTCGCCAGCCGGTTCGGTGCCGGCGGGCCATTTCGCCTCACGTGCCTGCCTCGCCGTCAGCGCCCTCTGGGTCACCTGGACTCCCTCATACTCCGCGACGAGGTTGGGCAAGATGTGGCCCTGGTCATACTTGTGTGGCGCCCCGGACAGGGTGATAGGCACAGCGATGCCGAGCTTGAGCAGCACGCTCTGGAAGTAGCCGGACCAACCATTGGCCACCGTGGCCGCGCCGACAGCGTACTCCAACACCAGGTCCCAGCCGATGATCCAGGCGAACAGTTCCCCCATGGTGGTGTAGGCATAGGTGTAAGCGCTGCCGGCCACGGGAGCCATGGAGGCGAACTCGGCATAACACAGGGCGGCGAAGATGCAGGTGATGCCCGCGACGAGGTACGACACCATCAGGGCCGGACCAGCCACGTCCCGCGCTGCTGCCCCCGTGGCCACGAAAATGCCCGCGCCGATGACCGCCCCAATACCCAGGGCGGTCAGCGTCACCGGCCCGAGCACCCGCCGTAACCGGTGCTCGCCAGCCATCTCGTCCAGAAGGACTTTAAGCGATTTTCTCGCGAACAGCTGATTCTGCATGATCGATTTCCTGCCTTAGTGCCCTCAAGAACATACCAGGAGTCGTGCATCATGCCAAAATTTATTTGCTGTCCACGATCAGCGTCACCGGCCCGTCGTTCCCTGGCTCTCGCTCTGAATGCGGCTGCGGCATCCTTGCCGCGGAAAACGTCCGTCGTTGATAAGCTCAACCTGAATCATTGCGCCACTTCAATTCGGCCACGGCCGACGCCGTGGCGTCAAGAGCGCCTTAGCGCTCCACGATCAGAGTGACGGGGCCTTCGTTGGTGAGCTCGACGGACATGGTCGCTCCAAACACCCCTGTTGCCACCGGCACGCCCTGCGCCTTCACGGCGTTGACGAACTCCTCGTAGAGAGGGATGGCAATCTCGGGGGGAGCGGCGTCGATGAAGCTCGGCCGGCGTCCCTTGCGGCAGTCGCCGTAGAGCGTGAATTGGCTGACGACCAGCACCTCGCCCCCCACCTCGGCCAGGCTGCGGTTCATCTTGCCTTCGTCATCGTTGAAAATGCGCAGGCCGACCACCTTGTCCGCCAGCCAGCGGGCCTGCGCCGGCGTATCGGACGTGGCTACTCCCAGGAGCACCAGCAGGCCCCGGCCGATCTGCCCGACCACCTCGCCGTCGATCAGCACCCGGGCGTGGCTGACCCGTTGGATAACCGCACGCATGATTCGGACCGCTTCCCACCGATGGGGACAGCACCTTGCGACCCTTGGCGAAAGATTATAGCAACTTGGAAGGAAGTAGTCGCCTTACTGAGGCAAGGCGATCAGGCGGACGGATGCCGCAGCAGCCGGATGGCCAACAGTCCGCTCAGTCCGGCCAACAGCAGGCCGGTGGCCGTCAACCAGGACCAGGCCGGCTCCGTCGGCGCGGCAGGCGCGTCCGTCGCGACAGCCGTCTGTATCGGTGGGGGCGCGCTCGCCTCACCCGGGTCGCCGACGAGGATGAATGCTGCCCAGAAGTAAGGGTGATCGTAAGGGTGGACTGACTGTACCGGCGGCCCCAGCGCTACGGTTGTGCCGCGCGTGCCGCCGGGCAGCTGCTCCAGCAGCCGGTCGCGCTCTGCGGTCGTCAGCCCGCGCAGCCAGCGCTTGGCCTCGTCCAGGGCGGCTGCCTTCGCCAGCGGCCGGTCCAGCCCGTCGCGCCGGCCAAGCAGGTTCTGATAGAACCGTCTCATTAGCAGGGCGGTGGCCTGGTCGTCCACCTGCCAGAGACTGAGCACCAGGCTGCGCGAGCCGGCCAGGAAGAGGGCCTGCGCGAAGCCGACGTAACCCTCGCCGCCCTGCTGCTGCCCCAGGCCCGTCTCGCAGGCGCTCAGGGTGACCAGGTCGGCATCCAGCTTCCAGGTGTGCAGGATCTGCTCCGCCGTTAGCCGGCCGTCGTGGATCTCCTGCTTCTGGGATGTCGGCGTCCGCTGGTCGAGAGGGCCATCCCGGGCCAGCAGCAGGTAGGAGCGCAACCCGCCCTCGGGATTGCCGAAGCCGTGGGTGGCCAGGTGGAGGTAGCGGAACTGCCGGAGTTGATCGGCGCGGGCCAGCCGAGTCAACTCGGCTTCACTGGCGCGAGGACCAAGCAGCGTCTCCGCCTCGCCCGGCAGAGGAAATAGCCGGGCCAATGACTCGACCTCACAGCGCGTAAAGGGAAGCGGTCGAACGGGCTTCCCCTCCAGCCGCGGTCCCAGGCGCTCACCGGTCGCGGCTGACTCGAAGGCCGGGTCTCCCAGGGCAAGCAGCCGAACGTCGCCGATCCGGTCCCTGGCAGGGCGCTGCTCTTGCAACCAGGCGAACATTGTGCCCGATGGGGTGTAGCTGACGAGGTGGTGTTCTGTCAGTGCCTCTACTGGAATGCCGGCCAGGGCCGCCGACGGCAGCACGATCAGGTGCCGGACAGCGGCCAGATGCGGTCGGTCGCGCAGCAGCTGCTCGACCGGGGCCAGCCGCTGCGCTCGGAGTCGGGAGAGCAGTTCCCTGGCATCTTCCCCTTCGGCGGGCTGACGGGTGAGACGCTCGCGCACCCGGGCAGGCAGCGCCTCGTCAGCCGGCGTCCATGTCCCGTCGGGCCCGCTGCCGGTCAGGCGGACCCAGATGGGCGGCCCCTGACATCCCACGACGCAAGCCCAGTGCTCGCCATTGGGCTCGGCCGACCGAGGAAGGGCCGGGATATCGAGCCAGGCGACGAGCGCGGCATCGGCAGGAAGCTGGGCCTGGATGCGCGCCAGGTCATAGACTTGGCCCGAGGCGGTGCCGTACTTTTCCTCCATCTCCGCTCCGAGCCGCAGGAGTTCGGCCTGGACCTCATCGCGCTGACGGCGGAGCAACTCGGCCTGGGGCGAGCTGCCGATGTCAACCGGCCGGTTAACACCGGCCGCTCGCCCGACGAGCTGTTCGTCGAGGCGCTGGAGGCGGTTCAACAGCACCTGCTCGCGGCGGCGCTCTTCGGGGGTCCAGCGCTGGCGGCGCAGCTGCTGGCTCGACAGGCTGTCGAGCAGACCGCGGGCCAGGTTCTCCTCAAGCGTTTGCCAGGCGGCCTCAGCCTTCCCCTTCCGCGCCAGCAGGGCGGCCAGGAAGGGCAAGGGGGAACGCCGCTGCGCGAAGCCGGCCCGTCCCAGCCCGGCTGGCCCACTGCGGAGACGAGCGGCGTGGAAACCGCGAGCGGCAGACCAGCCTTCCGCCTCCGCTTCCTCGTAGCGCCCCTGAGCGTAGAGGTTGAGGAAAAGGAAGGTCCGGGCGTAGATGACGTCGGGGTGCTCCGACCCGACCGTCTTGTGAAAGATCGCTAGCGCCTCTTCGAAGTGTGGCTGGGCCGCCGCATACGCTCCCTGGGCCCAGAACACCTGAGCCAAGTTGACCCGGGCCGTTGCCACATGCGGATGGTCGGGGCCTTGTTTTTTCTGCAAGATCGCCAGGGCCTTCTCCAGGGTCGGTTGGGCTGCGGCATAGTCTCCCTGCATCCAGAGCAGGGCGCCCAGGTTCAGCAAGGGAATGGCCATCTCCGGCCGGTCGTCGGCGTAGGTCTTGCGGAGGATGGCCAGGACCTCTTCAAGACACTCCCGCGCCTTGCCGTACTCCTCCTGGGCCTCGAAGGCGAGGGCGAGATTGTTCAGGGCCAGGGCTGTGTGGGGATGATCGGGGCCGGCCCGCCGCTTGAAGATCGCGACGGCCTCGGTCAGGTGGTTCCGAGCAGCGGCGTAGTCGCCCTGGGCGCGGAGCAACAGACCAAGGTTGCTGAGGTTCTGGGCTGTCTGGAGATGGTCCCGGCCAAGGTGCTTGACGGTGATGGCCAAGGCCTGTTGAAAGTGCAACCGGGCGGCCGCGTAGTCCCCCTGATCCTGGAGGAGCAAGCCGAGGTTGGTCAGGCTGCGGCCGGCTTCCAGGCTCTCGCGGCCCGCCGTCTTGACCGCGATGGTCAGGGCCTCCTGGTGGCACTTCCGGGCCTGGTCGTACTTGCCGAGCAGGTTGTAAACGATCCCCAACTCACTGAGTGTTTCGCCGGCGATCGGATGCTCCTTGCCGAGGGTCCGGGTCTGGATGGCCAATGCCGCTTCGAGATGGTCTCGGGCCGCTGGATACTCCCCCAGCTGCCGCAGGAGATAGCCAAGGTCGTGGAAGCTCTGCGCTGTCAGTGGGTGCCCCTCGGGGAGGGCCTTGCGGCGGATGGCCAGCGCCTGTTCCCACCGGGGCCGGGCCGCCGCCCAGTCGCCTTGGGCAGCGAAGACGCGCCCCAGTTCGCGCAGGCAGTAGGCCGTGTCGGGGTGGTCTTCGCCCTTGGCCCGGGCGGAGATGGTCAACGCCTCGTCAAGCCAGGTTCGCGCCGCTGCGTAATCGTCCTGCTCGATGGCGAGGCTGCCGAGGGTGGCCAGCGTCAGGCTAACCTGAGGGTGGTCCGGGCCGAACACCTTGCGGCGGACGGCCAGCGCCTCCTCAAGCGACTGCCGTGCGGCCGGCCGATCGCCGGTCCTGTAGAGCAGCCGGGCCAGGTTGTACAGCGAGGCCGCCGTGAGGCCGTTCTCTGTCCCCAGGATCTGCCGGATCGTGTCCAAGGCCTGGCGCTGGCCGGCGAGAGCATCGGCGGGGCGCTGCCCGACGAGCCGGTCGGCCTCGATTTCCAGATGGAGCGCTTCCAGGAGCCGACGGCGTTCCTCGGCGTCGAGCCGGCCGATTTTTTCATAGCACTCCAGGGCTAGCCGGGCACCAGTGATGCGCCAGTGGTTTTCGCCGTGCAGCCGTTTCCAGATCGCTAGCGCCTCCGCGGCAGCCTTGCAGGCCGCGTCCGGTTTGCCGGCGAGCAGGGCGGAGTAGGCCGCCTGCTCGCGCTCCTCGCCCTGTTTTTCCAGATCCGGGCGCTGCTCGGCGTCCGGCGGCGTCTCCTGGGCCATCACCATCGCCCCGCAACAGAGCAGCAATGCCAGCAGTGGCACCGGCTGACAGCCGGCGCCACCATGCCAAAGACCGGACCGGAAGGAAGGGCGCATAACAACCTCGTGAGGGAATTTCTTCTTCGATTAATCTGACAGATCTCTCGTATTGAAGCGCCGAGCCGCCAGCGGTGATCCCGGATCAGGGCTTCGGCGCTTCTCGGGGCCGGACTGGGAAGCAAACCGCCCGAACCGCCCCGGCATCCGGCCGTTCCTGAAGGAAGCGGCACAGCTCGCGGAACGCCGCCGGCACCGGCAAACCCTGGACATCGCCGCGCGGCGAGCTGCCCAGTGGAGCGAAGCGACGGCCGTCGTAGGTCCAGGCATCGCCGGGCGCGCCGGCCGGCCAGGGTGGGGCCCCGCCGCGGGCTTTCCATTCGTCATAGGACGGCAGCAGCTTGTCCGAGGCGATCACGACGAACGCCTGGAGGCCGACGCCGTCGTTGAGGACGAAGCCGTCGCCGGGGTTCGCCGGATAGTCCAGAGTCTCTTGCTTCTCTGGAAGTGCGGCGGCCTCGGCCGGGTAGCAGAGTTGGTCCTTGCCGTCGGGATTGAGGGCGACCAGGTAGAAGTGGGCCGGTTGATTCAACCGGATCGACACGCGCACCAGATCGCCGAACCGGACAGCAGGGGCCGGCGCGTTGGCCAGCCGGCCCAGGACGGCGCTGTCTTCCTTACGGTAATGATTAATGTGCAGCTCGCTCACTTCAAGCGGCGGCCGGCCGGCGCCTCGGTTCAGGAATTGCCACAGCGCCACGGCCCCGGCGATCAGGCCGCTCGCCAGCAGCACAGCCGCAGCCGCCTGCCGGCGCCGGCCGGCGAGGATCGGTTGTCGGGACGGCGCTGGACCTGTCGGCCCCGGCGGCACCAGGACAGTCTCAGCCAAAGCGGGGCCCCCGGCCGAACCTCTCCCGAGCAGGGCGGCGAGGTCGCAGCCGGCCGTGAACGGTTCCAGCGCTGCGGCCAGCTCAATCGGGGTGGCGAAGCGCTGGGCCGGCTCCTTGGCCAGCAGCCGATCAAGCACTGCTTCCAGGGCAGGCGGGACATCGGGCCGAGGGATGCGGATCGGCGGGGGCGGCTGTTGCAGATGGGCCTGGCGCTTCTGGGCGATGGTCTCGCACCCCGGGCCGGCGAACGGCGGCCGGCCGGTCAGCAGGCAGTACAGCGTGCAGCCGAGGCTGTACAGGTCGCCGCGGATGTCCACGGTGTGTGAGTCATAGATCTGCTCCGGGGCCATGTAGTCCGGCGTGCCCATGATTTGGCCGTAGGCGGTCAGCGCTTCTCCCTCCCCGGCGGGGGCATGTAACCGGGCCAAACCGAGATCGAGGATCTTGACTAGCCCGACTGCGGCCCCCTCACCCCTCACCCCTCTCCCCCGAAGCGGGGGAGAGGGGAACCCTTCGTCTCCCCTCTCTCCCCGCGAGGGCGAGGGGAACCCTTCGTTTCCCCTCTCTCCCCGCGAGGGCGAGGGGAACCCTTCGTCTCCCTTCTCCCCCCGCGGGGGCGAGGGGAACCCTTCGTTTCCCCTCTCCCCCCGCGGGGGCGAGGGGGGCCCTTCGCTACTCCTCTCCCCCTGTGGGGGGAGAGGGGTAGGGGTGAGGGGGGAAAGCGTCAGCATCAGGTTGGAAGGCTTGATGTCGCGGTGGACCAGGCCGTGCTCGTAGGCGTGCTGCAGGCCGATCGCTGTCTGCCGCACCAACTCGCAGGCATCGGCGACCGACAACGGGCCGCGCTGCCGGACCAACTGAGCCAGGTCGATCCCCTCGACGTATTCCATCGCCAGGTAGTGAACGCCGTCCACCTCACCGGCATCATAGGCCTCGACGATGTTGGGGTGTCGGAGCTGGCCGGCGGCCAGCATCTCCTGGCGGAAGCGGGCAACGGCACTGGCGCTGTCGGCGGCCAGCGGCAGCAGTTTGACCGCCATCACCTTGTTCAGCCGGGTGTGCAGCGCCCGGTAGACCGTCCCCATGCCGCCGGCGCCGATCGGCTCGAGCAGCAGATAGGGACCGAGCTGCCGCTGCCGAAAGCCGGGCGAAGGCGGCGGCGGCGTGGCATCCGGCAACGGCGGCAGACCGGACGGCCCGGTCGATCCGGTGCCTCCGGTCTCCCCGTAGGGAACATTGGAAGGGTTCGTCATCATCGGGGCAGCTCTCCGTTCCTTTCTGGTCCCTCATGGTAACGGAAGCCGCCCCACTTTGCCAGCAAACAGACCGGCCCAACGGCGGTCCCGGAGCGGCAGCCGATTTGTCCTTGCGTTCCCCCCTTGCGGGGCGAGAGGATGAAGCGAGGTCCATCCCGGTCGGCCCGCGGCCTCGTGGGCTGGGCCTGGTCATGAGAAGGGCGATCATGGCGAACGAGACAGACACCCGTTTTGCCTGTGATGCCATGCTGGGAAGCCTGGCGCGGTGGCTGCGCGCCGCCGGTTACGATACCTTCTGGCAGGCCGGCATCGACGACTGGGACCTGGTCCGGCTGGCGCTCCGAGAGCGGCGGATCCTGCTTTCGTCCGACACCGGCATCTTCCGGATCGGCTGCGTGCGGGACGGCGACCTACCGGCGCTGTTCATCCCGCATGGGCTGAGCAAGGAGCAGCAGTTGGCGTTCGTCCTGCGACGGCACGGCCTGACACCGCGTCCGCCGCGGTGCATGGCGTGCGGCGGCGGCCTGGCCGAGGTGCCCCGCGAGCAGGTGCGCGACCGGGTGCCGGCAGGGAGTTTTGCCCGGCAGGAGCACTTCTATCAGTGTGACCGCTGTGGGCGGCTCTTCTGGCCCGGAACCCACTGGCAGCGCATCGCCCGGCTGCTGGAGCGGCTGAATGACAAATAGTAGAACGTCCGCCCCGGCTCAGGGGGCCCATGCCAGGGCGCGGATTTCGCCGAACTCGCGCGGCAGCTTCTCCCACGAGGCCCCGCCATCGGTCGAGCGGTAGACCTGGCCGGCGACGCTGCTGGCGTAGATCAGGTTCGGGTCGGCGGGGTGGACGGCGAAGTTCCAGATGGTGCTGTTGGCCCGGCCGGGCATCTTTGCTACCTGCCAGGTGTCGCCGCCATCGGTGGAGCGGGCGATCACGCCGACCTCGCCCGGCGCCGTGTCGCCATTGCCCAGCAACAGCACTTCCGGCCGGCCATATTGCTGCGTCAGTCCGCGGCAGTACGACCAGGGCAACGACCGACCCACCTTCAGCGGCTGCCAGGTCTGTCCTTCGTCCACACTCAGGTTCAGGTCATTGTTGGTGCTCGCCAGCAAGCGTTTCGGCCGGCCGTTGCCTGGCACAAGTACCATGCTGTGAATGTCCAGCGAGCTCAGCCCCTTGCCGATTTCCTGCCACGTCCGCCCCTCGTCATGGCTGACGCGCAGCCCGTCGATCTCGATACCGGCCCAGATGGTTCCCGGCCGGGTCGGATCGGCGAGCAGGGTGGTGACGCGCGTGTGCATGATGCGCGGGCAATGCTGCTCAATGCGGACCGGCGGCTCCTCCCAAGTGCGGCCGCCGTCCGTGGAGCGGAATAACCGCGATGGGCAAGTGCCCACCAGGATCACGTCGGGCGCATGCGGCAGCAGCAGGATGGACCAGACTTGCAGCCCGTTGACCGGCGACTCGACGCGCGACCAGGAGTCGGCCCCGTCGGCACTGCGGAACAGGCCCTGCTCGCTGCCCAGATAAAGGAGGCGCGGGTCACGGGGATGGACAGCCAGGGCGCGGACGTGGCACTCGACGAACATCCCCTCACAGGCGCGGCGGAACGACGCGCCGCCGTCGGTGCTGCGGAACAGGCCCTCGCCGATGGTGCCGACATAAAGGCGGTGTGGGATCGTCATGGTTCAACCCTCAGGCAGGTCAACTCGACGCTGGGCATGGGAGTCGCCCTCCGCCCGGTCAGGCGCCGCCAGCCTTCTTGTCACGCTGACAGGGGAGTTGGTCCAGGCTGGCGCAGCCGGGGGGTAATTCGGCCTCTTCCACGATCAGGACCGGGAAGCCGTCCTTGATCTTGAAGCGCAGGGCACAGCGCTGGCAGACCAGCCGGTCGCCCTCCAGGCTGAGCCGGGTGTGGCTCGGGTCCATGGGGCAGCGAAGGATTTCCAGAAGGTCTTGACTGATCATGGGAGGCCTTCCCTTTCGTCGCGGCCGCTCGCAGCAGGGGGGAAATGGATTATACGATCCCGCCCCGGCCTGTCCAATGGCAGAACGGCGCGCCCACGTCTGGCAGGCAGCCGCTGGCATGGAGCAGAGAGTCGCAGGCCATCGCGTTGGGGGAGGGGTACTCAGTGCTTCAACAGCCGCCAGTACAGCGGCAGGGCAATCAGGCCGATGGCGGCGTTGGGGATCCACAGGGCCACGGCCGGCGGGAGGCTGCCCGCCTTGGCGAGGTTGTTGCCGCACAGTAACAGCGGATAGTAAACGAACAGGATGGGTAGGAAACAGGTGATGAAAGCGCTGAGGTAGTCGCTGCGGCTGAACCAGATTCCGACCGGACAGCCAACCAACACGAAACAAAGGCAGCCGCACGCCAGTGCCGGCCGCATGTTCTGCTCGATGATTAGCAGGCGCATCTCCTGGCGAATGATCTGGCGCTGGTTATGGAGATTATTCAGGTGGTTTTTCAGGTTGGGGGGGGCCTGGCTCATCAAGGCCCGGGATGCGGCCTGGGCTCGGGCGGCGGCCAGGCGCTCGTCTTCCTTGCGCAGCGCTTCCAGCCGCCTCAGGATCTCCTGCCAGGTCAGCTCCCGGGGCTTGCGCGGGCGCTTGTCGAGGAGGTCTTTCGGCAGTGGCACGGCGAAAATGCGGTCCTCGAAATAGGCCGTGCCCCCCTCACCGGCGACCACGCCGTTCAGCATGCGGATTTGCAGCTCGCCCCGCGCCAGGTCCACCCGCAGGTCAGCTTCGCGGGCCTCGGCCACAATGTCGAAGTGGCCCCGCTCATCCTTGCGCTTGAACACCGGGTCGATCAGTTTGCGCCCCTGCACCCGCTTGACGTAGATCTCGTAAGGCAGCTGGGCGTGCCGGATGCGGTTGTCGCGCTTGAGCATCGCATAGAGAAACTCCTGCACATCTTGCAGCACCGCCTGCCGCAGCCGGGCCTGCGTGTAGGGGATGAGCCGGTAGTACAACCCCATCGTCACTAGGCTCATCAGGATACCGAGCAGGACGCCCGGCCAAACGACCTTGAGCACGTTGATGCCGGCCGCCTTGATGGCCAGGATCTCGTTGTCGTGGGAAAGCCGGCCGTAGACCAGGCAGGTGGCAAACAGCGTGGTGGCCGGGATGGTGTACGGCAGGGTGCTCGGGATCAGGAGCGGGATAATCATCAGCACCTGGGCCGGCCCTAGGCCCTGCTGGGTGGCCTCGGCGACGATTCCGGCCAACAGCAGGATGCCGGTGATCCCCACCAGTGAAAGGAGAAAGACCTTCACCAGTTCGCCGAAGATCATGCGGTGCAGGATGCTCCAGGGCACGACGGCCTCCGTTCGGGACTGGCGTCAGCAACGGCGCTGGAAATATTTATCGGCACGCGGGCGGGTGGGACTTTAGTAATCCTTCGGCCCGGGGCGGACAGGGGTCGGCCGGCCCCCGTCAAGAGCTGTCCCGCCGGCCGGCTCCGGGACCGTTGCCGGCTTCGGCGGCGGGCGTCCCCCCTTCGACGGCCCCTTGATCACCTTCTTAATGGGGTCCATCAGTAAGGGGACCGGCTCCTTGGTACAGCGGACATCACCGATCCGGCCGCGCATGTTGATCCGCAGGAGCTGGTTACTGATCGTGGTCGGGATCTTGTCGATGACCGGCGGCAGCATCTGGTTGAGCCGGGCCCAGTCGGCGTGGAAGTCGAGGTCGATGTCGTTGCCGTACAGGTCCATCCGGCCCTGGCCGCGCAGACTGATGGCGTTGCCGAGCAGATCAAGCCGGCTGATGTGGACGACCGGTCCCTCGATGGTGAAGGTAGCGTGGGCTTCCTCGAATGCCGTCCGGTCCGGCAGCCGCAGCCCCAGCACCTTGAGCAGGTCGAGCAAAAGCGGCAGATTGTACATCTTGCCCTGGGGCACGTCGATGCTGCCGCTCCCCTTGAGGTCGTGGATGTCCGCTCCCTGGCCGGTGAGGTAAAGCCGGGCCGCCGCCAACCCCTGCAATTCGGCGCCGGGACCGAGGTTATGCCGGCCGAACTCCTCCAGCCGGACCTGGGCGGCGGTCAGATTCAGCTCGTAGCGGATGGTCGGGCCGAACTCCACCCGGGCGGGGCCGTAGATTTCGCCGCCGAAGAGGCGGGCTCGCAGGCCGGGCAGTCGCAGCACATCCGGCTCGTCGTGTGTCACCTCAATCTGGCTGTGAATGTCGTGCAGCGGCTGCCCGAACAGGACCGCCTCGTCGAGCAGGATGTTGCCGAGCAACCCGTCGAGCTGCTTGCCGTTGTGCCGGCCGCGGCAAGCGAGCCGGCCGCTGACGCGCTCCAACCGAACTCCCGCCTCCAGGGAGGCGCCGCGCAGGCCGAGCACGCCGTCCCAGTAGATGACCGGCGGCCGGCCCGGCTCCGACGACGAGTCGATCACCAACTCCGTGTGGAGACGGAGCGGGTCCTTGAGGTTGAGCACCCGGCACGCCCCACCCAGAAGCGGCGGCAGCGCCTGGAGGAAGTCGAGGTCGGGCACCAGGGGATCGCCGTGCAGACCGACCAGCCGGGCCCAGACCCCCCCTTCGGGCTTGAGGTAGACCAGGCCTTCATCCAGGCCGAGCCGGCTGTCGCCGTGCCGGGCCCGGATCTTCTCCAAGTGGACCCAACGGCGGGCGTAGCGCACCTTGCCGCGCAGGTCGTCCACCAGGTAGGGGAAGAACTCCGGCCGGATGGTACAGCCGCGCGGGTAGACGGTCAGATCAATGTCCGGCTTGCGCCCCGCTGGGCGGACAATCCGGCCCTCGAAGTCGATCCGACCGCCCGGCGCAAAGACCTTCCAGGTGTGCCGCAGGTCTTCCTCCTTCGCCATCGCCGCCGCCATCTCCTCGTCGAGGAGCATGTTGATGCCGCGGATGTCCATCACCAGCCGGTCGCCGTCCGGTCCCGGGAACGACCGGCCGGAGGTGCGGAATTCGCCCCCCTTGTGGCTGCCGCGAAAGTCGCGGAACTCCCAGTGGTCCGGCTGGATCTCCAGGGTGCCGCTGACGTTCTCCAGCGGGTAGGGGAAGCCATCGTAGCGCAGGGCAGCGTGGTGGAAATAGACCAGATAGCGGTTGCTGGGGCGCGGGGCGCCTCGGCCGCGGCGGAAGAAGGCCCGGAAATCCCCCTGCCCCGTGGCGTGGAACGACCGGGCCAGCGGCTGGTACTCCGGTGGCAGAGCGGCCAGCAGTTTCTCGTCCAGCGGCAGGTTGTCTCCCCAGACGTCCACGTGCACCGCCCGCTGGCCGCGCGGCCCGGCCACCTCTCCCTTGATGTAGACCGGCCGCGAGCCAGCCCGGCCGACCAGGTTGATCTTGATCCGCTCCTCGCGGTCGCTGCCGGCCTCGTGCTCAATGGTGCCGGTGATGTGTTCGAGCAGGTAAGGAAACGCGCTACAGCTGGCCTGCACATCCTCGGGCTGGATGATGAGCTGCCTTTGCCATTCCCCTGTCGGCTCACGCTGGAAGGCCAGCGTCAGTGAGGCGGTCCCCTGCGGGCGGAAGTCCTCGCGGATCTCCTGCAACTCCGGCGGCAGCCGTTCGAACAGCTCCCTGGTGACTTGTAAATGCTTGACCCGGAGGTCCAGCCGCTCGACCAGATCGGCCAGCGCGTCGCCGCCGGGCGTCAGGTCCTTGACGGTCAGCTCCACCTGCGCGGGCCCGGCGCGGGCGGCGGCCTCGCCGTGCGTCACCTCGCCGTTGACGATGTGAAGCAACGCCTGGACATCTTCGAGCGGGAGGGGAAGCCGGGCGTGATCGAGCTTGCCCTGGCTGAGGTGAAAGCGGAAGTCATGGGCCCAGGGCTCGGCGCTGCCGGGGTAGTAGTGCAGCTCCCCTTCGAGCTTGCCGATCCCTTCGAGCTGGCGGAGATGGCCGGCCAACTCGGGACCGTAGGAGCTGAGCCGCTGCACCAGCGCCGGCCCGACAGGGATGCCGTCCAGCTCGATGGTGAGGTCGGTGTCGCCGGTGGCCCGCTGCCACTTGCCGCGGACACGGACGGTTCGGGCAACGTCCGAGGTGCCGGTCCCTTCAAAGGCCACGGTCGGCAACGGGTCGTTGATCAGCGTGAGGTGGACATTGCGGACCTCGATGGGGGGCGTTCCCGGAGCAGCGGACTGGTCCTCGACGACGACGGTGGCCTGCTGCATGACGATGGTGGGCAGCTGCTTATCCGGTTCGACGGGGCCGAGGATGCCGGCAAGATTCCAGCGGCCATCGCGGCCACGGATGACCCGCAGCCGGGGGCGGTGCAGCTCCAGTTTGCGGACAGCGAGCCGGCCGTCGAGGAGTTGTTCCTTGTCGTGATAGATGACGGCGGAGGGGAAGTAGGCGAAGTCGGTGCGGTCGAGGTCATCGCGGCGGCAGAGGCGCAGGTCGCGCACGGCGATGCCGCCGAGCAGGCGCAGGCGGGCCGACTCCAGGCTGACGTGGACGCCGACAAAATGCGCGGCGACCTGCTCAAGGACTTGCTGGCGGACGGCGGCGGGATTGGTCCAGCGCTGGTAGAGCAGCCCGGCCGCCGCCAGGCCGCCGGCAATGAGCAAGACCAGACCTCGGGCCAGCCACTTCCGCCGGGACATCCGTTCCCTCGGCATCGAACCGTTCCCCAAGCGGGCGGATACTACGGCAAGCCGCCGGCGCCGTCAACGACACTTGGCCGAGTGT
Source organism: Gemmataceae bacterium (assembly GCA_035575035.1). Taxonomy (GTDB): domain Bacteria; phylum Planctomycetota; class Planctomycetia; order Gemmatales; family Gemmataceae; genus DATLYH01. The sequence continues at coordinate 16,193 of DATLYH010000347.1, forward strand.
GCCGAGTGTCCAGGACTGTTTTCTTGCTTGAGCCTGGGCGAGGAGTTGTCGCCGTAAGTCCAGGAACGACGGCCGGCAGGTTTATCCAACTTGACACAAGAAACAGCCCTGCCTGGCCCGTCAGTCACTCTTCTCAGTTCAGGCCATTTCTGCTACGATAAAAGGTCTCTTGGATTTGGTGCCCAAGCGGGCGCCCTTTTGAAGACGGAGGGGTTTGTGGCTTCCGCTAAATACAGCGACGTCCGCAAGGGCCAGGTGATCGTCGGCGAAGACGGCCAGCTCCACGCGGTTGTCGATCGCGAGCTAATCACGCCCGGCAACTGGCGAGCCATCCTGAACCTTACCCTGAAGAGCCTCAAAACCGGCGCGGTCGTGCGCCAGCGGGTCAAGCCCGAGGATAAGGTCGAGGTGGCTTACCTCGACCGCCGCGAGATGCAATACCTGTACGCCGACGGCAACGACCTGGTCTTTATGGACAACGAAACCTATGACCAGATCCACCTGGGCAAAGAGTGGGTCGGCGACCAGGTGCTATACCTCAAGGAGAACACCAACGTCCAGGTCGTTTTCTTCGAGGGCAAGCCGATCAGCCTGGAGTTGCCGGCCACCGTCGAACTGAAGGTGGTCGATACCGAGCCGTCGGTCAAGGGCGCGACCGCCGCCGCCCAGTACAAGCCGGCCACCCTGGAGACGGGCCTCAAGATCACCGTGCCGCCGTTCATCAATGTCGGTGACGTGATCATGGTGGACACTCGCACCGGCGAGTACCTCAGCCGAGCCAAGTGAGAAGTGGCGGTGAGTGGTGAGGGAAGAGATCCACTTCCTTACGCACCACTCACCACGCACCACTCCCATGCCTGACCCTCTCATCACCCTGACAACCGACTTCGGCGAGGACTCTCCTTATGTCGCCGCGATGAAGGGGGTGATCCTCGGCATCAACCCGGCCGCTCGCCTCATTGACCTCAGCCATCAGATCCCGCCTCAGGACGTGCGCCAGGCGGCGTTCTTTCTGGCGTCGGCCCTTCCCTACTTCCCGGCAGGGGTGATCCACGTGGTGGTCGTCGATCCGGGGGTCGGCACCGAACGGGCCCTGCTTCATGTCACGGTCGCCGGCCATCGGCTGCTGGTGCCGGACAATGGCTGCTGGACGTTGCTGGCCCGGGCGGTCGCAGGGGCGCCGGCCGTCATCCGTCTGGCCGAGCCGCGCTACTGGCGGCAGCCGGTCAGCGCCACGTTCCACGGCCGAGACATCCTGGCGCCGGTGGCCGGGCACCTCAGCCTGGGCACCGATCCCCGGGCGCTGGGGCCGGCCGTTTCGCAGTGGGTCGAGCTGGAGGAGCGGCCGCCGACGGTAGAGGCCGACCGCCTGGCCGGCGCCGTGGTCTTCGTCGATCACTTCGGCAATCTGATCACCAACATTCCGGGCGATGCCTTCATGGCCTTGGCCGGCCGGCCGATGCGTGTCATGGTCGGCGGCCACGAGGTGTCCCGGCGGGTACGGACCTACGCCGAGGCCGAGCCGGGGGCCCTGGTGGCGCTGGTTTCCAGCGCGGGGACACTAGAGGTCGCCGTAGTCCAGGGGAGTGCGGCGAAGCGGCTCGGCATCGGCGTGGGGGCGCCTGTCACCGTGACGACCATAGGCGGGGGATGACGGCGCAAGAGGCGAAGAAAATGCTCGCGGCCGGGCGCTTCCACCCGGCCGCTTGCGTTGTTCCTACTTCGCCGACCCCACGGGCTGCTGGCCGCTCAACGATTGCCGGCGGATTACTTCTTCTCGGCAGCCGGTGCTGCCGCGGCGGCCTCGCCCCCCTCGGCGGCTGGCTTCTCCTCTTCCTTGGCCTTCTTGGCCTTCTTGACCACCACCTTGACCACCTTCACCTTGGGCAAGCCGAAGGGACTCCGCCCTTCCTGCCAGCGCTCCTGGTCCATCAGGGCCTTGATCCGCTCGCCGCGCGTCAGCACGTTGCGGGCGCGCTGGAGTTGATTCTTACGACGCAGGCTCTTGTCAATGGACATGGGAATTCGTCCACCGTCTGTAGTCCGTGATCCGCAGCACCAGTATATTTGATGATAAGAACCCCTGCCGGCGCGGACAAGACTGCCTGCCCGCCGTTTACTCCAGACTACGGACCCCGAACGAACATGCGCATCACCCTCGATTACGGCCGAACTGGACTGGAAGTAGACCTTCCCGATGACCGCATAGTTGGGCCGCTGGCCATCCGGCCGGCGCCGCCGCTGGCCGATCCAGAAGCGGCCATCGCTGCCGCTCTCCGTAACCCCATCGGCACCAGGCCGCTGGCCGAGCTGGCCCGCGGCCGGAAGAACGCCTGCATCCTGGTCTGCGACATCACCCGGCCAGTGCCCAACCGGCTGATCCTGCCCCCGATCCTCCGCACCCTGGAGGAACAAGGGATCGCCCGCTCGGACATTCTTATCTTGATTGCTACCGGCCTCCATCGGCCCAACGAGGGGGCCGAGCTGGAGGAGATGCTTGGTCCAGAGATCGTGGCAAACTACCGGATCGCGAACCACCGCGGCAAGGTGCTGGAGGAGCACGATTACCTCGGCACGACGCCGAACGGGGTGCCCGTTTACCTCGACCGCCGCTATGTGCGGGCCGACCTGAAGATCACCACCGGCCTGATTGAACCGCACCTGATGGCCGGCTACTCGGGCGGCCGCAAGGTGATCTGTCCCGGGATCGCCGCGTTGGAGACGGTCAAAATCTGGCACGGGCCCCGTTTCCTGGAGCATCCCAAGGCCGACTGCGGCATCGTCGAGGGCAACCCGGTCCACGAGGAAAACACCCGCATCGCCCTGATGGCCGGCTGCGACTTCATTGTCAACGTCTGCATCGATGGACAGCGGCGCATCACCTGGGTCGGCGCCGGCGACATGATCAAGGCCTGGGAAGAAGGGGTGCGCTTCATCGAGAAAGTGGTCAAGGTGCCGGTGCCCGAGCCGTGCGACATCGTGGTGACCAGCTGCGCCGGCTATCCGCTCGACACAACGTGGTACCAGGCGGTCAAGGGGCTGACGGGGGCCCTGCCGATCGTCAAGCAGGGGGGCACGATCATCCTGGCGGCCAGCCTGACGGAGGGACTGGGCAGCCCTGAGTTCCAGCGTGTCATGGCCGAAAACCCCGACCTGAAGGTGTTCAAGCAGCGCATCCTGGGAAAGGATTATTTCGTGATGGATCAATGGCAGTTGGAGGAACTGGCGAAGGTGGTGGAGCGCTGCAAGGTGAAGGTGGTCAGCCACGGCCTGCCGCCGGAAACATTGCGGCGCTGCTACGTCGAGCCGGCCGCCTCCGTGGAGCAGGCGGTCGCTGACAGCCTTGCCGAGTATGGGCCGCAGGCACGGATCGCCGTCATCCCCAAAGGGCCCTATGTGCTGCCGTATGTGGCCTGAGAGCACTTGGCCCGAGCCCGGAGCGTTAGCGCCGGGTATTATCCGAGCCCGGAGCGTTAGCGACGGGGTACTATCCGAGCCCGGAGCGTTAGCGACGGGGTACTGTCCGAGCCCGGTGATTGTCCAGACGGTCCCGGCAGAGCAAGACGGCATTGCCCCCCAGGAGCACGAGGAGCGCTGCCAGCGTTTCGGCCTCATCGAAGGAATAAACCCCGTCCTCCGGTGCCTCGACGGGGGGTGGCTCGGGTGTCGTTGCGCTCACCCCCGGCTCCCCCGACGCTGCCTCTGGTGCCAAAACAGCGGGGATGGCGGCGCCGAGGAAGGGCGGACTTCCCCCATCCCAACCATCTTTCGCCGGCCAGCCGTCGCCTGCCACCTTCGGCAGCCGCAGGTCGGGAACTTCGACTCGGAGGTGATCTTGCCCGCCGCCCGATTCCTGGCCTCCGCGCACGGAGTGGCCGTAGCCGGGCGAGCGGCCGGTGTGAACCGGCTGGCCGGGCGAGCGGCCGGTGTGAACCGGCCGGCCGGGCGAGCGGCCGGTGTGAACCGGCCGGTCCACACCGGCTGCTCGCTCCAGGCCGATGATGAAGCCTCCCCAGGGATCTTCGTCGTTTTCCTCCGTTGCTAACTCCGTAGGGCCCATCTCCCTGATCTCCCCGACGGCTGGAGTTTCGACGATCGCCAATCGTTGGACGAGCGCTTGCGTCGGTTGGCCGAGCAGCAGCGAGCCCACCACATCATCAGCCACGCCGAGGGCTTCGGCATCTTCCCGGAAGCCTAGCTCCTCGCTTGCGGTGCGCGACTCGACCGGTTGCGTGCCCGGTCCAGGCGTGGTAAACCGATCGTCTCCCCCGCCGTGGACAAGGGGCGATACAGGAGCCGTGGACGCAGGCCGTGCGTCAGCCGTACCGCTTCCCAACACCAAGTTGAACCGTAACGGAATCGCTCTTGGGTCGCTTACCGTAGCGCCGGTCAGGCCCGAGGCCGGACCAGGGGATGCCAACAACAAGGACGACAAGGCGACGTCTCCCACCACGGGACCAGGAGGAGGCTCTCCGGGCGGGGGCGGCGGTGAGTTGTCACTATTCTCGGCGTCCTCGACCTCGGCCGGGGTCATGATAAAGGTCAACGTATACCGCCCGGTCGTCTGGTCGGTGAGGGCGGCCAAGGGGGAAGCAGCGGCCCGAATGAAGAGAGTTTGACCGGCGGTGACGGCGAGATGCACCTGGCTGTTCAAGTTCTGCGGAAAGTCGATGTCGTCGTTCGTGTCCAGCAGGGTCTGGGAGGCGTCGTAGATATCCAGGAAACTGTCCAGGCTGCTCCCCGGGATTGCTCCCTGGCGGACCGTTAGGGTGCCTGTCACCAGCGCCACGAAGCGGAAGAAGTCCACGTCCCCGGCCACCTCGATCGCGCCCGAAAAGTCCGTCGGGCCCGAGGAGAACGGCAGGACAGGCAAGGCCGCAGCGAAATCGTCGCCGAAGTCGTCCGAGATGAAGGTGAAGGTCAGGGTGTAGTCGCCCACGGCGGACCTGAGTGCACCGGCCCGGACATAGTAGATCTGGCCGGCGTCCACGTTGAGCCGGACCTGGCTGTTCAAACTCCGAGGAAAGTCGAAGTCGTCGTTGCTGCCGAGCAGGGCGCGTGCGTCATTATAGACCTCCAGGAGGCTGTCCAGGCCGCTTCCCGGGGGCGCCTCCTGGCGGATCACCAGGGGACCCGTCTGCGGGGCCACGAAGCGGAAGAAGTCCACGTCCCCCGGCACCTCGATGGCCCCCGCCCGACTGACCGAATCCGACGGCGATAGCGTGATCGGTTGGGCCGTGGCGAAGTCGTTATCCGCTGCCTCGGCCGGGGTCGTGGTAAAGGTCAAGGTATACGGCCCGGTCGTCCCGAAGAAGGCAGCGGCCTGGACGTAATGGGTCTGCCCGGCGACGACGCTAAGCTGCACCTGGCTGTTCAAGTTCTGCGGAAAGTGGATGTCATCGTTGCGGGCGAGTTGGGCCTGTGCGCTGTCGAAGGCAGTCAGGAGGCTGTCCAGGCCGCTCCCCGGGGCCGCCTCCTGGCGGACCGTCAGCAATCCGGTGACCGGAGCCACGAAGCGGAAGATGTCTCCGTCTCCGGGCACCCCGATGGCCCCCGTCTGGCTCCCGGAGCCGTCGGGCCGCAGCTCGATCGGCTCAGCCATATCGAAATCATCGCCGAAGTCATCGGGGGCGAGAGCCAGCGTGTACCCGCCCACAGTCTCCCCGAAGGCGCCGGCCCGCAGATAGTAGGTCCGTCCCGCGACCACGCTCAGTTGCAGCAGGCTGTCCAGCCCCGGCCCGCTGTCGTCATCCTCCGCGAGCGGCGCCGACGCTTCAGGACGGTCATACGCTGCCAGGTAGGGGTCCAGGCCGCTGCCGGCGGCCGCGCCTAGCCCCACCGTCAGGGTACCGGTCAGCGGAGCCACGAAGCGGAAGAAGTCCACGTCCCCCGGCACCTCGATGGCCCCCGCCCGACTGACTGAATCCGACGGCGACAGCGTGATCGGTTGGGCCGTGGCGAAGTCGTTATCCGCTGCCTCGGCCGGGGTCGTGGTAAAGGTCAAGGTATACGGCCCGGTCGTCCCGAAGAAGGCAGCGGCCTGGACGTAATAGGTCTGTCCGGCGACGACACTGAGGTGCAGCAGACTGTCCAGACCCGGCCCACTATCGTCATCCTCCTGGATCGGTGCCTGCCCGTTGGGACCATAGGCCGCCAGGTAGGGGTCCAGATCGCCGCCGGCCGCGCCCAGCCTGACCGTCAGCAGCCCGGTGACCGGGGCTACGAAGCGGAAGAAGTCCACATCTCCCTCCACCTCGATGGTCCCGGCCCGGCTGGCCGAACCCGACGGCGATAGCGTAACCGGCTGGGCTGTGGCAAAGTCGTTGCCGAAATCGTCGCGCAGCTCGTCGTCGAGGGTGAGCGACCAGCCGGTGAGCACACCGACATCGCCGGCTGCGCTGTCGGTGATTTCCAGGGTCCAGACCCCTTGCACGCCTCTGCCGTCAAAGTCGCTGAGCCGGCCCTCGGGGCGGAAGATGCCGGTGAACGGGGCAGCCTCCGTCGAGATGGCGGTGGCGGCCTCGTCGTCCAGGGTGGTGTTCGTGAAATTCTCGCCAAAGCCGCCGACCGCGGTGAACAGCTCCACCCGGGTGCCGTCCGGGCCGATCAGGAAGACCTCCAAGTCGGAGTCGAAGGTGTGGCGGATGTTCAGGGTGACATTGACGTCGCCGATGAGGAACCCATCCGCCACGGTCAGCGTCGAGGTGACGGTGGCTTCGTCCAGGATCGGCCGGGGGACATCGGTGCTGGCATAAGTCACAACCGCCAAGAGGAGCCGGTCTTCCAGCTGCTCCAGAGACGGCGGCCGGCGGCCGTGGGCCCGCTGCCATCCGGGCGCCGGAAGCACCCCACGAGCCGAGCCCCGGGGCCGGGCTGGCCGGGAGGAAAACCTTGTGAGCCACCGGAGGGGGCGGAGCAACATGGTGAGTTCTCAGTCGGTTTTGCTGCTTGAGGCGAATCGGGCCGCCAGCCGGGCGTAGGCCGGGCTTTGCCGGATCGGGTCGAAGTCGGCATCAACCCGGAGACGCTTCCACAACTCCCGTTGTTCCTCGGGGGTGGAGAGGTTGAGAGCCCCCTCGAGCAAGTCGAGGGCTCGATCCAGGTAGCGCTGTCGCGGTGCCGCCGTCAGCGGGTTGCGGATCATCGGGTCCTCGGCGGCCAGGCGGGCCGCCTGGGCATAAATCCGGGCCGCCCCGTAAAGCAGCCGGGGATTCAGCGGCGCCAGCCGCAGGGCCGCGTCGGCATCCGCCGTGGCCTGCCGGTACGCGCCGAGCTGCACGCAAGCCAGGCCGCGGCCCAGCAAGGAGTCGCCATCCTCCGGCAGCAGGTCCAGGGCCTGCTGGAAGTCATCGTGGGCCAGCTGGCTCGCATGGCACGCCAGGTAGGCGTAGCCGCGGGAACTGTACGTGGCGGCCAGCTCTCGCCGGAGCCGCTCGCGCTCTGCCGCCTGCGCCGGAGCCACGCCGCGGTCCATCGTCCGCAGCGCTTCCTGCCGGAGCCCGATTGCCCGCGTGTAGTCCTGAATGGCCTGCCGATGCTCGCCGAGCCGGGCCTGCGCCAGTCCCTGCTGTTGGTACACCTCCGCCAGCGGCTTGCCCCCATGCTTGAAGTACTGCTCGAAGGCGGCCAGCGCCTCTTCGAAGCGGTGTAGCTTCACGAGCGCCTCGGCACGCCAGCGGTGCGCTAGTGCATAATCCGGCCGGTGCCGCAAGGCGACATCGTAATCGGCCAACGCCTCCTGGCACTGCTCGCGGCGGTAGCGGAGGCGGCCCCGGTCGGCGTAATCCTTCGCCACTGTTGAGGGGGGAGCGGCAGTCGCTTCGTCGATCCGGATGACCTCGTCGAAATCATCCAGGGCGGCGGCCAGGTCCTGGCGCTCCAGGTGTACGGCAGCCCGGCTGCGGTAGAGCGACGCCAGACCTGGTTCTAGCTCGATGGCTTTCGCCAAATGCTGCCGCGCCGCGTCCCACTCCTTTTGCTGCCGGTACGCCTGCGCAAGGCTCAGGTGCGTGTGATACTGATCCGGCCTCAGCTGCATTGCCCGACGAAGGTCGTCCACCGCCTCTTCGAACTTCCCTCCCTGCCGCAGCCGCATGACACCGCGGTTGGCGTAAAGCACATAGCGGGCGTCCGGGCCGGGTTGGAACTGGAGCGCCCTCTGGAAATCCGCTTCGGCCCGTTCAAAGTCCTTTAGCTGGCCGTGGGCGTAGCCGCGGAGCAGGTAGGTCCAGACGAAGTCCGCATCCTGCCCGGCCAAAGCGGTCAGAACCGCCTTGGCTTCCGCCGGGCGCTGCTGGCGCAGATAGGTCAGGGCGAGGAAGTACCTGGCCCAGAAATGGTCGGGCTGCAAGTCCAGGGCCAGCTCGAAGTGACGGGCCGCTTGCTCCAGCTTTCCCTGTTTGCTGTACTCGTCCCCGACCAGGTAGTGGTCCAGGGGGGTCGTCGGTTGAAGGCCGGCCGCCTGGGCACTGTCACGCTGGGCCTGCGCCTCTTCGCCCAGTTGCTCCAGGTAGCGGGCCCGCCGCAGGTGATAGGCCTTGGTCGGCTTGCCCAACGGAGCAGCCCGATCCAGAATGCGGACTGCCTGCCGCAGCCGCTCGTGGTGTTGTTGCGCGGGCTCGTCGGGCACCGGGTAGGCGACCGCCTCCGCCAGGACCAGGAGCAGTTCGTAACAGCCGGCCTTGATCTCGGCTTGTTGGCGGTCGGTCAGCGAGGCGTCAAGGAGGGGGCCGGCCCCGCCGTCGCTGTGCACCCCGAACAGGGCGAGCGCCTGACCTGCCGCCTCACGGGTAGCTCGGAGATTGGCGAGCAGGCCCTCGCCGGTGGCCAACGTCGCGTGAAACAGGGCCTTGTCCCGCCGCTCTAGGAACTGACGGTATTTCGTCTGGGTCCGATCCCGTGCCACCAACTCGTCGAGCAGCTGTTGGGCCTCAGCCCGCATCTCCCCCACCAAGGGATCATTGCCGACCAGGCCGAGGGCCTCGCCGAGGTGGAACTTGGCGTTCTCCCATTCCTGCCGCTCCATCGCCTGCTGCCCCTTGAGGATACGCTCGCGGGCCTCCAGCCGTATTTTCTCGAGGCGGTCTCGGTCCCGGATCTGTTGCTCCGCCACCTGCGCCCGCTGGTGCTGATACTGGGCGTAGAAGATGGCGCCGGAGAACAGGCCCGCCGTCGCCAGGGCGCTGACGGCCACCAGCGCCGCAACTGCCGGCCGGCGCCGGGCCCACTTCAGGCCGCGCTCCCAAAGGGGGGTGGGGCGGTCGGGGATTGGCTGGCCGTTGCGGAACAGCCGCAGCCGGTCGGCCAACTGCTGGGCGCTGACGTAGCGCTTCTTCGGGTCTTTCTGGAGGCATTTGAGGCAGATGGTTTCCAGGTCGCGCGGCACCTTCGGTTGGAGCCGCCGGGGCGGGACCGGCTCCTGGGACCGAACCTGCTCCAGGGTGTCCCAGATCGTCGCGCCGCGGAACGGCGGCCGGCCCGTCAACAACTCGTACAGGATTGCCCCCAGGGCGTAGATGTCGAGTGGGGGCCCGATCTCCCTTGTCTGGCCGGTGGCCTGCTCGGGGGCCATGTAACAAGGGGTCCCCATGACCTCGCCCGTGTGCGTCTGCCCGGCTTCCGCGTCCAGCTTCTTGGCCAGGCCGAAGTCGGTGATCTTCGGTTCGTAGCGGACCGTCCCCCCTTCCAGGTCGATCGCCACCGCGTCGGGGCTGTCGCTCCGGGCCAGCAGGATGTTGGCTGGCTTCAGGTCGCGGTGGACGATGCCCCGCGCGTGGGCCGCGTGCATGGCGTGAGCCAGCACCTCCACCAACTCGGCGGCCTGGAGGGCCGGCAGCGGCGTGCCATTCACCCGGGCCGCCAGGCTGCCATCCTCAATGAACTCCAGGGTAAAGTAGGGTTGACCGTTGTGGTCACCGACCTCATAGATCCGGACGATGTTGGGGTGCTGCATGCGGGCGACCGCTTCGGCCTCGGTGCGGAAACGTGCGATGTCCTTCGAAGCCGCGTGGGGGCCTCCCCGGATCATCTTCAGGGCCACCAGTCGGCCCAAACTCAGCTGTCGGGCCTTGTACACAGTCCCCATACCGCCCTGCCCGAGTTCGCCCAGGATCTCGTAACCGGGGGGTGCCAGGCTGACAGAGGAAGCTGGGCCGACGGGGGGAGTGGCTGCCAACGGCGGCGTGGAGATGGTTTCCAGGGGAGCCGAGGGGGTTTCTGCCCGCGGGCCCCAGAGCAAGGTTGTGGGCGGACGCTCCGAAGGCGCAGCGGCGCCGGCCAGCGCGGACGGCGCGCTGAGGGTCGGCGACCCACTGTCAGCCGGAAGCTGGCCCTCTGAAGGCGTCCGGCTCGACGCCTGGAGGATCTCGAACCGACGGCGGAGCGGCGCGTCGAAATTTGGAAAACGGCGAAGGTACTCGTCGAGGCCGGCGTCCTCGCCGACTTCCTTGCGGACCAGCAGCTCCGTGCCAATCAGATCCAGGACGACTTCCTCATGAGCAGTCAGGTTGGGGAAGTGCCGTAAGTATTCTTCCACCGGGATCCTTTCGCCCTGTCTCCAGCGCTGCAACAGGTCTCTGCGGAGAAGGGCCAGCCATTCGATGTAACTGAAAGCGATGGAGGCACCGCTCGAATCCGAAGCGAGGGCAGGAAGGGCGTAAAAGGACATGACTCCCCTCGGGGGGGGCTAATGGGCCCAGGTTTCCGTTATTAGGCCCAGGTTTCCGTTATTAGTTGAGCTTACTATACCCCCTCAGACGGTCAAGTAAAAACTGAATATCCTTGGTCCCCCTTATCCCTGCGGACCGGGGGCGGCCGGGGTGTCGGTGCGCTCCGCCCCGACTGCCCGACGGCTCACGGTTGGTCCACCGGCTCGTACTGATTCTTGAAGCGGGCAACCGCCTCGTCGGGGTTGAGGTTGAAGACGACCTTGCCGCCCGTCCGCCAGCGGCCCTGCTGGTAGTAGAAGACCGCCGAGGCGTTGCGCAGGTTGCCGACGGCGGGCAAGTCCTCCATGTCGTTCCCCTCAACCGCCTCAAACCGGACGGTGATCCCGACGAGGGCCACCAACATGCCGGTCTGGCGGTCGCGAGCGAAGACGACATCGCTCTCCCACTCACAATCTTTCCAGCGCAGCCCGCGCGGTTTGCCGGTCGCGGCCGCTGCCGGCAGGAACTGCGCCTCGAGGTGTTCGCGCTGCAAGTGGAACAGTTTGCAAGCGCGGCGGAGCCGCCTCACTTCGGCCCGTGCCCTCCAGGGACACCAGATCAGCACCGCCACGATCGCCACGGCCAGGAGCAGCGCCGGCACTACCCACCACCACGGCATGGGTCACCTCCGGGGCCAAGCGCCCCCGCCCGGACTACCCCCCTCCATTACTCTATAGAAAATGGTCTCCCCCAAGGGGAGGTCATTCCGACCGACCCGGCGCACCTGACCCGAAGATGGCGGGTAAGTGGCCGGGGTGGAGCACGGTGGCACCGGCTGGCAGCCGGTGCCACGTCGCAGCGCACGGATGCCCGGTCACCTGGTCACCGTGTCACCTGGTCACGTCCGGGGCGGCCCGCATCTCCGCGGCGCGTGGGTGGCATAGCCAGTCAAGCACCGTCCCGGCGGCCGCGCGCAGCCGCAACCGCTCGACCAGCGGCGCATGCCGACCGCCTGCCAGACCGTCAGCAAGCAAGGCGGCGCCCTGGGCGGCATGCTTGACCCATGCCCCGGGCAGCGGCGCGAGCACCGCTACACTCCCGAACCGTCCTAGGTCAGCCGCAACGGCTGCCGCCAACGCCGGCTCGACTTCCAACAACCGGCCGGAGAGCACCAGGCGGTCGAAGGGCGTCACCGCTTGCAGGCCGGCCACGGCCTTGAGCAGCGATTCGCGGAAGCAGGCCCGCGCCGCCGCTGCATCGGCCACCGAGCGCACACCGCCGGCGAACAGGTCGGACTTGACCAGGGGCGACAGCAGGTAGGCCGCCTCGCCGTCCCAGGCTCCACCGCTGCCCCAGCCGACCGGACCGCTTGTCCCGCCGACGCCGTCCACGACCTGGCCACCTTGCAGCACCAGGCAAGCGGTGAAGGCCGTGCCCAGCTCGACCACCGCCAGGTCGCCGGCGCCCGCCTCTGAGGCCAGGGCCAGCGCCGCCACGCACAGTTTGTCCGGCGTGCCCAGGTCGATGCGGTTGATCTTGCGGTGGACCGGGACGGTGGGCAGATGGATGACGCCCGGCAGGAAGACGACCGGCAGCGCCGAGGCACACAGAGCCCGGACCACGGCCGAGAAGCCAAGCACCCCCTGGCCGCGGCCGCGGTCGTCCGGCCGGACCAGGCTCATCAGGGCCAGGTCGCGCTCGGTGCAGTCGGCGGCGCGGACCAGCGGCAGCCCATAACCCGACGGCCCGGCAATCAGGTCGAACGGCCCGCGCTGCTCCAACCAGCGGACGGGGAGCGCGGGGTCGGCCCGCAGCTCCTGCGGGGTGAAGCGGCACTGGTCGCGCACCGTGCCGTCTTCAAGGATGAGAATGTCCAGACTGCTGGTGCCCGGGTCGGTGCCGGCAACGCGTGTCATGAGACGGTCTGGGCCAGGGCGTAGACTTCCTCTGCGTCCAGCACCTGGTCGTTCCTCTCGAACAGGCGGGCGATTGCTGCCTTGTGGACCTTCATCTTAATCCCACCGATGGCGATGGCGCCATAGCAGATCACGCCGTCGCGCATCGTCCCCTTGTCGGCGGCCTCGATCCCCTCGATGCCGGGGGGCGGCACGGCGTTCAGGTCAATGGCCACGGCGAGGTCAGGGCAGGCGGCGCGCACAGCCTGGGGGAGGAGCTGCACACCGGCGGCTCCGGCGCTGATAACCAGGCGGCAACCTTGCAAGGCGGCCTTCACCTCGTCGGGGGTGCCGGCCGTCACCGGCTCGACATGGGCGCCGGGGACCCGGGTCCGGATGGCCTCGCAGACAGCGGCGGTCCGCTCCCGCTGCCGTGAGCCGACGCGCACCCGCGCCCCCTGCCGGGCCAGAAGGCGGGCCACCCGCTGCCCCACCGGGCCGGTCCCCCCCAGCACCAGGGCAAGGGTCTGATCGAGCGGACCGTGCCGGCCGGCAGCCCCGACGGCGGCGGCGGCCGTGGTATTGGCTCCGTTGGCGTCCAAGAGCACCGACACGCGCAGCCCCCACTGCGGCAGCATGTGCCGGACCGCCTCAGCCAACAACCGTTCGCCGGCGGCCACGTCACTGCCGCCGATGAACAGGGCCGTCCGGTTCAAGTCCTTGGGGCCGCGGGTGAAGATCGCCCCATGCACCAGGTCGCGCACCTGCTCCGGCCGAACGCCGCCGTAGCTGAAGACCTCATCGGCGCCGGCGTCAAGGGCCACTACCCGGTCAAAGACGCTGGGGTGCGGGTCGCTGTCGAGCTGGATAAGGATCGTGCGTTTGTTCATGTCGGTAGTCTGTGGTCCGTAGTCCGTAGTCGGCCCCTTCCTTGCTACGGACTACGGACTACAAGCTACGGACTATTTGTAGAACGGATGCTTGGCCGTGTCCTTCTGCGCGAGGATCGTGTCCAGCCGAGGCTCACCGCGCATGGCGCGCTGAAGGGCGAGTTTGGTCGCCTCGTAGTTGTACTGGTAGATCTTGTCGTTGTCCTTGGCCTCCCAGTGGATGAAGACGCCGCAGACGCAGACCAGGTTCTCGGCCTGGTCCTTGGGGATGACGCCTTCAGCGACGCTGTCAGCCACTGCCTTGGCGACCGCCTTCTGGGCCGGGCCGAACATCTGGACCGCCTGGTCCGCCCCCTTGATGGTCACTTTGGTGATCAGCACGGTGTACGGTTTGCACGGCAGGTTGGGGGTGAGCACCGCCAGCAGGTTGGAGTGACCCTGTTTCTGGTTGGCCAGGGCATTGGCGAAGGCGTGTCCCACGGGGCCGTCCTTGGGGCCGATCATCAGGTCGATGTGGGCGACCTCGTTGCCTTCGCCGACCAGCGCTTCGCCGATGTACATGGGAGTTCTCCTTTCACGTGGTCCGAAAAACCCTCGGAGGCGACGCGAAAGGACTATAGCAGCGCCGGGGCGGAAGGCCAAAGCAAAAAGGCGAAAGGGAAACCCTTTCGCCTTTCGCCGGCAAAGCCGGCCGGCGCCGCGCGGCGCGGGAGGCCGCGAGGCGTTCGCCCACCCCGGCGGGGCGGCCTGTCGGCGGACCGCACGCCTACCTCGGGAGTGCGGCGCCGGCCGGCCCGTCTTCGGGCAGCCGACTTGATCATCGGCCGTCCCCGGCCCGGCGCTTGATCCAATGACGCAGAATCCGGTGATCTCCAATCAGGTCCCATAGCTTCCACCGAGCCCGCGGCGCGGCGGCCGACTGCTCGCGTCAGATTCGATCGCAATCGCCATCCAGCACGCGCTGCTGAGGTACAATCAGGAAAGGGAATCCTTCTCATCCTCCGCTTGCGGAAGCCAAGTTTTCCAGGTAAGAGGGAGCCTATGGACACGAACAACACCATTCCCGCCGACGTGATGGCCGACGCGCGGGTCGTCGCCGAATGTGTCGCCTCCGGCAAGCCGGTTCCTGCCCATGTCGCCCGCCGCGTCCGCGAACGCGCCGAGCGGATCCGGCAGGAGCTTCTCGAACGGCACGGCATCCTCGACATCGGCGTCCCCGCGATCCGCGAACTCCGGGGTGAGCTGCCCGAATGAAGTACGTCATCGACTCCTCGGTCGCCTTCAAGTGGGTTGTGGCCGAGCAGCATGACGCCAAGGCGCGGCAGCTGCGCGATGAGTTCCGCCGGACTGTTCACGATCTGCTTGCCCCCGACGTCTTCCCCGCCGAGCTGGCTCACGCCCTCACCCGCGCCGAGCGCCCGGGGCGGATCACGATCGGCCAGGCCCTCGCCCTCTGGGCGGACGTGATGACGACGCCGCCCCGGCTCCTGCCTGCAGTCTCCCTGGTCCCGAGGGCCATCACCATCTCCTCGCCGATGCGGATCGGCGTCTACGACTGCCTGTATGTCGCCCTGGCCGAGCAGGAGCAGTGCGAATTCCTCACGGCCGACGACCGCCTGGTCCGCGCCCTCCAGCCGCAGTTCCCCTTCATCGTGCCGCTCGCCTCCCTGCCGTAAGTTCTTACCATTTAGCCGCTTTCGCCCCAAACCCTTGCCAACTCGACCAGCACCCGCACCGCCGTTTCCATTTCCTCCAGGCAGGTCCACTCCAGGGGCGAGTGCAGGTTGTGCTCGCCGCAGGAGAGGTTGGGGGTCGGCAGGCCCATCTCGGTCAGGCGTGAGCCATCGGTGCCGCCGCGCACGATGGTCCGCCGCGGCTCCAGGCCCACCCGCCGCATCGCCTCTTCGGCGAACGCCAAGGCACGCGGCTCCCGCGCCAGCCCCTCGGCCATGTTGCGGTACTGCGGCGTGATCTGCACCATGATCCGCGCCGGCGGGAACTCGGCCTCCAGCAACCGGGCCGCCGCTCGCAGCAGCTCGGCCTTCTCCGCCAGCCGCGGTGTCTCGAAGTCGCGGAGCAGCACCCGTAGCACCACCTCCGCTACGCCCCCCTCGATCCGGTATGGGTGCAGGAATCCCTCGCGGTCGGCGGTGGTCTCCGGGGTCAGCGCCTGCCGGGGGAGCCGGTCGAGGAGCAGCCCCGCCAGGCGGACCGCGTTCACCATCCGGCCCTTGGCGATGCCGGGGTGGACATTGACGCCGGTGATGGTGACCACGGCCAGATCGGCCGAGAAGGTTTCGCCGTCGATCTCACCTGTGCCGCCGCCGTCCAGGGTGTACGCGACGTGGGCGCCCAGCTTCTTCAACTCCAGGTGATCGACGCCGCGGCCGATCTCCTCATCGCAGGTGAAGCAGATTCGGATGGGGCCGTGCGGCACCTCGGGATGAGCCATCAGATAGGCGGCCGTCTCCATGATGACCGCGACGCCGGCCTTATCGTCGGCCCCCAAGAGGGTGGTGCCGTCGGTGGTGATGATTGTCTTGCCCTTCAGGGCGGCCAGCTCGGGGTTGTCGGCGACGCGCAGCACCTTGGTCGGATCGCCGGGCAGGACCATATCGCCGCCGTCATAGTCGCGGTGGATGATCGGCTTGACGTTACGGCCGCTGGTTTCCGGCGAGGTGTCCAGGTGGGCGATCCAGGCGATGGTCGGCGCGGACCGGGAAACAGTGGCCGGGATGGTGGCCATCACGATACCGTGGGCGTCCTGGTGGGCATCGCGCAGCCCCAGCTCGCGCAGCTCCTCGACGAGGAGACGGCCCAGCTCGAGCTGCCCCACCGAGCTGGGATAGGTGGTGGCCTTCTCATCAGCCTGCGTGTCGATACGCACGTAACGGCAAAAGCGGTCGAGCAGGGAGTTCATGGCAGTTCCGTTTAGCCGCTCACCCCCTCCCCCCTCCCCCTCTCCCCCGCCGCGGGGGAGAGGGGGTGAGCGGCTAAACCTGTTTCCACTCCAATCTTCGGGCAGACCTTCGCCAGCGCGCATGTCTCGCAGCGCGGCTTGCGGGCATGGCAGACCTGCCGGCCGTGGTAAATCATGCGATGGCTGAACATGATCCATTCCTTGCGCGGGAGCAAGGCCATCAGGTCGCGCTCCACCTTGACCGGGTCCGTCTCGGTGGTCAGTCCCATACGCCGGCTGAGTCGGCCGACGTGGGTATCAACCACGATCCCCGGGACGCCGAAGACATTGCCCAGGATAACGTTGGCGGTCTTGCGGCCGACGCCGGGCAGCTGCACCAACTCTTCCATGCGGCCGGGCACCCGGCCCTCGTGGTGTTCCAGCAGCCGTTGACAGCAGGCGATGATGTTGCGGGCCTTGGCGCGAAAGAAGGTGACGCGCCGGATGGCCTTCTCCAGCTCCTCCGGGTCGGCCGCGGCGAAAGATGACACATCGGGGAAGCGGGCGAACAGCTCGGGCGTGACCTTGTTGACCAGGGTGTCGGTGCACTGGGCCGATAGGATGGTGGCGATCAACAGCTCCAGCGGGTTGGTGTGGTTCAGGGCGCAGCGGGCGTCAGGGTAAAGGCCGGCCAGCAGGCGGACAACACGGCGGGCCCGCTTCCGGATCGGGTCGGCGGTCTTCATGAGCACCGATGGTAGCAAGGGCGGGCTGGCGGCACCAGAGCGCGCGGCCCGGTTGTCTGCCCTGTCAACCGGCGTTAGGATGACTTCCGGCCCGTTCCGACAGCCGGCGTGAGGTTGGAAGGCGATGACGGAAACGATCGCCCGGGGCGACGGCAGCTTGACGCGGATCGGCCGTCATCTCCCCGCGGTTTTGCTCCTGGTCGGGTATTACGCGCTGGCCGTCAGCGGCGTGTGGGACAAGTCTGTCACCTGCGATGAGATTGCCCACCTGACGGCAGGCTACAGTTACTGGATCACTCACGACTACCGGCTCAACCCGGAGAACGGCAACCTGCCGCAGCGCTGGGCCGCCCTGCCCTTGCTCCTGGGCCGCCCCGCCTTCCCCGCCCTCGAACAGCCCCCCTGGTATCATTCCGACGTCTGGTGGGTGGGCCATCAGTTCTTCTACGAGTCCGGCAATGATCCCGACGCGATGCTGTTCCAGGGCCGCGTGATGATGGCGCTGTTGGGGGTGGGCTTGGGGGTGGCGGTCTATGTCTGGTCGATGCGGTTGTTCG
>DATLYH010000348.1:0-43111 GCA_035575035.1 Gemmataceae bacterium
GTAGAGGTAGTAGGCCCGGTTCCAGACCGCCTCGAAGTTGGTCGGGTTGTTCTGGTTGAGGAAGAACTGATAGTTCTCGGCCCAGTTGGTGCTGTGGGCATCGCCGAGCATCCCCAGGGCGTTGGCCTCGGGCATGTTGTACCCCTTGGCCATCAGGCTAGCGACCTTCTTGCGGGCCGCCTCGCTCTTCAGCTCGACCATGGCGTCGAAGATGCCGCGGACCAGCCCCTCGATGATGCCGGGGTGGTCGCGGGCGAAGTCGGCCCGGGCGAACCAGACGTCGGCGATCAGTTTGTTGGCCTCGGCGGTGGTTACCAGCATGCGGTTGCCCGGGAGGTCCTTGAGGTTGTAGATGTCGGGGGCCCAGCTGACGCAGCCGGCGATGTCCTTCTGGGCATTGAAGGCGGCCGCGGCCTGGAAGGCGTCCTCGGTGAAGACCCACTGCACCTCGGACGGCTGCACCCCGCCATAGACCAGCATGTTCAGGGCAAAGTAGTGCGACGGCGAGTTCTGGGCCAGCACCAGCTTCTTGCCGCGCAGGTCGGCCACCGTCTTGATGTAGTCGCGGACGACGATGCCATCACCGCCGTTGGACCAGTCCACCTGTTGGTAGATGCGCGGCATGATCCGCGGGTCCCGCGGCTTGCCTTGCTTGTCCACGAACGACTCCATGAACAGCGGGACCATGTCGAGAGTGGCCCAGCCGATGTGGATGTCGCCGGAGGCGTAGGCATCGCGCATCTTGACCGGGTCGTCGATCAGCACCAACTCGACCTTGAACGGCTTCCCCTCCGACTCGGGGTTCGGCCATTCCTTGGCCGCCTGAAAACCGTTGTTGGCGTAGATGATGGGGGCCCAGCCGGCCCAGACGTTGATGGCGAAGCGGACGGTATTGTCGTTCATCGGCTTGTAGGCCGAGATGGCTGGCACGTCCGGCAGCACTTGGGCCGGCACATACTTGTACTCCTTGACGGTGGTGGGACTTCCCGTGCCGGGCTGCTCGACTTTCTCGGCGAATTCCTTGAGGTCGATGTCCGGGGCGGTGGTGGGGGCCTTGGGGGCAAGGATGTCACTGCGCCAGACGGCGAAGGCGATCAGGGCGACGACAACCAGGCCGACTGCGACATAGAAGGCAGGTTTGGGCTGTCCGGCGGCCATGGGATGCTTCCTCCGTTATTTCTTCTGGGTTTCTTCTTCTTTCTCGACCAGAATGCGCTCCTGGTAGATCTTCTCCAACTCGGTCTGCAATCGGGCGCCGTCGTCGGCCTGGACCACGTGGCCGTTGACCTCCTTGAGGAAGTCGAACTGGCGGGCTGAGGTGTCGAAGGCGACGAATTGCAATTCCACCTCCCCTTCGGTCCGGGCGTGGAGATGGCGGGCGATCCAGTCGGGCGGCGGGCCGGTGGTGTTCTCGCCATCGGTGACGCAGACGATGAACTTGCGCAGGCAGCCGGAACGGTACAGCGCCTTGAAGCCGGCCTCCAGCGCCTTGCCAATGGCGGTGCCACTGTTGGGCGGCGGCAGCCGGTCCAGCGCCTGCCGCGCCTTGGCGGCGTCAAAGTCGCCCATCGGCAGGACCTCGCTGACCGAACTGTTGAAGGAGTACATGGCCATCTGCAGGTTGGCCTTGGGGTGGGCCTTTTTCCAGGCATCGGTGGAGGCGATGATGTGCTCCAGCGCTTCGCGGGCAATCTGGTGCTTGGGCCGCTTCTGGCCCGCCTTGTCCTTGACGGCCTGCCCCATGCTGCCGGAGGTATCGACCAGGACCACCACTGCGGTGCCGAGGCGGGGCTCGGCCTTGAACAGGTCGATGGAGTAGGTGCCCGGCGGCGGCATCTTGACGGGCGAGGCGGAAGGCGGGCCGGACGGCGGCCGGGAAGTGCTCCTCTTGTCGCAGCCGCTCGCCAGCGCCAGGCAGAGTCCGAGGGACGCCGCCACGGCGAGCCGGGCGGACCATGTGCGGAACACGGGGCGGTTCATCGGGGCATCTCCGCGAAGTTAGGTGAAGAGTCCGGCGCGGCCGCCTTGGGCTCTCCGCCGGACCCCTCTAACCACGGAACTTGGTCTTGGGCCGGGCCTCTTGCATCATGAAAAGGGTCTGCATCAGATCGTAGGCGGTCAACTCGCACAGCAGCCGGGTGACTTTCTCGTGCAGTGCGTCGTCCAGCTGCGGCTCGATCTCCTTCATCAGGTTGACCAGCCGGGCTTCCTGGTCGCGGATTTCCTTCTCCTCCACCTTGCCGTCCGCCATCGTTTGCAGGAACGAATCGAGCTGGCGGGCATAGGTTTCAATCAACGGCGCCTGTGATTTCTCGTCGAACCAGCTGGCGCGCTTGCCCGGCTTGCCGCTCTCAACCTTTTTCGCCATGGATCACTCCTCAATAAATCTTTCGCTTGACGGACGGAGTTATTGACCGGCCTGCGGGTAAGTCCCGTCTGGCGGGGCCTACTCCTCCAATAGCTGCCGGATGGCCACGAACCGTTCCTGCAGCCGGCTGCGGCCGCCGGGCTGGGCTACCTTTTCGCGCCAGTGCGGCGGCAAGAAGTTGAGCTGGGTGCATTCCAGCACCGCCGCCAATTCCTGCATCTCCTTCTCCAGCCCCTGGGCCGACGGGATGAAATCGTTGACCGCCTCTTCCAGGTCGGCTTTCGTCACCTGCGGCCGGCCGGCCGCCAGCGCCCGCCGCCGGGCACTAATGACGATGCTCTCGATGTCCGAACCGCTGAGGTGGCGGTCCGGGCTGACGGCCGGCAGCATCTCCGGGGTCAACGGCACCTTGTTCTTCCGCCCCATTACCAGGAACATCTCGCGGATCTCGGCCTCCTCGTAGGGGTAGAACATCGGGATGTGGACCTCGGCCCGCCCCTGTCGCTTCAGGTCGATCGGCAGCAGGTCCGGCCGGGAGGTCAAGAGCATCCAGACGATCCGGCCGCGGTAGCGGGTGTCCCCCATCTGGCTGGCGATCATCGAGAAGACCCGGCTGGAGGTGCCCGAGTCCCCCTCGGCCTCGCGCGTGCCCAGGGCGGCGTCGGCCTCGTCGATCAGCACCACCACTGGACCGAGGGAGCGGAGCACGGTCAGCACTTGCTCCAGGTTCCCTTCGGTCTCACCGACGTACTTGGAGCGGAAGTTGCGGAGCTTGACGCAGGGGATGCCGATGGAGCCAGCGTAGCACTCGGCCAAAAACGATTTGCCGGTGCCGACCGGGCCGCACAGCAGGTAGCCCATCGGGGCGGCGTCAAGCTGGCCGCGTGACAGCAGCTCGGCGTCTTGCCGCAGCCGGTCCTTGGCCGCCTGCTGCCCGACCACCAGGTCGAGGGTGTGCTTGGGCTCGATGAACTCCAGGAGCCCCCGGCACTGCCGCTCGATGAGCGTCTTTTTGAGCTGGCGGAAGCGGGTGCCGTCCACGCGCTTGCCACCCTTGCCCTGCGAAAGCAGGACGTTCAGGCTGAGCAGGCTCAGGCCGTTGGACAGCTCGGCCAACTCGGCGGCGGTGAATCCTCCCCCCTCACTCCTCCCCCCCGCTTCGGGGGAGAGGGGTTGGGGGTGAGGGGGCAAAGCCCACTGGCAGAAGCGCTCGCGCTCGGTCCGGTCGGGCAGCGGGATCTCGATGGCGGCGACGTGGGGGCTCTGCACCAGGCGGTCGTTGACGTCGGCCAGCCGGTCAGCGATCAGGCAGAAGGCAATGTTGACGCGCTTGAAATACGGGTTCTGGGCCCAGCCGAGCAGCCGGACCAGGTTGGTACTCTGGCCGCGCGCCAGCTGGGGAAGGTCGGAGGAAGGGACCAGGTACTGGGCATAGTCGAAGATGATGGCGATCTCTTTTTGCCGGGCCGGGTCCTCCTCCAGCAGGTTGCGTTCCAGATAGCGGTCAAGCAGCAGCAGGAGGTTCTCGGGGTCGCGCGGCCAGGAGCCGGGATCGCCCAGCCGGGCCGTCAGCGCCTGGACCATCGCCTGCAAGCGCTTGCCGTCGCCGCCGGCCAGGGGGCGCAGGCCCTTGGCCAGGTCGTACTGCAGCACGATGTCCCAGGAGCCGAACACCTGCGACGCCAGGAATTCGGTCAGGTTGCAGTAGCGGTCCCGATCGCCCCCCTCAGCCTTCCCCTCTCCCCCCGAGGAGGGAGAGGGGACGGGGCAACGGATCAGGTCATGGACGTTGCCATGCAAGATGAACAGACAGGTGGTCCCCGCGAAGTAGAGGTCGGCCAACTCGCGCGCCCAGGCGGGATACCAGGCAGGCAGCTCGGGAGCGCGGCCGGCGTGATCGGGGGCCGGTTTTTCCATCACGGGCGGCTTGTCCGAGGTCGTGGGCACGGGGGTAGCCTCAGGGCGAACGAGCAGTGCTCCCACAGAAACGGCGGCCTTTGCCGCTTGCGGCTTAGCGTTCGGCCCGGGGCAGCGGCACTCAACCGCAAGCGGCGAGGAAGACCATCTCGGCTTAACTCTGCTTGGCGGTTTCCTTGACGGCAGTGGCGGGGCCGAGTTCCTTGGCCGCCTCGGCGACTTTGCCGGTCTCGGGCGTGACCAGGCCCATCTGGATCTCGAACTCGCGCAGGGCCTGGTCGGCCAGGGCCTTCTCCATGGCCTGCTCGCGCCGAATCTCTTCCATCCCCTCGCCGGACAGGTCGGCGGCAACGCGGGCCTTGGCGCGGTTGCGGTCGATCTGTTCCTGCAAGACCTGCTCGATCTGGCCAAAGTCGGTGGTGATATCGACGTTGAGGGTCTGGGCCACCTTGGCCATCTCGGCCTCGGCCCGGCTCATTTTTAGCTCGGCGTCGTACTTGTGGATCTTCTCGCGGAGCTGGGCCAGCTTGTGGCTGGCGTGCTTGATCTTGTCGAGGTGGTTGTTGTAGGCCTGCTCGTGCATTTGCAGCTGGGTTTCGTTCTCCTGCAACTCCTTCTTGGCTTTTTGCAAGTCGAGGGCGAACTTGGCGGCGGTTTCGCGGTCGCCGGCGCTCAGGTAGGCCTTGACCCGGGCCTCCAGGTTAACGACCTGGGCCTTGTTGGCGTTCACCTGGCGGGTCACGCGATCGACCAGGGCGCGGTACTGCTCAAGGCCCTCGCGCCCCTGCTTGACCTGCTCGACCGCCAGGTCGTACTCATACTGCAGCTGGGCGATGGGGTCGGCGGTCCAGAAGAAGTTGGCGAGCTTGTTGAGTTGGGCCTTCAGCGCACGCCAGAGCTTGCCGAAGATCATCGTTGCACCGACCTTTCTTGCCAAGAGGATGTGAGAGCCGCGAGTAGTGTAATCGGCCCCGGCCTGTGAGCAAGCCGCAACTATGAGCCGGCTTTTATGGAAATCAATCACCCTCTATAACATTCGGTCCGGGAGGCTGTCAATTAGCCGGCGAGGACATTTTTTTCCGCGCCGGCCGTCCTGCCCGGGCCTGTTCCCCCGCAGCTGAGCCCCCGGCGATGGGCCCTTCCTTCTGCCTGCCCGATATGCGAAGATAGTCGGGCCGTGAAACACCCCAGTCCGCAGGATGGACCCCCGGGTGGCGGGACACGAGGACCGCCCGGAGCGTCAGCGACGGGACGACTCTATCCCGTCGCTGACGCTCCGGGCTCTGAAAGTGGAATTGTCAGCGACGGGACGACTCTATCCCGTCGCTGACGCTCCGGGCTCTGAAAGTGGAATTGGTTGATTCAGAGCGGCGACCCGCTGGAGTGAATCATGAGACGTCTGATCGTAGGGCTGCTGGCCGTCGGCTTGGTGGTGACGGCCGTGGCGTTTTCCGGTGTCAAGAATCCGTCCGTCGAGCTGCGGTTGGTGCAGGAGGAGAAGAACCCCTGGAACCATCTGCGGCTGAACAACGACCCGGGCGACTTCCAGTTCGCCTTCGTCAGCGACCGGACCGGCGGCCACCGAGCCCAGGTCTTCTCGCGGGCCGTCGAGCAGCTCAACCTGCTCCAGCCGGAGTTCGTGGTGTCGGTCGGCGATCTGATCGAGGGGGGCAAGCGGGAGCCGGACAAACTCCAGGCGGAATGGAAGGAGTTCCGCGGCTTCATCGAGCGGCTGCAAATGCCGTTCTTCTACGTCCCCGGCAATCACGACCTGAGCAACGCCGTCCAGGACCAGCTGTGGCAGGAAATGTTTGGGAGACGCTACTACCACTTCGTCTACCGCAACGTCCTCTTCTGCCTGATGAACAGCGAGGACCCGCCCGGCGTCGGCGAAGGGCACTTCTCCGACGAGCAGATCAACTACTTCAAGCGTGTGCTGGAGGAGAACAACCAAGTACGCTGGACGATCGTGGTGATGCACAAGCCGGTCTGGGCGGTGGCCAACGTGGAGAAGACCAACTGGCTGGAGATGGAGAAGGCACTGGCGGATCGGCCCTACACCGTCTTCGCGGGGCACCGGCACGTTTACAAGAAGTACGTCCGCAACGGCCGGCGCTACTACCAGCTGGCGACGACGGGAGGCTCCAGCAAGATGCGCGGCGTGCGCTACGGCGAGTTCGACCATGTGGTCTGGGTGACGATGAAGAAGGACGGCCCAATCCTGGCCAACATCCTGGTCGAGGGAATTTTCCCCGAGGACCTGAAGATGCCGCAGACCGACGAGCCGGCCCATCCGCGGAGGACCCAGCCGGTGCAGCCGGTCCGCGGCCGGGTGCTGCTCGACGGCAAGCCGATCGCGGACGCCCACGTCGTCTTCCATGAGCAGAAGCCCGGGGCGGTGCGGCCGCTGCGGCTTGATGCCTACACCGAGGCGGACGGCACTTTCGTACTGACCACCTACGACCGTCATGATGGAGCGCCGGCCGGCGAGTATGTGGTGACGCTGGTCTGGCAGAAACCGGATCCGACCGACCCGGACAAGCTCGGCCCCAACCTGCTGCCCGAGCGCTACGCCAAGCCGGCGACTTCGCCGCTGCGGTTCACGGTGAAAGAAGGGACCAATGACCTGGTTATCGAGGTGAAGTCCCGGTAATCCGGCACCCCCCCGGGTCCGACACCGGCGCCGGGCCCGGGGATGCCGATCGTGAAGGATATTCCCTTTTCAGCGCAACGATATGCTGCTGAGCATGACGCACAGCCATACCAGGGCACTGGCGGAGGCGGCCAGCACCACGAAGGCCAGCGGGCAGGGCCGGTCGTCCACGGCGCTGCAAGGTCGATCGTCATTCATCGGCGCACCTCATCACCCGTCCGGAAGAGTCCTCCCAGAGTCCCAGGTAACTATAGTTCATGAATGAGCCCGGTGCCGACCGGCGCGGCTGACAGGCGAGCGGCTCGCGGGAGTGGGCCGGCGTACCCCTCATGCGAATCATCCCCGTGTTGGACCTGAAGGACGGCCTGGTGGTGCGCGGCATCGCCGGCCGGCGTCACGAGTACCAACCCGTCGTCAGCCGGCTGACCACGTCTTGCCGGCCAGTGGACGTGGCCCGGGCGTTCCGCGATCACTTCGGGCTGACCGAGTTGTACCTGGCCGACCTGGACGCCATCGCCGGCGCCCGGCCCGCCTTGCCGATCTATGCCGCGGTCCATTCGCTAGGCTTCCGTCTGTGGGTCGATGCCGGCGTGCGCGACGCCGTCCAGGCGGCCGAGCTGGCCGTGGCCGGCGTCGCGAATATCATCCTGGGTCTGGAGACGGTCGGTGGTCCAGGCATGCTCCGGCAAGTCTGCTCGGACCTCGGCAGGGAGCGCGTCATTTTCTCCTTGGACCTGAAAGACGGCGCCCCTTTGGGCGGACCCGCGTGGCAAGGACGGGACGCCTGGTCGATTGCCGGCGAGGCGGTCGCGGCGGGGGTGCGGCGGCTGCTGGTGCTGGACCTGGCGCGTGTCGGCGGCGGCGGCGGCACGGGGACGGAAGAACTCTGCACCCGTCTGGCGGCGGCGTACCCGGATATCGAGCTGGCGGCCGGCGGCGGGGTGAACGGCATCGCCGACCTGGAGCGCCTGGCGCAGTGCGGCGTCCGCGCGGTCCTGGTTGCCTCGGCCCTGCACGACGGCCGGCTGCGGCCGGAGGACCTGAAGAGGCTACCGGGTCACGGCCGCCATTCGTAGGTGGCCGACTGACCGACGTTCTCCTCAACCTCGACGCGCAGCACCTGGGGCTGGTAGTTGTGCTGCCGGCGCAGGTCATCGAGCAGGCGATGGGCCAGGTAGCGGGCGAGCAGCTCGGCGGTGGTGTTCTCGATCGGAAGGAGCACACAGTCGTCGCGCGGGAACAGCCACTCCCGGTCGCGGTAGCGGACGTGAACACTGCGCGGTCCGGCCTCGACGCGGATGTGCGGGTTCTGCGTCGGCAGCATCATGCGATGGTCAAGCTCATCGGTCAGCGCCTTCAGCCGGTGCTTCAGGGCGATGAAGTCGAAGACATAATGGTTCTCGTCCAGCTCCCCTTCCACCTCGACGGCCGCGCGGTAGTTGTGGCCGTGCAGCCGCTCGCACTTGTCCCCCTCGTAACTGATAAAGTGGCCGCTGCAGAAGACCAGGTGGTCCTTGGTCACTCGCACCTTGAAGCGATCAGTCATGGCCGGCACCGGCAGACCAGGGGAACGGGCAGGGTAATGTTATGGTAGCCGTCCGCAAGGCGACGAACAAGCAGGCGGTCACCAGGTCGGCGGTGGTGCCGGGGTTTCGGCCATGCCCCTCCGCCCGCAACCAGGCGTCGAGCTCGGCCAGGGCGTCCCAAGCGGCCCGGCGGTGCGGCCAGCCTTCGTCCAGCACCCGGCGGGCCCGTTCGGCCGCCTCGGCCGCCTCGGCCGGTCCCCGCTTCCGCGCGATCAACGTATCAGGATATGTCGCCATCAAATGGAGATGACAGCCAATGATGGCCGCTTCCAGCGAGCCGGTCTGGTCCAATCCATGCTGGAGGGTGGGTACGCCGTCGTCGAACACCTCGCAGAAGCCGTCGGCGTACTGCCGGGCTACCAGGTCGTGCCCGGCGGCCAGGGCCATCACCTGACGCAGTGACTGGGTCGGTTCCTCGGCCACGTCCTGTTCCGGCACGCGCCCCAGCCCGCCCGGCGCCGCCAGCCGGATCGCCTGGTAAACGGCCCGAGCATCGGCGACATCCAGACCGTCCAGCACCCGCGCCAGCCCCGCCCGCAGCTCCTCGCCGGGGGGAACGGCCGCCAGCGGGGCGAGCAGCAGGATGATGCCCAGGTTGGTGTTGGTCGCCGCCACCCGGCGCGTCGCCCGCACTGCGTCCAGCACCGTCTCGCCGACACGCCGGCCGGGCGCCGCTTCCAGCACTGGGGCGATGGCGGCCGCGCTCACCAGGAAATCGAGATAACCGGCATCGTCAAAGTCGTGATAGCGGTGGACGTTGCCGGGCTTGCGCGCGGTTGCCTCCCAGATACAAGCCAGCTGCGCATAAAGGCCGATGTCGGACATGACCGGCTCACCTCGTTTGATAAGGGCCGGCCAGGAAGCGCACCATTTCGACGGCGATGTCCACGCCGGTCACCGGGGCCAGCGCCCGCCAGCCGGGCACGGCATTGACTTCCAACACATACCATTCGCCGGCCGGCCCGGGCAGCAGGTCCACGCCGGCCACCGGGGCACCGACCGCCGCCGCGGCGCGCAGGGCCAGCTCCTCTTCCGCCGCCGACAGCCGGGCTGGCTCCGCTGTGCCCCCCTGGGCCACGTTCGTCCGCCAGCCGCCGTTGGAATACCGCCGCATAGCAGCGGGGCAACGGCCGTCGAGCACCAGGATGCGCAGGTCCCAGCCGGGATGTGGAATGAACCGCTGCAAATAGAGCACGCTCTGGAGCCGCTCCAGGGTGCGGAAGGTGCGCCAGGCCAGGTCGGGATCGGTGAGCCGCAGCATGCCGCGCCCCTCGGAGCCGAACAACGGCTTGACGATCACATCGCCGCCCAGCGCGGCAAAGGCTTCCAGGGCGGCGTCGGCATGCTGACAGACGACGGTGGGCGGGACGCGCAGCCCGGCCGCCTCCAGCCGGGCGCTGGCCAGGTACTTGTCCACGCAGACTTCGACGGCGGCGGGCGGGTTGAGCACCGGCACGCCGCGGGCTCGGAGCCGGTGAAGCAAGTCCATGCGGAAGACGACCTGCTCCAGCGAGCCGGGCGGCATGGTGCGGACCAGAACGCCGTCGTAGCCGGCGAGCGGATCGGCCGTGACGGCAACCCCCGCATGGAGCCGGCGGAAATCGACCGCGACCGCCTCATGGCCCAGCCGCGCGGCGGCCCGCTGCAAGTCGCGCACATGCCAGCCGCTGCCGGAAGAGAGGATGGCGAAGCGCATAACCGGACCGACTCAGCCCTGCTCAAAGAACGACCGCCTCATCACGTCCGGCTCGACCTGGCCGAAGGTGTGGTTCTTACCGCTGCTCAGGTTGCAAAACTGGATCTGTGCCGGGCTGAAAAGGGAGGCGTCGATCTTGTAGAAATCACCCTCATAGCGCTGGAAAATCTCCGCGAACGGGGTCCCGTAATCGGGAGAGGCGGCCGCCGGCACCCGGGGACCGATCTCGGCCAGCTGGGCGTCGTCGGCACGCACCCACAGGACCACCCGGCCGCCGTACAGGATGGCATCGTTCATCCGGCCGAAGGCCTTCAACTCGTCGGCGGCGACCGGCGGCAGCGGCGCCGTGCCGAAGCCGGACACTACCTGCGACAGGTCGAAGTTCAGGGTGTGCAGCTTGTGCAGCGCCATCTCAACCGAGCGGGCGACCACCTGCACATTGCCGGCCATGCTCGACGGCGGGGCCGCCAGCAGGGTGATCTTGTTCGCCGGCAGGTTGAGCCGTTCCATCAGGTAGTCGATCACCGCGTCATCGGGGAGCTTGCGCGTCTCCAGTACGCCGACCGCCACGGGCGCTTGCTCCCGACCAGGGATGTGATCGAACAATTCCTCCTTGCCGTAGATGGCCCGCATCGGCCCGGAGCCCATCGCGAAGAACTTGCCCACCTTGATCTCCCAGCCGGCATACTGCGACGCCATGCAGGCCAGCACCGGGTGGTCGGTTGCCACCTGCACCACGGGACAGGGCAGACCGGCGACATCGCCAGGGGCCAGACTGACCTCGGCCTGACCGGCGAGGCAGACGCGGGCCAGGGCCAGCCCCGCGCTCAGGCCCCCTTCGGTCATGATGCCGCAGTCGATGAGGCGGGCGCCGGCGGTTGTCGAGTGGACCGCGACGCGCAGGGCCGCCTCGTTGGCCGCCATATGATCGGCCAGACGCTGGGCCCGCTCGTTCAGGGTAAGGGACACAGCCACAAGTAACCTCCCGCAGTTAACGGCTGACGCCGAGGGCGACAGTGCCTCGTTTGTATCACTGGAATAGCCAGCGGTCGAGATCTTTGGCGATTTGCTCCAGGGTATCGCAGCAGCCGGCCGGCGTGTCGGCCCGAGCGAAAAAGGTCAGGATCGGCCGACCCGCCCGGATTGGTTGCCCCGCCGGTGGAATGTCGGCGAACTCGGGCATCTCGCCTGCGTCCGCCGGCCGCCGGAGCGACGCCATCCAGGGGCCGTCCTTGGGAAAGACCAGTGAGGACCGCGCGAAAAGGATCGCCTTGCCCACCACCCCCGGCGGTGGCGCCGCCGGCGGCGGAGCGGCCCGGTCCGCGACAAACGCCTGGCAGTGCAAGGCCAGGGCCGGAACGCCCAACGCATACTCCAGCACCTCGACAGAGGCCGGGTAGCGCGGGTTGACTTCCACCGGCCAGGGGATGCCATCGCGCAGAATGCAGTCCACGCCGAAGAGGCCGCGCAAGCCGAACCCCGCCGCCAGGACTGCTCCCAGACGCTCGAAGCCCGGCCATGCCGCAGCCGGGACGTGCAATGGGCCAATGCTGCCGCAGTAACGGAACGGGGCCGCGTTCAGCCATGCCTCACCGACCAGCTGACGCGTGATCCCCACCAGCCGGGCCGTCCGGCCGTCCCCCACATAGACGGCGGTGCACGGTTCCCCCTCGATGAATTCCTGGAGATAGACCGTCTGCCGCCGGCGGCTTCTCGGGACCGCTCCGGTCCAGAAGCGGATGCCAACTCCGCCCGCACCGGCGCACGGCTTGATCAGCCAGCGGCCGCCGGAGGGGATGCTTGCCTCAGCCGGCCGGACGGCGGGACAGGCGATGCCGGCCGTATCAAGGAGGGCAGCGACGGCCTGGGGCGAACGCACCCGGCGCAGGACGGCGGCGCCGTTGCCCCAGAGCGGCCGCGACCGGCTGAGTTCCTCCACCAGCTCGGGCCGGTTCTCCAGGGCGCCGGTGTACATCCAGGGACCGGGCGGCGCCTGCCGCGCGACCTCCACCAGCCCGCCGGGGTAGCTGCCGGCAGGCACCGCGACGACGGGGCAGCGGGCCCGCAGGTCGGCGTCGGCGAACAAGTCGGCGCACCAGGGGCGCAGACCGGCCCGCAGCGCCGAGAAGGCGGCCGCCCGCGCGCTGGCGCCCAGGATGAGCAGGTGCGGCTCGGTGGACATGGGGAGCATCCTGCCGCGCGCCGCTGCTCCGGTCAAGCAGGAGGAGCGCTTGCGAAAGCGGCCACGCTTGAAGCCCTCGTGCGGCCCTCGCATTTCCTAACCGCCCGCATCCTCTTTCCATTGCACAGTTTGACCCAAGTTGATAACCTGGCAAACGGCGGAATCCTCTCACCCGGCCTCATCTATTCCCGGTGCAGCGAGCGGACCTACCGGGGGCTAATGCCCCCCGCTCGCTGGTGGACCTACCGAGGGCTAACGCCCCCCGCTCACTGCGCCGGGCTGCTCCCCGCTGCTTTCCGGGTGTCAGGAATTCGCTCCTGAGTCGTCACCCCATCGGGGGATTAGTGTACCCTTCCCCGACTTTTCGCCCCGTCGAGGAGCCGAGGCGCATGAGAAACGCGACCTTTATCGCCGTGCTGGGACTCAGCCTGTCCGTGGCGTTGGCCGGGCCGGCCCGGGCGGAGGAGCAGCCGGCCGAGGTCCGGGCCTGCATTCAAAAGGGCCTGGAGTGGATGGCCAAGAATCAGCACCCCGACGGCCACTGGGAAGCCTTCGGCGGCCAGTACCCAGTCAGCATGACTGCCCTGGGGGGCATGGCCTTCCTGATGGAAGGGAGCACCATCCGCGAGGGCAAGTACGCCGACCGCATCCGCAAAGCGGTAGACTGGCTGATGGTCCGCAGCATGCCCAACGGCATGCTGGGCAATCCCAACATCCCCGGCGAGGCCGGCCGCTACATGTACGGCCACGGTTTCGCCATGCTGTTCCTGGCATCGGTCTATGGCGAGGAGGAAGACGGTGAACGGCGCAAAAAACTGGAAGACATCCTCACCCGGGCGGTACTCTTCTCGGGCAAAGCGCAAACGACCCGCGGCGGCTGGGGCTACGTCTCGGCGGCCGACGGCGGCAACTTCGACGAAGGCTCGGTGACCATTACCCAGTTGCAAGCGCTGCGGGCGGCCCGCAACGCCGGCATCGCCGTCCCCAAGGAGATCATCGACAAGGCCATTGATTACCTGCGGAAATGCACCAATGCCCAGGGGGGCGTGATTTACAGCCTCGGCGGCGGCGGGGGCGGCGAGGGCCGGCCGGCCCTGACGGCGGCGGCCATCTCCTGTGCCTTCTCGGCCGGCGAATATAACTCGCCGCTGGTCAAGCAGTGGATCCAGTTCTGCCAGACCCATATCCCGCTCAGCCCCGGCGGCGTCCGCTTCGGTCACGATGAGTACACTCATTATTACTATGCCCAGGCGATTTACTCGCTGGGGGAGACCGGCTACGCCAAGCTCTTCCCCAACTCGAAGGAGAGCGAGCGGCTGACCTGGAGCAAGTACAAGCAGACCTTCTTCCCTGCCCTGATCCGCAGTCAAGGGGCCGACGGCAGCTGGCAAGGCGGCCACGTCGGGCCGGTCTTTATCACCGCGGTTTACCTGACCATCCTGCAACTGGACAACGCTACGCTCCCCATCTATGACAAGGCGAACAACTGACCTTCTCTTGTCGCTTGCGGCTGGCGCTAAGCCGCAAGCGGCCGAAGGCGCAAACAGTCCTTCATCCCCTAACACCACGAGACGCGCATGAGCGAACAGGCTTTCTCCCCCCGGTTGGTAGTTCCCCCCGCCTCAACGGATACGCTGGGACAGGACGACCTCGAGTCGATCCGCCGGCTGCGCGAGGCGTTCAACGAGATCAAGCAGCAACTCGCCCGCGTGATCGTCGGTCAGGACCAGGTCATCGAGGAATTACTGATCGCCCTGTTCAGCCGCGGCCACTGTATCCTCGAAGGTGTGCCCGGCCTGGCCAAGACCTTGATGATCAGCACCCTGTCCAAGTGCCTGTCGCTGGCCTTTAGCCGCATCCAGTTCACGCCCGACCTGATGCCCTCCGACATCACTGGCACCGAGGTGATCGAGGAAAACCGGACCACCGGCCACCGCGAGTTCAAGTTCCTCGAGGGCCCGCTGTTCGCCAACGTGATTTTGGCCGACGAGATCAACCGCACGCCCCCCAAGACCCAGGCCGCTCTGCTCGAAGCCATGCAGGAACGCCAGGTCACCGTCGGCCGGGTCCGCCATCGGCTCGGCGACCCGTTCTTTGTGCTGGCGACGCAAAACCCGATTGAGCAGGAAGGGACCTATCCGCTCCCCGAGGCCCAGCAAGACCGCTTCATGTTCAAGGTGTTCGTGCGCTACCCGAGCTTCAGCGAGGAGTTCGAGATCGCCCGGCGGACGACGGCCCTGATCACGGAGGACATCCAGCCGGTGCTCTCGGGGGAGCAGATCCTGGAATTGCAACGGTTGGTGCGGCGGGTGCCGGTGACCGACCATGTGATCAACTACACGCTGGCGCTGGTGCGGCAGACCCGGGTCGGCGAGCCGGGGGTGCCGAAGTTCGTGCGCGACTGGCTGTCGTGGGGGGCCGGTCCGCGGGCGGTGCAGTTCCTGATCCTCGGCGGCAAGGCCCGGGCGCTGCTGCATGGCCGGGCCCATGTCCAATGCGAGGACATTCAGGCCCTGGCCTACCCGGTGCTGCGGCACCGCATCCTGACCAACTTCACCGCCGCGTCCGAGGGCATCACCCCCGACGTGGTCATCAAGAAACTGCTGGAGGAGACCCCTAGTCGGGAGGGCGAGCTGACACGCGACGAGCGGTTCAAGAAAATCTTCGCGTCGTGAACCTGCTAACGAATGAGCGCCGGATCATCCCAGCCGCCATTGCGGCGCATCCATCCCGAGGCGATTTATCAATCCGGCCTGGCGAAGCTCGCCCTGGAGTACTGGCGGAAGCAATCTACCGACGACATCATCCGCTCCCTTGCTCCGGGGAGCCGTGAAGCGTTGCGAGTGAAGCCCGACGGGCGAATCATGAACGGGAACACACGGATCAAGGTGCTCGAAGAACGCGGCTTTGACGTCAACCGCCTGCCGCGTGAGATCGTCAACCAAGAAGGACCTACGATGGACGTCTCTCGTCTTGTGGAAGAGTTCCGGAGTTTGTCCCCGGCCGCACAGGCCGAGGTGCTGGTCCGTCTTTCCCACGAATTAACCATCGTTGGCCGTGATGCATATGAGCCCTCTTCACCTGAAGTGCGGCATCCCCGACGGCTTCGAGTTCTGAATGAGATTCAGCATCGCATCACCAGCCACGTACTGGCCCTCCTAGGGGCCGAGCCGGGCCGCTACCCGGATGAGATCCTTGTCTCGATGATTCTGGAACCGGACGATCCCGAGTTACAACGACAGGTTGCTACGGCGTTCACCCGAAGTCTTTCACGGCAGGCAGTAGCCTGATCGAAGTTCACCATCATCGCCGAATGAGGTATTCAATCCCGTGGCTGCACATGACGACGATCCCCGCCGCTTCCTGCACCCGCAGACCATCGCCCGCATCTCCCGGCTGGACCTGCGCGCCCGCCATGTGGTCGAGGGCTTCATCTCCGGCCTGCACCGCAGCCCGTTCTTCGGCCACTCCGTCGAGTTCGTGCAGCACCGTGAGTATGTTCCCGGCGACGACATCCGCGATCTCGACTGGAAGGTCTGGTCCAAGACCGACCGCTATTACGTCAAGCAGTACGAGGAGGAGACCAACCTCCGCGCCACGGTGGTGCTCGATGTCAGCGAGTCGATGCATTACGGCCGCGGCCCGCTCAACAAGTACGAGTACGCCTGTACCATCGCCGCCTGCCTCGGCTACCTCCTCTTGCGCCAGCAGGACGCTGTCGGCCTGATCTCCTTCGACGAGGACGTCCGCCAGGTCGTGCCGCCCCGCAGCCCGCAGACCCACATCGACGCCCTGGTCAAGGCCATGGACGTCAGCCGGCCGCGCCAGAAGACCGACATCGAACGGATCCTCCGCCGTGTTACCGAGAGCGTCTCGGCCCGCGGCCTGATCATTCTGGTGTCGGATCTGCTCGTGGATCGGCCACCGCTGTTCCGCGGTCTGGAGATGCTCTGCCACCGCAAGCACGACATCCTCGTCTTCCATATCCTCGACGACGACGAGCTAACCTTCCCGTTCGCCGGCACTACCCGCTTCGAGGGAATGGAAGAGCTGCCGAGCCTGCTCTGCGACCCCCGCGCCCTGCGCGACGGCTACCTCGAGGCGCTGGAGGAATACCTGGTCGAGGTGCGGCGCGGCTGCACCCGGCTGGGCATCGACTACCTGCTCAGCCGCACCGGCGACTACCTCGACGCCGTGCTCGCCAAGTTCCTCCACCATCGCATGGCACTCAAGACTTCCGCCAAGGTACGCGGCCATGTCTAGCTTCTTCAGTCTGTTCGTCAACCCGTGGTTCATGGTGGCCGGCGCCGCCCTCGTCAGCGCCCCCATCATCATCCACCTGATCAACCGGATGCGCTTCCGGCGGATTCGCTGGGCGGCGATGGAGTTCCTGCTCAAGTCGCAGAAGCGCAACCGCCGCCGGCTGATCATTGAGCAGCTGATCCTGCTCGCCCTCCGCTGCCTGTTGGTGGTCCTGGCCGGCCTGCTTGTCGCCCGCTACATCACCGCCGCCGCCGATTCCCAGGTCACCGAACATCTGGTCATCATCGACGATACCCTTAGCCTCACCGACCCCTGGGGCGAGCAGGGCTTCCAGAACGCCTTCGATGTCTCCAAGCAGGCCGTCAAGGAGATCGCCAAGAAGTACAGCCAGGCCAGTTCGGCCCAGCATGTCAAGGTGGTCCTCCTCTCGGAGCCGGACCGCACCCTGTTCCACAACCGCCTCAACAGCGAGACGCTCCGCGAGCTGGAGCAGACCCTTGACAACAAGGAACTTCAGCCGT
Organism: Gemmataceae bacterium; assembly: GCA_035575035.1. Classification (GTDB taxonomy): domain Bacteria; phylum Planctomycetota; class Planctomycetia; order Gemmatales; family Gemmataceae; genus DATLYH01. The sequence continues at coordinate 17,187 of DATLYH010000348.1, forward strand.
CCGCCCTGCACCTCAAGCCGGGCCAGGCGCTCGACTTGGCCGTCCGCCTCTTTAATGAGGAGAAGCCGCAGGGCAAGCGCATCCTCCATTTCATCAGCGATTTCCGCAACCGCGACTGGAGCGGCCCCGACGCCGATCAGCTCGGCCAGAAGCTCGAGGCGCTGACCGCCGCCGGTGTCGATGTCAGCCTGGTGGACACCGCCCACCCCGCCCGCACCGAGACCCGCCAGGTCAAGGCGGAGCACGACAACCTGGCCATCGTGGACCTGCGCCCGGAGAGCCGGGTCGTTGCCCAGGACAGCCCCATCCAGTTCACCCTTGTGCTGCACAACTTCAGCTCCTCCGACAAGGAGGAGGTGCGCGTCGTCATCAAGACGCGGACCTGGCAAACCCGGCCGAAGGACGACCCGAACGCGGCCGGCGAACCCGAGGAGGGCCGGCCTGGTGAGGAGCAGGAGCGGGCCGATGCCTCGTTAACCATCATGCGCGTGCCGCCCGGCCGCCATGCCGAGACCTTCTTGCTCAGCATCCACGACCTCGGCTTCATCCAGGTCAGCGCCAGCATCGAAAGCAAGGAGCCCGGCTTGCAGGGCGACAACATCCGCTATGCCGTGGTGGAGGTCCGCCCGCAGGTGCCGGTGCTGCTGATCGACGGCGACTACCCCAACCCATCGCCCGGCTCGCAGCCGCCCCGGGGCAGCGCTACCCTCTACCTGCGGACGGCGTTCGGCTCGGCCCGCGGCTACCGCCTGGAGTCGGGGAGCGTCGCCGACCTGGCCAACGGCTTTCACGTTGAGCCGCTGGAAGGCAAGAACGTCCGTCGTAGTCTGGACGAGTACCCTTGCATCTTCCTCGTCAATGTCCCCGATCTGACGCTGGGCAAGCCCGAGCTGACTGAGAAGGCGGAGAAGAACCTGGAGAAGTACGTCCGCGAGGGAGGCGGCGTCGCTTTCTTCCTCGGCGACAAGGTTCGGCCCGGTTACTACAACCAGCAACTGTACAAGGAGGGGACCGGCCTCTTTCCCGTGCCGTTGCCCGAACAGCCGACGCCACGGCTGACCGAGGCCGAGGAGAAGCTGCGGCGCTACGATGGCCAGCCCAAGGTTTACATCCGCAATGAATCGCACCCCATGTTCCAGGAGATGTACAAGGAGGCCGACAACAAGCGGGCCATTAACGGCATCCTGACGCTGCTGACCATCAAGCAGTACTACCCCGTCCCGCGCCTCAAATGGAACCGGACGCGGGACATGGAGGAGTTGATCACCCTGCCCAACCGCCGGTCGCTGGAGGACTACAAGCAGGAGGCCCAGGAATTGCTCGCGAAGCTGCCATTGCGGGACGAGAAGTACGCCGCCTACCAGCCCGGTCTGGTGCGGCACGAGCAGGCCATCCGCAACGGCCTGGCCCCCGGCGGCTACAGCCAGCTGTACGAGTTGGAGCAGGCCCTCACTGCCCTGCTCACCGACCGCGGCGTCCCCAAGGACCCCAACCGGCCCAACCTGGAGGAGTTCTGGGCCCTGCGGGAGAATCAGAACCTGCGCGCCCGCTTCGAGGAGTTCCGCGAGCGCGTGCAGTACGGCGACCCACTGGTGGTCAGCAACCGCGTCGGCAAGGGACGGGTGGTCGCCTGGATGACCACGGCCGGCACCGACTGGAATGACTGGGCCGACGGCTTTTTGGTCAGCGGCACCTATCCGGTCTTCATGCTGACCCTGCAAAAATATCTGAGCAGTCCGGACGAGTCATCCGTCCTGACGGTCGGCACGCCGCTGTCGGTCCGGCTCGACGCCGCCCGCTACCAGCCGCGGCTGCGCTGCCTGTACATCCCCGAGTTCCGCGCGCCTGAGCCGGGCGATCGCCGCGGCCTGCGCTTCGAGGATCGCGGCGAATTGACCGGGGCGGCCTCACCGGCCGGCGAGGTGACGTTGACATTCACCGAGGCGAAGAAACCGGGCGTCTACTGCTTCCTCCTTTACCCTCAATCCGCCGACGGCGCCGCGGTCGAACCGGAGCGGCGGGCTTACGCCTTCAACGTCGATGCCGAGAACGAGGGCGACCTGAAGCGGGCCCCCCGCGAGGCGCTGGAATGGGCCCCGCCGGCCGAGGGGGAGCGGGGCCGCGGCCGCATCGTGCTCGACAATTTGGAATCGATCACCGGCCGCAAGCTGGCCCGGCAGAGCGACTGGTCGGAAGGGCCCTGGATTTACCTGATCATTCTCGCTGTCCTGGTGGCCGAGCAAGCGATGGCGGTGCACCTGAGCTTCCACCTGAAGGGAAACGAGGCCCAGCTGCCGCCGCAGCTCGCCCGCCCCCCGGCGGCAGCAGCCTAACAAACAAGTCCCTAGCCCGTAACAGGAAGCTGGCCTGCTACGGACCACGGACCACGGATTGAAGGACGACATCGAAATGGCGACCGAAACCGCTCCTTCCCCGCGGCTGATGCCATACGGCCCCGGCGCCTTCACCCGGATCGTGTTGCCTCTGCTTCTGCTGGCGGTACTGGCGCTGGGCGTGGCCGGGGCCGTCCTGTACACGGTCTTCTGGTACTTGCCCGGCATCGGCGCCGGCAAGGACCTGATCGCCCGCCGTCTCGAAGAGCCGTTCAAGCTCGCCGGTCAGGAGTTCCACCCGTACCTCTGGCTGGCGGTCCTCGTCCCGGTGTTGCTGCTCGGCCTGATTTACGTCGTCTGGATGTACGTCCGCGACGGCGTGACCATCGGCTGGGCCTGGGCCACTTTCCTTGCCGCCCTCCGCGCCACCGTCTATGCCGTCCTGGCCATTGTCTTCCTGCTGCCGGCGCTACAGACCTGGGAGGAGACCCGGATCGAGTCCAAGGTGGTGCTGGTCTTCGACGTGTCCGGCAGCATGCTCTTCACGCGCGACGAAGTGCCCACCGATCAGGTGCCGTTGGAAAAACTCCTCACCCGTCAGGACAAGGTGCTCCGCTTCCTCACGGACGACCGCATCGCTTTCCTGCGACGGCTCCAGGAAAGGAACCCAGTCACCGCCTATCGCATCGGCCGGATGCTTGATGAAGATTTCATGGTCTTTGATCGATCGGGCCGGGCCTGGACCCAGAAGGAGTGGGAGGAGTACGTCCGCAACCCCGAGAGGCCCGGCGAGCCGCCCATCGAAGGGAAGCGCTGGGGGCCGGACGACTGGGCCCGCTGGCTCAAGCCGGACCTGAACGCCGCCGTCCCTGAGAACCTCAGCGACGAGCAGCGGAAGCAGTTCGTCCGGGCGCTCGAATTCAACCAGCGGCTGACTGGCGCCACCAACCTCGGCGACCCGCTCCGCCGCATCTTCGACCGCGAAAGCAACAACCTGGTCCAGGGGATCGTCATCTTCACCGACGGCCGGAACACCGAGGGTTCAACCGAGGCCCTGAATGATCTGGTCGAGCGAGCCCGCAAGGCCGACCCGCACATCCCCATCTTCGTGGTCGGCGTCGGCGAGGACCGCGAGCGCGTCAAGATCGAGATCACCGACTTGCGCGTGCCGGAGCAGATCCGGCCCGAGGACAAGTTCCGCGCCGCCGTGGACGTTACCGGCGAAGGCCTGGCCGACAAGGAGGTCAAGGTCCTGCTCGATATCAGCCGGGCCGATCGCAAGACCGGCCGGGAGGAAGGGGACATTATCCTGGTTGAACTAAAGGCCAACGGCGAGCCGACCGGCAGGGAGATTTCCCTCGGCCCGAAGGTGACGCTGGAGCCGGAGGCGCCGTCGAAGTTCCGTCCTGGCAATCCGCCCCTGGCCCAGGCGGAGTTCCAGATCGATGCCTTGACGTTGGCCAAGGCGGCCGGCAAGGAGGTGCCGCCGGGCGTCAAGTTGGAGTTCAAGGACGACCCCGAGGCCGAGCTACGCTTCCGGGCCCGGGTGGCTCGTGACCCGCGCGAGGACTTCGTGGGGAAGGAGCACGTCAGCGACGCGGCGGCGGTCCAGGTGCTCAAACGGCCGCTGCGAGTGCTGCTGTTCGCCAGCGGCCCGATGCGCGACTACCAGTTTGTCCGCACCCTGCTGGTCCGCGAAATGGACAAGAACCGGGCCGAGCTCAGCGTCTACTTGCAGCCGCCGCCCGGCCAGGTCGAGCCGCGGCCCGGCCGGGTCCAGGATGTGCCGCCCGAGCGGCTGCTGCGACATTTCCCCGACAAGCTCCAGGACGAGTCGCTCGACAAGCCCGACGAGATGTACTACAACCTGGCCCGCTACGATGTCATCATCGCCTTCGACCCCGACTGGACGCAGCTCAATGAGCAGCAGATCCAGCTCATCGAGCGCTGGGTCGGCACCCACGGCGGCGGCCTGATCGCTGTCGGCGGCCCGGTCAATACCCTGCAGCTGGCCCGGCCCGGCGCCAGCCGCGACAAGTTCAAGCCGATCCTCGACCTTTACCCGGTCTTCCTGGAAGACAGCCGCATCCAGGAAGTCACCCGCGAAACCGACAAGCCGTGGCGGCTCAACTTCCCCGGCGCCAGTGCCGAGATGGAGTTCCTCCAACTGGAAGAGGATACCCCCGACACCGACCCGCTCCAGCCCTGGGAGGACTTTTTCACCGGCCGGTCGAAGGGGAGCGCCGAGAAGGCGGGGACGCCGAAGGGCTTCTTCAACTATTACCCGGTCAAGCAGAAGAAGGACGGCGCCACTGTGGTGGCCACCTTCAGCGACCCGCGGGCCCGGCTGGCCGACGGCCAAGAGCAGCCCTACCTGGTGGTCATGCCCTATGGCAGCGGCAAGACGGTCTGGCTGGGCTCGGCCGAGATGTGGCGGCTGCGGCAGGTCAAGGAAGCCTATTACGAGCGCTTCTGGACCAAGTTGGCCCGCTTCGCCGGCTCCGGCAACCTGACGCGCTTCAACCGCCGAGTCGTCCTCAACATGGGCCGGGTCTTCACCGCCAACAATTACGTCAACCTGGAAGCCCAGGTTTTCGGCCACGACATGAAGCCGCTGCCCGAGAAGGCCCGGCCGCGGGTCCAGCTGAAGCTGCCCGCCGGCGTCACCGACAAGGAGGCCGCCAAGGCGTTCGAGTTGACCCCCAAGCCGACCCAGGGCGAGTGGAACGGCTGGTTCGCCGGCCGGTTCCTGGTCAAGGCCCCCGGCGAGTACACCCTGGAGTTGACCGTCCCGGAGACCAATGACAGCGTGACGCGGAAGTTTCTCGTCAAGGAGGCGAACCTGGAGTTGGACAATACCCGGCCCGACCCGGCCACCCTCCACGAACTGGCCAGCGAGGCCGACCGCGTTCTGGCCCGCATCCCCGAGGACGTGCGCCGGGAGCTAAAGGAACGGCTCCAGCGCCGCAAGCCCGCCCCGGCCGACGCGAAGGACCAGCCGGCCGCCAAGAAGGAGGCAGCCCCTGAGGAGCGCTTGCGCCTCCTCTTCGACCTGAGCAATGCGGATATCATTCCTAGTTGCATGAAGACCGACAGCAAGACCCACCGCAACCGCGGCGCCACCACCGACCTGTGGGACAGCGGCTTCGCCATCTGGCCGGCCGAGCCGCCCGAGGAGCCGATTCGGATGTCCACCGTCCTGGCGGTAGTGGTCGGTCTGCTCTCGGTCGAGTGGCTGACGCGCAAACTGCTGCGATTGGCATGATTGGTCCTTTGTCATTCGTCCTTTGTCATTCGTTCTTGGCGGTCTCTGATCAGTCGTTGATCACAGCTCAGTCGTTGATCACAGCCCGCAGTGAACGGACTATGGACGAATGACCTACGACAAAGGACCAAGGACAAATGACAAATGACGAATGACAAATGACAAAGGACAAATGACGAATGACAAAGGACTACCTATGGCAACCGCACCTCCCCGCCCGCGCCGCAACCTGGACGAGTCGCACCGTCGGGTCCGGCACCCGCTCCAGCGGCTGCGGGGCTACATCCGCTTCTATGTCGGCATCGAAGGGGTCGCCACCCTGCTGATCTTCGTGGCCCTGTGGTTCTGGATCGGCCTGCTCCTGGATTACGAGTCGTTCAACCTCTTCCATCTCGACTGGGTGCAGGAGGTGCCTGCCTATGGCCGCGCTCTCGTTCTAGGCGGGCTCTTCGTGGCCATGGCGCTGGTCGGCGTCGCCATCTCGCAGGGGGTGGCCTCGTCGCGGAAGCCCGGCCTGTTGCCGGAGGCCGCTCCGGCACAGCCTGCCCGTCCGCTGGTAGCGGCGGCCCTCGGCACGGCGGACTCGGCCGGCTCCGCGAAGAAGGAGCGCAGCTGGCCCGACCTGATCGGCTGGGCGCTGGTCGTGGCCGGTCTGCTGCTGTTGCTGACGGTCAAGGTCGCGGCCCGGACCTGGCTGCAAGGGTGGCCCGGGGTGGCGATCTTCCTGCTTTTGGCCCTGGCTTGCGTCCTGGCATTTGCCGGCCTGACGGCGGTGGCGGCGGCAACGCTCTACCGGCTGGTCCGCAGCCGCGGCTGGGGCCGGACCCTGCTGGCGCTGCCGCTGGTGCCCTTGTATCTTGCCGCCTGGGTCGGCGTCGGGGCGCTGGCCGGGGCCGGGCTCGCTGGGCCCTGGCTGACGCTGCTGCTGGTGCTGCTCCTGCTGCTTGGGCCGGTGCTGGCGGTCGTGTTGACCCGGCTGTTCCACGATTTCCGCGACCAGGCGTTGGCCCTGGTGCTGGAGCGGCGCTATCCCCGCGAGCTGGGCGACCGGCTGATCACGGCGGTGGAGCTGGCCGACCCGCAGCAGGGCGCCCGCTACGGCTACTCGCCCGCCATGATCGAGCAGACCATCCACGACGCCGCCGACCGCGTCGAAGCCTTGCCGGTGGAGCAGGTCTTTGACTGGAAGCGCCTCCGCCATCTGGGTCTCGTCGTCGGTCTGCTGACGCTCGGCATCTACCTGCCGCTCTGGGTCGGCCATGCCCTCAGCGCCCCGGCGCAGGGCAACCCGTCCGGCTTCGAGCGCTTCGCCGACATCCTTGCCATCGGCGTGGAACGGAATGTCCTGCTGCAAAACTCGCTCTGGCCGCGCCAGGCCCACCTGGAGCTAGTCGATTTCCCCGGCGATGAAATCCGCATCCCGCAGAACACCCAGCCGCCCCCGATCCTGGTCCGGGCCTACAAGTGGGTCATCGCCGACAAGGCTAGTCCCCACGGCTGGCGCCCGGTGCGCTGGGACGACCTAAAGGACCTGCTCGGCGAGGTGCCGCCGGGCGTGCCGCAGGACTGGCGGCCACAGGATGCCGAACGCGGCCCCACGGTCGATGAGGTGGAAATGCTCTGGGCCCAGTTCCCGGTGCGCCGCAATCCCGAGGGACCGCCTCACTGGGTTGTGGTCGATGAGCAAGCGGAGGGCGGCCGCCGGCCGCTGACCTGGGCGGAGCTAAGCGCCGAGCGGCTGGGCGGCGTCGGCGTGCCGGCCCTGCCGGGCGGTTGGCTGCCGGCCGATCCCCGCGTGGGACTCACCCTCGACGATGTGCAGGCGCAGCTGGCCCGGGCTGAGCATGCCGCGCCCGGCCGACCGGTGCTGGACGAGCAGCAGCGCCGCGATCTGCGCTTTGTGATGACCCGGCTGGAGCGGCTGGCGGCCCTGGGCGAGACGCTCGACCGGTTGCAAGAGCTGGCGGCCCAGCCGCGCATGAGCCGGACCCTCCGCCTGCTCACCATCCCCGAGCAGGTCGCCGCCCACTACCGGGGAGCGGACACCCGCGGCGATGTCAGCGCCGGCCGGGAGCCCGGCAACCTGTACGCCGTCCGTTTCCCGGTGCTCAAGGAGTCGGTCCGCTTCCATGTCCGCGGCGCGGACTTCTACACCCCCGCGCGGCGGATCGTGACCGTGCCGCCGCCGACGCTGACCGCCCTGGTCCGCGATGAATACCGCCCTGCCTACCTCTACTACCGCCTGCCGCGCAATGTCGGGCCTGAGGCGCTCCGCGGCCGCAAACAGCTCTTCCGCAACCTGACGGTATCGCGCTTCGGCAGCGAGGCCTCGCGCTTCGATGTGCCCGCCGGCACCGAGGTGATCCTCACCGCCCGCACCGACAAGCCGCTACGGCAGGTGGAAATCCGGCCGCGCGAGGGATCGCTCCGCTTCCAGGCCAGGCCGGAGATGGTCTACGACGACCAGGGCCGTTGCGACACCTTCCGGGTGCGCTTTGCCAACGTCCGGCCGACACCCGACCGGCCTCCGGGCCGGCCGGCCGTGCTCGACTTCGAATTGGTCTTCACCGACACCGACAATGTCACCAGCAGCCGCAACGTCGTCATCAAACCGGTCGAAGATGCGCCCCCTGTCGCCGACCTGGAGGTCACCGTCCTCCGCAAGACGCCCCAGGGGTACATGATCACACCGCGGGCCTACATCCCCTTCTCCGGCAAGATCAGCGACGACCGCGGCCTGAGCCAGATCGACTATGCCTATACCCTGGCCCCGCTGGAGAAGGATGTGGAGCAGGGGGGCCGGTCGCTCTTGATGCTCGGCGCTGTCGGCCTGATCGTGGGCGGCCCGCCGCACGAGGTCCTGGTGGCGGCTGCGATGGCGGCTTTGGCCCGGGAACCAAAGGCCGACGAGGCCGGCAAGGACGTCCGCCGGCTGCCGCTGGCCAGCTTCGACACCCAGCTTGACGAGCGGCCCCGCGACCTGCTGCCGTTGCCGGAGATCTACCGCCGCCTCGGCGAGTCGCGCGAGCAGACCGCCCGCCGCCTCCGGGATGAGGGGGTCAGCGCCGACTTGCAGGAGATCATCAAGCGCCTGGGAGAACAGCCCCCCTGGCGCGAGCTGCTCAAGGCGTATGAGCTGAAGCCGGAGGCCGGCGGCACCCCGTTCGACCTGCTGGAATTGCCCAAGCGCGGTGACAACCGCCTCCGCGTCGCCGACACCGCGGGGGGCCAGCAACGCTATCGGCTGACGGTCTGGATGGAGGCCCTCGACAATGACCTGGAAACCGGCCCCAACCGCGGCCGCAGCAAGGATACGTTCAGCTTTGTCGTCGTCTCCGAGGAGGAGCTGCGCCTGGAAATCTTCAAGGACGAGGAAGACCTGCGCTACAAGATGCAGGAGGTCTTCAACCGTCTCCGCGGTCCCGGCTCCTGCGAGTACAAGATGGGCCAGGTCATCAGCGATCTCGCCCGACCGGACCTGAAGCTCGATGGAATCGGCTTCCTAATCGCCCGCGCCGACGAGCTGAAAGGGATCGCCGACAAGTGCGTGGACGAGACCGCCAAGGTCCACCTCCGCTACTCGGCCATCCAGAAGGAATTGGAGGCCAACCGGGTGCAGCAGAGCAAGATCACCCAGGTGGCCGACAAAATCGTCAAGCCGCTCGAAGAAGTCCTGAAGGTCGAGTTCCCCCGGGCCATCACCGCCCTGGAGGACCTGAGCAAGCGCATGACCGCCGCCCAGGAGGAGTTCGCCAAGAAGCCGGACCTGCCCCCGGCCGAGATCGAGCGGCTGCTGGCCCAGTCGCGCAAGGACGCCGCCGACACTCGCCAGCGCCTCCAGGAGTTGGCCGACAAGATCCAGCTCATCCTCAACGAGATGGAGCAGATCATCAGTTTCGACGAGGTGCTGAAGCGGGCGATCAAGATCCTGGACGGGGTGGTCAGTCAGGAGGTGGCCTTCAAGCGCTGGGAAGACTGGCTTAAGAAGAAGCTCCTGGAAGACCTCCTGGAGCCGAGCGGCCCAGCTAAGAAGCCCTGACGCCGCTTGCGGTTTAGCGTCGCGCCGCTTGCGGCAAAAATGAAAACTCCGTGAGACCGCCGGGAACCTTAATGACAGCGGATGGGCAAACGGGTTAGGATGTTGGCGGGGCCCGTCTGGATCGTCACTATTTCAGGCGGCCCCGAGACCGCCTCGAGTGGGTGGGGCCGGTCCAACCCGGTTTCGCGCCGTCTTTCCATTACGGGAGAAACTGTCCATGACCCGTCGCTTGCTAGCTACCCTCCTGGTGGTGGCGGTCGGCTTCGCCTTCGCTGCCCGGGCGGACGACCCGGCCAAGGCCGACCCCAAGTCCAAGGCCGCCAAGGACGGTGACGCCATCGACCCCAAGGTGGCCCGGGAGGAGGCCGCCATTCGGCAGGAGCAGCTGGCCCGGCAGTTCCGCGATTTCGAGGCCGCCCTGCTCCGCCTGGCCCAACGCCTCAGCGAGAGCAGCCGCCCCGAGGACAAGGAAAAGGCCGCCACCCTCAAGAAGGCCATCGAAAAGGCCAGCACCGAAGGGATCGACACCAAGTTCGAGCGGCTGGTCAAGGAACTCAAGGACAAGCAATCGCTCAACCTGGAAGACCTGGAGAAGGCCCGGGCCGCCAACCGCGACCTGTCCGAGGACATCCGTGCCATCATCGCCATCCTCATGTCTGACACCCGCGATGAGGAGCTGCGCCGCCAGATCCGCGAACTGACCGAGATGCTCAAGCGGATCAACCAGCTCATCCGCGAGGAGCAGACCGTCCGCGCCTGGACCGAGCGCGGCACCATGGACAAGGATCGCCTGGAGCGCGAGCAGCGCCAGGTCCGACAGTCCACCGAGGACCTGGTCAAGGGCCAGGGGAAGCAGGGCGAAGGCCGTGACGCCAGGGAGGACAGGGGCCAGGCCAAGCCGGGCAACAGCAAGGACGGCCAGCCCGGCGAGGCCCGGAACGATACCAAGGATCCCAAGGGCGAGAACCGCGACGGCAAACCCGGCGAAGGCAAGGAAGGCAAGCCGGGTGAGGCCCGCGAGGGGAAGCCGGGCGAATCGAAGGAAGGCAAGCCAGGTGAGGCCCGCGAGGGGAAGCCGGGCGAATCGAAGGAAGGCAAGCCGGGTGAGGCCCGCAGCACCGGCAAGCCGGAAGAAGCCCAGGAGAACAAACCCGCCGAGGCGCGCCAGGCCGGTCAGCCTGGCGAGAACAAGGAGAACCAGCCGGGTGAGGCCCGGGCAGCCGGCAAGGAGGGACAACCCGGCGCGTCGAAGGCCGACACTCCACAAGGCGAGAACAAGGGCCGACCGGATAACAAGGCCGCCAGCAAGGGCCAATCGGGCCAGCAGGGCCAGCCCGGCTCACAGAGCCAGCAGCAGGGGCAGAGCAAAGGGCAGGGCCAGGGCCAGCAGCAACAGCAAGCCCAGGGTAAGGGTGATCCGCAGCAGCAACAGCAGCAGGCCGGCAACCAGCAGCAGCCCAACGACGCCCAGGCTCGCAAGCGCATTCAGGACGCCATCGAGAACATGAAGGGGGCCGAAGAGGAGATCAAGAAGCCCAATCTCCCCGACGCTTCCGCCAAGCAGGACCAGGCCATCAAGGATCTGAAGGATGCGGCCCGGCGGCTGGAAGAACTCCTCAAACAGCTCCGCCATGAAGAGATCGAGCGCATCCTGGCGGCCCTGCAAGCCCGCTGCGAACGCATGCTGGCCATGCAGATCGAGGTCCGCGACGGTACGATCAACGTCTACCAGACCATCGACAAGCTCCCCGAAAAGAAGCCGACCCGCAACGAGGAACAGAAGTCGCTCCAGCTGTCCGACCGCGAAGAGGAGATTGTCGGGCTGGCCACCAAAGCAATCGAGTTGCTCAAGGCGGAGGGGACGGCGGTCGCCTTCCCCGAAGTCTTCATGCAGCTCCGCGACGACATGATGACTGTTGCCAACCGGTTGCGCAAAACCGATGTCGGGCCCGTGACACAGGCCATTGAATATGATATTATTGAGACGTTGAAGGAAATGATCGAGGCCCTGAAGCGGGCCCGGCAAGAAAACCAACAACAGCAGCAGAACCCCAACCAGCAGCAGCAACAGCAGGGACAGCCCCAGGACCAGAAGCTAATCGAGTTGCTGCACGAGCTGAAGATGATCCGCTCCATGCAGCTCCGCGTCAACGAGCGGACCAAGCTGTATGGACGCGAGTATCAAGGCGAGCAAGCCCCGTCCCCAACCCAGCTCGAAGACCCCGCGGCGCGGGAGAAGGCAGCAATGATCCAGAAAGAGCTGAAGAACCTGGCCGAGCGTCAGGAGAAGATCTTCGAAGTCACCAATAACATCGCAAGGGGGAAGAACAAGTGACACGGGTTCGCTGCATCCTGTCGGCTTCGCTGGCCGTCCTCCTCCTGGTGGGCGGCCCGGCGCTGGCCGACGGTAAGAACGCCAGGGAAGTCGCTTCCTTCGGCACCCTCCGGAGCGCGACTCCTGAGGCGGCTCGCAGCCAGGCTTTGGACTGGCTGAAGAGCGTCGGCAAGACCGACGACGCAACCTTGAACGAGTTCCATCGGATCTGGGCCGAGACATCCGACCGGCCCGTCCTGGACCGGGTGGCCGACACCCTCGCCTTGGGCAGCGAGCAGGCCCGCCAGCTGCTGGCCGAGGCCCGCGACCCAAACGCCCCACCCCCGACCAAGGTGCCCGACCTCCTCAAGGATACCAAGCAGCCGATTTTCTTCCGGGCCAATTTGGCCCTGGCCTATGCCAAGGCCCTGTCGCACCGGCGGATCTATGAAGAGGCCCTCGATTCGCTCCGGACCGTTCGGCCCGAGCAAGTGGTTGATCCGGCGGCGTACCTGTTCCACAAGGCGGTGGCCGAGCATGCCCGCTCGCTGAAGCCGCAGGCCGAGGAGACGATTGCCCGGCTCCTGGACGACGTGGTCGATGCGCCGGAGCGCTACAAGATGGTGGCGGTCCTGATGCACTTCGACATGATGAGCTGGCGCGACAAGGACCTGGGGGCCATCGCCCGCAAGATGAGCGATGTCGAGCGGCGGCTGGAACTGGCCCGCGGCGGCCCCCAGACGCAGAAGACCCAAAAGGAGATCGTGGACCGCCTCGATGAGCTGATCAAGGAGTTGGAAAACCGCCAGAAGAACCCGCAAGCCAACGGCGGTGCTTGCCCCAGCGGCGGTCAGCAACCCGGCGGTCAGCCAGGCAATACCAATCAGCCCAACAGTCCGCAGCAGGATAGCATCGGCGGCCAGAACAGCGGCCCCGGCAACGTTGATCCGAAGAAGTTCAAGGAGATAGCCGAGGTCTGGGGCAAACTGCCCGAGAAGGAGCGGGCCCAGGCCCTCCGCGAGCTGACGCGCGATATGCCCCCGCGGTATCGCGAGGTCATTGAAAACTACTTCAAGAACCTGGCCAAGAACAATCCACCGCCGGGTAACTGATCGGCCCGATGGGAAGACAATTGCAGGCGGGGCTGCGGCCAGGCCATGACCGGTCGCAGCCCCTTTTGCTGGTAGTGAGCGCCCGTGGTGGCGAGCGGGGGGCGTTAGCCCCCCGGTAGGTCCACCGGGGGGCTAACGCCCCCCGCTCGCCGCACCTGTCCTCTTCGCCTCTGCGAGGTGGTCATGCCTTTCCGTTGTGCCTTGATCGTTCTGCTACTGTGGGTCTCAGCTGGCTGGGGAGCAGAGCTGCGCACCCTGACGGGCAAGACGATCTCCGGCGAGTTGCTCACCATCAACAACAAGGAGGTCGTCCTGCGCAGCGGCACGGAGGAAATCGCCACCCCCATCGAACAGGTGCTGGCAATCGACCTTCAGGCCAGCAATCTGCTGACCAAGGACCTGAAGTACAAGGACGTTGAACTGACCGACGGCACCCTGCTGCACTGCCTGGACGTCAAGTTTCGGGGGAAGCAAGCCGAGCTGACGACGGTTGCCGGCCAGGAGGTCAAGGTGCCGCTGTCGGCCATCGGCTACGTGATCAGCGATGCCCACGACCCCAAGGTGGTCCAGACGGTGAAAGAGCGCTTCCTCGCCAAGAAGCGGACTCGCGACCTTCTGATTGTGAAAACGGCCGACGGCCAGCTCAACCCCTTGCAGGGGACGCTCGGCGATGCCGACGAGAAAGGAGAGACCATCGAGTTCGAGGTGGCCGACCTGAACCAGAAGGCCCGGCCAGCGCTGGCCCGGATCCACGGCCTGATCTTCCTGCGCACCCCCGACGCCAACGCGCCCGAGCCGATCTGCAAGCTCTTCGACAACTACCGCAACACTGTCGTCGTCAGCGGTCTCTCGCTGGGGCCCGACGGCCTGACGGTCACCACCCCGGCGGGGGCCAAAATCGCGTACAAGCCGGAGTTGGTCGCCAAACTCGATTTCAGCAAGGGCAAGATGGAGTTTCTCTCCGACATGCAGCCAGTGCGGGTGGTCGAGACCAACAACCTGGAGCGGGTCGAGCACTACCGCCGCGACCAGAACCTGGACGGCGACAAGATCACCTTGGATGGCAAGAAGTACGACAAGGGGCTGGCGCTGCACGCCTACACGGAGCTGGAGTACAAGCTGGACGGCGGCTACGAATACTTCATGTGCATCCTCGGCGTGGACGATCTGGTCGGCGGCAACGACGGTCCGACCCTCGTCCGCCTGGAGGGCGACGGCCGGGAGATCAAGACCTGGACCATTACCCGCAAGGACAAGCCGATCCCGGTGAAGGTGCCGATCCGTGATGTTCATCGTTTGAAGATCGTGGTCGCCTCCGGCGACCTGCTGGACCTCGGCAAGCACGTCAACCTGGCGGACGCGAAGGTGAGTAAGTAATCAGTTGTTAAGCCGCTGGAGGGAAGAGATGATGAATGGCGAGACCCTCTTTGAAGCCACCGATTATTTCCAGCCCTTCCCCCGAGCAGAAATGGTGTTCGCCAGTCAGGTCGAACGGCATTCCGAGTATCTGCTGCCACTCGCTTCCATCGATTTGTCGCATCTTTCCTCTGATTGGGAAGGCCGCATTCATTTTGTGCTCCCCATTGAACCCTACGACGGTGTCATTGGTGAGGAAACCCGCGAATACCACAACTACTTGTGCCGCAAGAACTGGCTTGGGTATCGGATTTTGGACGACAAATACGATTTGGCGTGCGACTTTCGCTTTTTTCTGAAAGCCCACGCCGAGGCGACCGCTCCCAAGGGGAGGAAAGCCTTGCAAGTGCGCCGAGCACTGACAGCGCATTATGAGCGAGTCCGTGAAGGCTTTCGGCTCCGCCGAAAGCACTTCCAAGAGCATGGATGTCTTCACCATGCCTGGGCCAAAAGGAAACGCGGAGGTCAGTATGCCGAGGCAGACCGAGTAGAGCTTGTCCGCAATCTCGGCGGTGTTAGCTTCTCCGGCAACTGGTCGGAAATGGGAGCTTTCCCTCTCGCTCGCTATACGCACATCGGTGAGGGAGGCGAAGAGTTGACTACCGCCTATCCCAAGACGGAAGATGGTCGGGATTTTACGTTTATTGGCTCGATTCCCGCGTGGCACTATATCGCTGAGAACCCGGAGTTCACGTCCCTTTGCGGCTGTGAGCTATTGCTGTTTTACGATCCGCGGGACAAAGTCGCCCTCACAACGTTCGATTGGTCGTAACAGAGAGGGCCCCGGCCTAACGAGGCGTCGCACCCGAAGGCCACCGCCGTTACGGTTTCCGGAAGTCGATTACCCACTGAGGTGGCTGCAGCCGAGCGAGGTCGTTAGTCGTGAGTCGCTACTGTAGCCTTTCAACTAGCAACCGGCAACAAGCGAGCGACCATCGAGAAAGGCTCCCCATGCGTACCCCCCGCATTCTTCTTCTGACGGCCGGGCTGCTGGCGGCGCTGGCTGCTCACAGGTTGGCACCGGCCCAGGAACTCGATCCGCGCATCCTTGAGGTCGAGCAGAAGCGCATCGCCGTTGTCGAGAAGGTCAAGCCGGCCGTGGTCGCCATCTTCGCCCGCGGCGGGCAGGGGGGCGGCTCCGGCGTCCTCATCAGCGACGACGGCTACGCCCTCACCAATTTTCACGTCGTTGCTCCCGCCGGACCGACCATGAAGTGCGGCCTCCCCGACGGCGTCATGTACGATGCCGTTCTCGTCGGCCTTGACAAGGTCGGTGATGTGGCCCTGATCAAGCTGCTGCCAAAGAAGGAGGGCGATAAGTTCCCCTTCGCCCGGATGGGCGACAGCGACAAGGTCAAGGCCGGCGACTGGTCGCTGGCGATGGGCAACCCGTTCCTCTTGGCCACCGACTTCACCCCGACGGTGACCTTCGGCCTGGTCAGCGGCACCAACCGCTACCAGTACCCCGAGGGGCGCGGCCTGCTGGAGTACACCGACTGCATCCAGATCGACACGTCGATCAACCCAGGCAACTCGGGCGGCCCGCTCTTCAACCTGGACGGCGAATTGATCGGCATCAACGGCCGGGGGTCGTTCGACAAGCGCGGCCGGGTCAATTCGGGGGTCGGCTACGCCATTTCGATCAACCAGATCAAGAACTTCATGGGCCATCTGCGGGCCGGCCTGGATGCCGACCACGCCTCGCTGGGCGCCCGTATCGAGGAGCGCTCCGAGGACGAAATGGGGGGCGCCATGGTAGTGACCAGTATCCTGGAGGAGAGTGACGCCTACCGGCGCGGCCTACGGTTGGGTGACGAGTTGGTGTCATTCGCCGGCCGGCCGATGGCCAATGCCAACCATTTCAAGAACGTCCTGGGGCTGTACCCCAAAGGGTGGCGCGTGCCGCTGGTCTTCCGCCGTGAGAATGAGAACCGCGAGAGCGAGAAGCGCGAAATCCTGGTCCGGCTGATGGGGGTGCAGCGGCAGGAACTCGGCGCCCCGACACAGCCGCCCGGGCCGAGACCGCGCCCGCCCGCCAAGCCGGCCGAGAAGCCGAAGGAGCCCGAGTCGCCGGCGGCCAAACTCTACGAAGCCAAGGCCGGTTTCGCCAACTACTACTTCAACAAACTGGAGCGCGACCGACTCCTGGCCGCCTTCCGCAAGCACGGCGACTTCACCCCGCTTGCCGGGGATTGGACCATCGAGGCCGACGGCGAGGTCAAGAAGGAGCGAGCTTCGCTCCAGTTCACCGTCAAGCAGAGCCAGGACGGCGACAAGGACCGCCACATCGTCCTTGACTTCAAGGTGGGCGGCGTCGGTTTCCAGCTGGAGCCGTTGCGGCGGCAGAACATCGACGTGCTGCGGCAGCCTCGCGGCAGCGGCGGCCTGCCGATCGCCCTGTACCATTACTGGCAGCTGTTGACGATCGGGCCGAAAGGCTTCGAGGGCGACTTCAGCCACGGCGGCCACGAGCCGTTCTATCCGCCGGCCGCCGACATGCAGGCCGACTTCAGCAAGCGGCGCGTCGATTGCGAGGTGCTGCGGACCGAGCACGTCGGCGTCACCGGCAAATGGTACTTCTCGCTCAAGGACCAGATGCTGCTCGGCTTCGAGATCCAGATCGACCGCGAGGACGATCCATGCGAGGTCTACCTGTCCGACTACAAGCCGGTGGATGGCCGGATGCTACCGCACCAGATCGAGGTCCGCCACGGCAATGATCGCTACGGCGTCTTCACGGTCAAGAGCTACACATTCGGGAACAAGTAACATGTAAACAAGTTAGAAGTAAAAAGAGGTACTCCTCAGTGGAGGATGGGTCGATGTCCTCGCTACGATGCCGAAGCCATTCCAGACTCACCATGATGCGACGAAGGCTCTCTTACTTGTTCCTTGTTACTTGTTCCTTGTTCCTTGCCGCCGCGGCGCGAGCCGACCAATCGCTGGAGAAGGTGGTCCGCGAGGTGAATTCCAAGCTGGCCAAGCTGTACGGCTCGGGCGGCTACAAGGGGCTGGCGGCGTACGGTACCGGCATCGTCATCTCGCCCGACGGCTACATCCTGACCGTCGCCAGCCAGATGCTCGACACACCCGATCTGCGTGTCCACCTGGCCGACGGCCGGCGCTTCCACGGCAAGGTGGTCGTGACCGAGCCCAATCTGGACGTGGCCCTGATCAAGATCGACGGCGTTGCCAACCTGCCTTACTTCGACATTATCCAGGCCGCCCAGCGGCCGCCCGCCGAGCCGGGGACCGGAGTGCTCGCCTTCAGCAATCAGTTCAACATCGCCGTCCGCGACGAGCCAATGACGGTGCAGCGCGGCGTGATCGCCGCCTATGGCAAGCTGCCGCTGCGCCGCGGCGTCTTCGAGGTGCCGTACAAGGGAGATGTCTACGTCATCGACGCCATCTCCAACAATCCGGGAGCCGCCGGCGGCGCCCTGACCACGCGCAAGGGCGAACTGCTCGGTCTGATCGGCAAGGAGTTGCTCAACAGCCTGACCGACACCTGGGTCAATTACGCCATCCCACTGCACGCCCAGGCGGAAGGAATGCGCGACGACAAACCGGTGACGGTTAGCCTGGTCGAGTTGGTCGAGCAAAAGGAGAAGTTCAAGCCGTTGGTCGCCAAGCGGCCGAGCTACGAGGGGCCGGGCGGCTATCACGGCATCATTCTGGTGCCGAATGTGGTGGAGCGGACGCCTCCCTATGTCGAGGATGTTATCCCCGGCTCGCCGGCGGCCCGGGCGGGACTGAAGCCGGATGATCTGATCGTTTACGTGAACGGTGAACAAGTGGGGAGCATCAAGGTCTTCCGCGAGATCGTGGACCGAGCCCCGCCCGGCACGACCTTCAAATTGGAGGTCCGCCGCGGCGACAAGCTAACCGGCATCGAGCTGAAGCTGGAAGAGCCAATGGTCCGAACGCCGGTGAAGAAGTCTTCACCGCCGGACAAACCCGACAAATAGACGATGGTAGGATCCGCGCTTCAAGAAACGGTGAAGGCAAGAGCGCGAAAGCGACTTGTCCCATCGTCAAAGAAAGCCCTCGCAGAACGGTGAGGCATTTTCCCGGTGGGTGCCATGACGAGCGAACCTCCGGCCGGCGAGTTGCTCTTTGAAGTGTCCACTCCTCTGGGTTTTGTGGTCCGCGTTTCGCGGGCGTACTGGGAAGTGATTGTTACGGTCAAGCACCCGGTTATGGTTAACCGGGAAGCGGCCGTTCAGGACACGCTGGCCAATCCCGACGAAGTTCGGCAGAGTCGGAGCGACGGCACGGTTTTCCTATTCTACAAGGCGGAGCGTGAGAAGCGCTGGGTTTGCGCGGTGGCCAAGCGGCTTGACGGCGAAGGGTTCCTGATCACCGCTTACCCAACGGACGCCATCAAAGAAGGGGTGCAGGTATGGCCCGGGTGAAAGTTTATTACGATCGGCAAGGGAACACGCTCACCGTCTGGTTGGGGAACCCGCAGGATGAGTATGTCTGCGAAGAGACGGGCGATGAAGTCATTCTGATGAAAGACCGTGCGGGGAAGGTCATCGGCTTTGAGAAGCTGAACTTTGTCAAGGAACAAGCCACTCCTCTGCAGGTCGGGTTTGAAGTCGTCGAGGTGTGAACGTCCGCGTGTATCCGCACACCCTCGTTGAGGGATCACTCCCATGTTGTGGCGAACGACCCAACGGTTGACGATCGTCCTAGTCTGGCTCGCCCTGATGGTCTCGCCCGCGGCGGCGCAGCCGGCGGCCGGCGAGAGCATCGATGACCTGATGGAAAAGGCAATCAAGGCCGCGGTGCGCCGGGTGGCCCCGAGCATCGTGGCCATCGAGACCTCCGGCGGCACCGACATCATCGCCACCGGGCCGCGCGGTCAGCAGGTCCGCAAGGGGGCCGGCCCGACCACCGGCGTCATCGTCAGTCCCGACGGCTACATCGTCTCCAGCGCCTTCAATTTCGCCAACAAGCCGTCGTCGATCTTTGTCGCCGTCCCCGGCCATCCGCAACGCTACGTTGCCCGGGCCGTGGCCACCGACCAGACGCGCATGCTCACCTTGCTGAAAATCGATGCCACCGCCCTGCCGGTGCCGGCCGCTGTGCCCAAGAGCGAGATCCGGGTCGGCCAGACCGCCCTGGCCCTGGGCCGGACCCTCGACACCAACCTGGACCACCCGCCCTCCATCAGCCAGGGGATCATCAGCGCGGTCAACCGCATCTGGGGCAAGGCGATCCAGACCGATGCCAAGGTGTCGCCGGCCAACTACGGCGGGCCGCTCGTTGATCTGATGGGCCGGGTCTTCGGGGTCCTGGTGCCGGCTTCTCCCCGGGCCGAGGGGGAGACGGCCGGCGTTGAGTGGTACGACTCGGGCATTGGTTTCGCCATTCCGCTGGAGGACGTCTTCGCCGTGCTCCCCCGGCTCAAGGAGGGTAAGGACCTCAAAAAGGGGCTGATCGGCATCACGGTGCAGAGCACCGACTGGTACGGTGTCCCTCCCGTGATCGCCAGCACCGCCCCCGGCTCGGCCGCCGCGGCCGCCGGCATCAAACCGGGCGACCTTATCAAGGAGGTGGACGGCAAGCCGGTCGCCAACTTCGCCCAGGTCCTCCACATCGTCGGCACCAAGTACGAAGGGGACACGGTCTCGTTAAAGGTGCAGCGCGGTGAGGAGGAGATCAACTACCCCAACCTGCGCCTGGGCGGCATGATTACCGCCTTCGCCCAGCCCTTCCTCGGCATCCTCCCGATGCGCGACGATCCCGAGTTGGGCGTGGAGATCCGCTACGTCTACCCGAAGAGCCCGGCCGATACCGCCGGCCTGAAGCCGGGCGACCGGATCATGAAACTGGGTGTCGGCGACGTGCTGCAGCAGGTCGCCGGGCGGGAAGCGCTCGGGGCGATGCTCGGCGCGCTGGTGCCGGAGACGGAAGTCAAGTTGGAGGTGGTCCGCCAAGAGGGGAAGAAGACCGAGACGCTGACGCTGAAGCTTGGTGAAGTGCCCGCGTTGGTGCCGGAGAAGCTGCCGCAGCCGGCCTCGCAGAAGAAGGCCCTGGAGCCGCGCAAGGGGGCCGGCCCACAACCGCCCGCCAGGGAGGAGCCCAAGGACGCCAAAAAGCCGGAGACCGGCCTGCTGAATCGGACCAGCGCTGCCGGCGACCACAGCTGGTGGATTTACGTCCCGGAGGACTACGACCCCAACATCAGCCATGCCCTGCTGATCTGGCTGCACCCGGCCGGCAAGGGGAAAGAGGACGATATCAAGGAGTTCAAGGAAGCCTGGCAGGATTACTGCGGCAAGCATCATCTTATTGTGGTCGCGCCCAAATCGGAGAGCGAAACCGGCTGGGTGGCCGGCGAGACGGAAGCGGTGCTGGAGGCGGTGCGCGATGTGTTGAACAACTACACCATCGACCGCCGGCGAATTGTGGCCCACGGCATGGGCATCGGCGGGCAGATGGCTTTCTACCTCGGCTTCCAGGCCCGCGACCTGATCCGGGGAGTGGCAACGACGGGAGCGGTGCTGACCAGTCAGCCCAAGGAGCGGGTGGCCGCCCAGCCGTTGGCCTTCTTCCTGGTGGTCGGCGACAAGGACCCGGTGGCCAAGGCGGTGGCCGAGAGCAAGACCCGGCTGACCGAGCACAAGTACCCGGTCATCCATCGGGAGATCAAGGACCTGGGCCATCAGTATCTCGACCTGCCGACCCTTGAGGAGTTAGTCCGCTGGATCGACTCGCTCGACCGTATGTGAGCCGATGAGTGTCGTTTGGACCGGCCGCAGCAGGTAAAATAGGACGTTTGCATCCCACACGGGCCGATGGAGGGAGCGATCATGACGATGCGCATCGCGTCGGTGGGTTTCGCCCTGCTGGCGGCTGGACTGCTGCCGTCGGGAGGCACCGCTCAGGACAAGAAGGCGGCCGACCTCTCGGTCAGCGACCTGAGCCTTCAGGTCGAGGCGCTCCGGGAGATCCACGCCTGGCAAATGACGACCGAGCAGATCCGGTTACTGGACAAACTTGCCCGGGAGACGGCCGCGAAGCCGCGCGAGCGCAAGGGAACCGCCAGCAAGGAATACCGTAACGCCCTGCTCGAGCTGCACCAGGCGCTGGCGGAGGCCCGCAACGAGCAGGCGATCGCGGACCTGGAAGAGCAGCTCGACCAACTGCACGAGTCGGAGAATCCCGATCTGGACGACTGGTTCGACATCACCGATGCCGCCCGCCGTCGGGCCCCCGAGGTGCTGCGGCAGCTGAAGGTGTCGCAGGTGACCGATTACATCGCCCTGTACGCCAATTACATCTCCGACCCGCTGGACGTGCTCACCGAGGCGCTGGTCCGGGTGCGCACCCTGAAGGCGTCGGAGTGGAAGGAGAAGCGCGAGGAAATCGCCGAGGAGGTCAGCAATCTGGTGGCCGGCCTGGACGCGGCCAAGGCGGAGCGGGTCAACGACCAGGTGATAACCCTGTTGATCAAGGCACGCGGCATGAAGCAAGAGGAGTTCGAGAAGCGGCAGGCAGAGCTAGAGAAGGAAGCTCGGCAGATCGTCGGCGACCTGGCCCCGACCGACGTGCTGCGCCACTTCGTGGAGTATTCCCTGGCGCAACTCTTGTCCAACCCGCGCCTGCCGAACGCAACCAAGCTGCGGTTGAAGGATATTTGACTTGCAAGGTGGAGTGCTCGGCTGCCGGATGCTCGTCGAGCAGGGCTACTTGGGCAGGCCTGCCTCACTCAGGGCGTCAGAGATTTCCTCCAGGGCACAGAGGAATTCAACGTAGTCCAACTCATCGAAGTGCTCCTGGCTCCAGCGGATCGCCTCCACCAGAGGGGTCGGCGCGTTTTTCATCACGACCTGAATCGTCCTGTCCTTCCAATTAAGGAAGGCACTCTCGACGCCACAGGCCGGGCAGATGCCGGGATGGTGGTCCAATGTCGGAGACCCCAGATCGACAATACTCTTGCACTCGGCACAGCGGAGCGTCGTGCCCTCGGGCGAGGTGAATGCGAACCAAGCTTGTTGTGAGGGGTTCATGTGATGAAGTCGTCCCACGGAAAGTTTGGGAAGCCTTGCCGCCACCGCTTTTGTAATGCGGGCGGCAGGGAGTTCCAGTCAATGACACGGGCGGGGATGGTAGTCTCGCCCAATTGCCTCATCGCCTCGGCGCGGTGATGGCCACCGAGTTGCACCAGCCGCCCGTCTGGCATTCGAGCAACCGGGATAGCCCTTTGCAAATCATAACCGCTTGCCTGGATTTTGGATGCCAGGTCCTGAATGTGCGTGGGTGGTTTATTCGGGCGCGGAACGGAAGGGAGCGGGTGGAGTTGACTCAAAGAGACCTCGGTAACACCCCGCCGCGCCGTGCCCACTCGGGCAATCATCGATGCTACACCCAAACCAAAGGCCCCGAGCGAGCATCGTCGCCCAGGGTCCTTGGGGTAACAATCCGGTGTCGGCCTACTTCAGCTCCACCGACCAGTAGGCGTTCTCCACGAAGGTGCGCCACGACTGGTACTTGCTATGCGTCAGCTTCAGGTTCAATAGCGGGCTGCGCTTCGGCTTCTCCGGTTTGCGGATCAGGGTCATGTGCGCCTCGCGCGGCGTGCGGCCGCCCTTCTTGACGTTGCACTTGACGCAGGCACAGACGATGTTCTCCCAGACGCTTTGCCCCCCCTGGCTTCGCGGGATGACGTGATCGAGGCTCAGCTCCGAGGTCGGGAACTTCTTGCCACAGTACTGGCACTGGTTGTTGTCCCGGGCGAAGATGTTCCGGCGGTTGAACTTCACCGTCTGCCGCGGCAGCTTCTCGTAGCCCAGCAACCGGATGACCCGCGGCACCTGGATTTCACTGTTGACCGTGCGGACCCAGTCGTCATCCTCGCGGCGGAAGTGCTTGGACCGGAACTCGCTCAGCTCGCGCCAGCTGGCGAAGTCGTAGGTCAGGAACTGCCCGTTCTCCAGACTCACCACCTCGGCCAGGTCCTTGCACAACAGGCAGAACGCCCGACGCACGGAGACAATGTGGATGGCGATGAACAATTTGTTTAAGACCAGGACGCTAGCGTCCAGGGCCGGGTTGGTGGTGGTAGAATGCATAAACCCCCCTTCATCTGTTGGGGTATGCCGGGCCGACCGCGCGCGCCGGCATAGCCGGGTCGTTGGCACCAGTAACGACGCGCTGGGTCAGGGCCAGGTTCGGTTTTTGCTATAGTACATCGCCGGAGCCGACCTGAAAACCCCGGAAAACTCAAACTCCTGTCCTCCCTCAAATTTACGTCACTCGACCTGAGGAAGGGGTCCCGTGGTTTCCGGGGTTTCCCGGCCGACAAGCCACAGAACTGTCCGAGCCCGAAGTGGGAGCGCCGTTTACCCGTCGCGGACGCTCCGGGCTCGGAGGACTCGTCGCGGACGCTCTGGGCTCGGCGGACCCGTCGCGGATGCTCTGGGCTCGGCGGACCCGTCGCGGACGCTCTGGGCTCGGCGGACTCGTCGCGGACGCTCCGGGCTCTGACCGCTTGGAAAGAATCGTTGCCACGGTCCCTTCGGGCAGGTAACCTCAGCAGCTGGGGCCACTGCCGGGGGGCCCCCGGGATTCATCGGGAAAAGGCTGGGTCAAGAGTTTCGGCCAAAGGGAGACGGTTCTTATGAGACCCTTCATGCTTGTGATCCCGCTGCTTGTATCTGCCGCGGTGGCTCGGGGGAGCGATAATTGGCCGCAGCTCCAGGGCAATGCCCTTCGATCCGGCAACGCCCCTCAGGCGGTGATAAAAACGCCCCTTGGCCTGGTCGGTGCGGTTCCGCTGACGGATGGGATCTATGCAGCCCCTGTGATCGCCGACGGCAAAGTGTTCGTGATCGACGGAGCGGGGGTCGTCTGGGCTCTTGACGCACAGACACTCCAGGTACTTTGGCGGTTTGCCACGCGCGGCGGACCGGGAAATTGCAACAATGTCGCCGCGCCGGCGGTGATCGGCAACTACGTGCACGTCGGTACCACGGCCGGTTATTACTATGTGTTTGATCGGGATACCGGGGCCGTGGTCCGCGAGATCGACTGCCGCGAGCCGATCTTCTCAGCGCCCGCGGCTGGGGCCAACCGTGTCTATTTCGCCACCCTAGGCGCGCGGGTGTATGCCGTCAAACCCGACGGCGAGCCGGTCTGGACCTGGGACTTTGTCAAGGAAGTCGTCAAGTTCGATGGCAACCGCTGGAGCGGCGAGGACTGGCTCAAGGCCCGCCCGAACCGGGTCACCTGGCGTGACCATTTCGTCTGTTCCCGCGACATCTGCCTGCTCCCCCCCTCACCCTACCCTCTCCCCCCCGCGGGGGGAGAGGGTAGGGTGAGGGGGGCGACCGTCGTCATGCCGGCGGGGGGCCGCACCGTCTTTCTGGAAGATGCCGGCAGCAAGCCGCGGTTGCGCGCGCTGGGCATCATCCCTGAATACGCCGGCTCCGAATACCCGGCCACGTTCGGCCAAAGTGCCGATGAGGCCGGCAACGTCTACGTCCAGTGGCACCGCCGTGACAACGCGGGGCGGGTCGAAATCCTGCGCCTGGCCGACGGCAAGGTTCAGACCGATTTCGTCAGAGGAACCGAGACGGCGATCCACCTGCCCGGCCTGCTGAGCTTCGCTCCGGTGAGCATCCGCGGCAACGATGTATACCGAGTGAGGCCCGAACAGGGCCTGGGTCTGTGCCGGCACCCCCTCACCCTACCCTCTCCCCCATCGGATGGGGGAGAGGGTAGGGTGAGGGGGCAGGCCAAGCCCGAGGTGCTCTGTCCGGCGGCCTCCATCTGCCCGCCGGTCCTGACGCGCGACCACGTTATCTACGGCGGTCTGGACGGCAAACTGTATGTCGTGCCGCTGGCCGGCGGCGAGGTCTGGTCGTTTGCGACGGCTTTCGGCGCGCCGATCACCGCGC
Source organism: Gemmataceae bacterium (assembly GCA_035575035.1). GTDB lineage: Bacteria > Planctomycetota > Planctomycetia > Gemmatales > Gemmataceae > DATLYH01. The sequence continues at coordinate 42,576 of DATLYH010000348.1, forward strand.
CGGTCGCCGTTGCCGGCGGCCGGGTCTATGTGCCGTGCGAGGATGGCTACCTCTATGTGCTAGGACCGGACGGCAAGGCGCCGTTGCCGCAACAGGATCTGGAAATCACGAAGATCCGCAGCCCCCTCACCGGCCCCTTCGCCGACGCCAAGTACGACTGGTACACCAACTACGGCGACTTCGCCGGCACCAACGCCAATGACCAGGGTCTGCGGCCGCCGCTCCGCATGCGCTGGGCCCGCCGGCTGGAAGGGACCATCAAGCACCTGCCGGTCTGTGGCGGCGGCCGCCTGTACACGCACACGGCAGAAGGGCAAATCATCGCCATGGAGCAGGACACCGGCCGGCTGCTGTGGCGCCGTCATTGGCCTGACGTCTACCTCTCCTTCACCTCGCCCCTCTATTTCAACGGCAAACTTATCGTCCCCCAGGCCGGGATCAAAAGGTCGCTCATGCGCTGCCTCGATGCGGCCACGGGCAAGCTGTTGTGGGAAGCCCCCTTCACCGGCTCGCCAAGCTGGAGCCGACAATTCCCG
>DATLYH010000349.1:0-3824 GCA_035575035.1 Gemmataceae bacterium
CCCGCCGCAAACCGCCGTCGGCGCTCCCCCGGCTGGTCAACCCCTATGACGAAACGGCGAGCCTGGACGCGCGGGCCCGGTCCTACCTGCATGTGAACTGCGCCCACTGTCATCAGTTCGGCGCGGGAGGCACCGCCGAAATCGATCTGCGGCACGATGTCCCCCTGGAGCAGACCAAACTGCTGGGCGTGCGGCCGGTGCAGGGGACATTCGACATCCCGGATGCCCGCCTCATAGCGCCCGGCGACCCGTACCGCTCCGTCCTGTTCTACCGCCTGTCGAAGCTGGGCCAGGGCCGAATGCCGATGGCTGGCTCGGAGGTGCTCGACGACCGCGGCCTGCGTCTGATCCATGATTGGATCGCGCAGCTGCCAGCCCACGCCGCCAGCGCCGCGCTCCTTGACCAGCTGCGGGCGGCAGGCCCCGGCCGGAAGCGAGCCGAGATCATCGATCAATTGTTGCGGAACACCTCCAGCGCCCTGTTCCTGGCCCGCACCCTCCGCGAGAACGGCCTGCCGGCGGCGGTGCGCGACGAGGTGATCGCGGCGGCGCTGGCCCGGCCCGAGGCGCCGATCCGCGACCTGTTCGAGCCATTCGTCCCCGAGGAGAAGCGCGTCCGGCGGCTGGGCAGCGCCATCCAGCCGGCACTCATTCTGGCCCGGAAGGGGGACGCAGCCCGCGGCCGGGACCTGTTCTTCAACCACGCAACCTTGCAGTGCAGGAATTGCCACCGCATCCACGGTGTCGGCAACGGCACCCTCGGCCCCGACCTGAGCGACATCGGCAAGAAGTACGACCGGGCCCAGCTGCTGGAGAGCATCCTGGAGCCATCGAAGACGATCGACCCGAAGTACGTCGCCTACGTGGTGGCGACCAAGTCGGGCCGGAATCTGACGGGATTGCTGGTCAGCAAGACGGACACAGAGGTCATCCTCCGCGACGCCCAGGACAAGGAACACCGCATCCCGCTGAAGGAAGTGGACCAGATGGTGCCGCAGAAGCAGTCCTTCATGCCGGAGCTGCTGCTGCGTGACCTGACCGCCGAGCAGGCGGCCGACCTGCTGGCGTTCCTGGAGTCGCTCAAGTAGCGATCCGCCGCGGTGCTCGGAGGAAGCCGCATCGGTTCGGGCTCGGGCCGCCCGGCAAACTTCGCTAAACCCTTTGCATTCCCGCCCCGAGAGCGTTTATGATGAAGGGCGGCTTTTCCAGGCGGGTTTCATCCCTTGCCGATCCCAGTTCGCCGGCCGAGCGACGGAGATTTGTTTCATGGCTGCCAAAATCGAGTTCAAGCAGCAATGCCCCAGCTGCGAGGCGCAGGTGCCGATCCGGGACCGCAAACTGATCGGCCGCAAGATCGACTGCCCCCAGTGCAAGTATCGCTTCGTCGTGGAAGACCCCGAGGAGGCGGCGGAGGAGACGCCGGCCCGGAGGGGCAATGCGGACGGCCCGGCGGCCCGGCGGCCCGGTGCCAGGACCAAGGTTGGCCGGGCCCGCCCCGACGCCGACGATGAGGAGGCCGACCGACCCCGCAAGAAGAAGCCAGAAGGGAGCAGTCGCACCCTGCTCATCGGCCTGGGGCTGGGCGCCTTTGCTTTGGTCGTGCTCGGCCTCGTTGGCTTCCTGCTGTTCGGGGGCGGCAACGACACAACCACCAGACCTGCCGGACCAGGCTCGGGCGGCACCGAAGGCGTCGAGGAGCAGCCGCGGGAAGACAACCAGAAACCGGAGCAGCCGCAGAAGGCGGAAGTCGGCGACCCGACCAATCTCCTTCCCAACGACACCGAAGCGGTCATCTCGGCCAATGTTCCCCGGGCCATTAACACCATCCTGTGGCGCATCCTGTTCGATGTCCGCGACGGCACGCCGGGCGGCTTCAGCCAAGAGGCTTTCGCCAAGAAGTTCGGCTTCGGCGTCGATGATGTCAAGCGGCTGGTGCTGGCAAACAACGACTCCGAGGGCTGGCAGTTCAGCGTCATCCGCACCGGCCGGGCGATACGACTCGACGACCTGAAGAGCGGACTGGGACTGAAACCGGGCCCCAACAGCCCGATCCAGGGGTTGGAGTATTACCTGGTCGGCGGCGACCTGGACGCGCTGGGCACGTTCCTGTTCAAGGGTCTGCCCAAGCAGCTGGGCCTGTACCTGGCCGACGACTACACCCTGATCCTTGCTCACCTGGCACCGCTGGAGAAGTTCCTCCAGGACAAGGGCCGGCCGAAGTTCTTGACCGAGCCGCCGAGGGACATCCCCATTCCCGACGAGGGAGACATCCCGCGGCCCGGCGGCGAGCAGCCGGCCCCGGCCCCGGACCAGCCGCCGCCCCCGCCGGCACAACCCCGCGGGGTCCGCGCCGAGGCGATGCAGCTCCGGCCGGGGGAAGGGGGGCGCGGAGGGAACCAGCCGCCCGGTGAAGGACAGTCGCCGCGCGTGCTTGCCTCCTCGTCTTACCTGACCATCAACCCGGTCCTGAAGGACCTTCTCGACCGCCTGGAGGCTGCCCAGGAGCCAGTTGTCCTCAGCGCCGCGGGGCTCATCACCCGCAAGGGCTTTACCTCGCGCCCCTACCCCAGCCCCTTCAACAGCAACGTCCCCGCCGCCCTCCAACAGTTCCTCCTCAAAGAGGTGGCCGCCCTGGGCTATGCGATCGAGGACCTCAAGGAGGAAAAGCTCCCCTACGTGCTCACCATCGATTACAAGAATGAGCAGACGGCAACCGCCATCGAGAAGCTGAATCGCGAGAAAGGCCTGGCGGAGATCGCCAAGCTCTTCCGCGAGACATTCGGCCTCTACACGGTCGTGCTCGACGAACAGGGCCAGGTGGTGCCCGAGATGGCGCCGCTCGACATGGCGGGGATGCCGATTCCTCCCCCGGAGGGGATCCCGACCTCCAAGATCAGCCTTACCCGGAATGAGAAGCGGCTGACGTTCCGCTTCGACCTGGCGCCGACCGAGGAGGTGCTGAACCGGTTGGTGCAGATGAACCAGGTCGCGGTCGTCCAGATGAAGGGCCGGATCGAGATGAGCATCAGTCGGCCGCGGCTGCACGACCTCAGCGCGGCGCTGCGGCAATACGTCGAGCGGCACAACGGCGAGTTTCCGCGCGGCACCATCGAGCGGAAGCCGGCGGCGGAGCGGGCCGGCCTTCCCTGGCGGCCCGACGAGCGGCTCAGCTGGCTGGTCGAGCTGCTCCCCTTCCTGGGTCTAGGCGAGTTCCGCAGCCTCTACGACCGCATCGACATGGACAAGTCGTGGCGCGATCCGGAGAACGCGGTAGTCGCCTTCACCCTGGTGCCTTACTTCATGGCGCCCGGCACGCCGGAGGCGCACTGGTGGATCACCTATCCCGGAGCGCCCGGGCCGGTGGGGACCACCCACTTTGTCGGTGTTGCCGGTGTCGGGCTTGACGTGGCCGATCCCGAGTTCGCCGGCCGCGATCCCGACTGGCAGAAGAAGATCGGCGTCTTCGGTTACGATCGGGTCACCAAACGGGAGGACATCAAGGACGGGCCGCAGAACACCATCGCCGTGCTCCAGGTGCCGCCCTTCTTCAAGGCCCCCTGGATGGCCGGCGGCGGCGGCACCGTCCGCGGCGTCCCCGAGACCGACAGCGTCCGGCCGTTCGTCTGCACCGAGTACAACGGCAAGGCGGGGACCTTCGCCATCATGGCCGACTTCTCTGTCCGCTTCATTCCCGAGGACATCCCGGAGGAGATCTTCCGGGCGATGTGTACCATCAACGGCGGCGAGATGATCGAAAAGCTCGACGAGATCGCCCCCTTGGTCCCCGTCGAGGCGGGCCGGGTCGAGCTGAAGGCGGCGTCCCC
>DATLYH010000350.1:0-13205 GCA_035575035.1 Gemmataceae bacterium
CTGCCGTTTGCGGAGAGCACGGATTTCGCCCCAACATCGGCAGATTTCTGGAGACGACTCGATGACGGTGTAGCGATCCAGGAGCCGGAACATACGCCGGAAGCGTTTGTCACTCCAGTTCCTCCGATAAGCTCCCTCGTAGAGTTCTCCGACTGTCATGAAACTGATAAACACCTGATGGCCATGCAACAAAGGGCGGTAAACGCTCCGCCAAAGGCCGGTTGTCCATCAAGAAGGACACGACATTGGTGTCAAGAAGTCGAGGTTCACTTTCCACGGTTTTGCCGCCGGCGCTCCGCGATGCCTGCGAAGAATTCTTCACGCTCCTTGTGACTCCGGAATAGCTTCTTCCCTAGTTCAATCATTCGTTTGAAGTCCTCCTCCGTCCACGGCCGAAGTTCGACACCCTGCTCCCGAGCTAGTTCCTCAATGCTCTTCGTACCAGCATGGACGATGCTTTGGTAAGTTGCTCGGTAGGTTGGCCGCGGTTTCTTCGTCCGCTTTGGCTTGCCGTTCGCCTTGGCATTCCGGTTCTTCGCCATGCCCCCTCCTTTCTGGTCAGAACAGCTCCTTGAGCCTGTTCCTCATTGCCTGGCCTCGTATTCATCCTCGCGCTGCTTTTCCTCCAGACATTCGATGAAGTCCTGATGCACGGCCGGATGCAGGTTCGCCAAGAATGACTCGTCGAGGTTGTGAGCGCGAATCAGGTTAACCACATCGGCGAAGTCTTGATGACCCCGGGCAGCCAGTTTCAACTGGATCAGGGTGGCTCGATCCACGAAGCAAATGGACTCGGTGACTTCGCAAACGTCACGGGGGTCCGGGTAGGCGATCGGCCCCGGCTTGCTGCTACCGAGGAATAGCCCTGTGATCAGAACAGCTCCTTGATCGGCTGCACGGCGTAATCGACCAGCGGCAGCGGCCGGTTCTGCGGGCCCGGCAACTCATGATGCGGGTCGAGGCCTAGTCCCTGATAGATCGTCGCCGCCACCTCCGCCGGCGTCACCGGCCGTGTCTTCGGCACGTAGCCCAGTTCATCTGATTCGCCGACCACCCGGCCGCCCTTGATCGGACCGCCGCCGATCAGAATCGTCCAGACGCCGGGATGATGGTCGCGGCCGCCCGCCGGATTGATCTTCGGTGTTCGGCCGAACTCTCCCATCGCCGTCACGATGGTCGTCGCCAGCAAGCCGCGCTCGTGCAGGTCTTCCAACAGTGCGCTGAAGGCCTGGTCGAAATCCGGCGCCACTACCCGAGCCATCTCCGAAATGTCGGTGAACGGCCGCGAGCCATGGATGTCCCAGGTGATCTCGTCGAAGACCGTCTCGAACATGTTGACCGTCACGAAGCGGACGCCGCGCTCGATCAGTCGGCGGGCCAGCAGGCAACTCTGGCCGAAGCGCGTCCGGCCGTAGCGGTCACGGGTAGCGGCCGGCTCCTTGTCCAGGGCAAACGCCTCGCGGGCCTGCGGGCTCGACATCAGCCGGTAGGCCAGGTCGAAACTTTCATCGAGCTGACGGGCCTGGGGGCTCTTCTCGAAAGCGGCCAAAGCGGCCTCGACTGCGTCGCGCAGCTTCTGCCGTCGCTCCGCCCGGATGGCCGAGACATAGTCCGGCGGCAGCAGGTCGGGCACCTTGAACTTGGGATCGGATGGGTCGGCGTTGAGGATGAACGGGTCGTACTGCTTGCCGAGGTAGCCGGCGTTCTGGCCATGGGGGAGATTGCCGCCGGTCCGGCCGATGGGCCGAGGAAGCAGCACGTGGGCCGGCACCTCGCCGCGCTGCCCCTTGAGGTAGCCGAGCACGCAGCCGCAGTGCGGATGCTCGATGCCGCCGGTGAACAGCCGCCCGGTCTGCATCAGCTGGTGGCCGGTGTCATGGACGGCGGTGGCGGTGTGGTAGACGGTGCGGATCAGCGAGTACTTGTCGGCGTGCTTGGCCATCTTGGGGAAGATCTCGCTGACCTGGATGCCGGGCACGTTGGTGGCAATGGGGCGGAAGGGCCCGCGGATTTCCTCGGGAGCGTTGGGCTTGGGATCCCAGGTGTCGATGTGGCTGGGGCCGCCGACCAGGAAGAGCATGATGCAGTTGATGTCCCGGTCCCGGACGGCGCCGGCCGCCTTCTGGGCCATCCAGCCGGGCAGGGTCAGCCCGAGCGTGCTGATCGCGCCGGCATGGAGGAAGTCCCGCCGGGTCAGACCGTCACAGAACGAGACAGAACGTTCGGCATCGAGTCGGAGCATGGCAGAACCTCTCTTGGGGGCGGGAACGAAAGCCGAGACTACGACGACAACCTGGCTAGAATATTGAGGTTATACGGCACCACCAGCAGGGTCAACGAAAAAGGGGGCCACCCAAACGGCAAGGCTCAACGCTGGAAGCGTGTCACGCGCGTGGCACCGTTGGCCAGCTCGAAGCGATAGCCGTCGGCGAAGGCGTCGGCGAACTCCTCCTGGTGCGACACCAGCAGAATACAGCGCAGATGGCCGCGCAGGTTTTGCAGCTCCTGGATCATCGCCTGCCGGCCCTCCTTGTCCAGGCAGCCGAAGCCTTCGTCGATGATCACCGATTCGATCGGCCGGTGCTGCCGGCTGGCGTACTGGCCAATGCCCAGCGCCAGGCTGACCGCCACGCGGAACTTCTGACTGCCGCTCAGGAAGGCGACGTTGATCGGCTTCTCGCCGGTGATGCGGTTGTACGCTTCCAATTCCAGCGCCTTGGCGGTGTTCCCCTCGCCGCCTGCCTCACCGCATAGCCGCAGGTAGAGCTGGCCGCCCGACAGCCGGTCGAGCACGGCATTGGCATGATCGACCACCTGCCGCTCCGCCTGGCGGACCAGGTGCAGCTGGAGCCGATCGCGCCCCAGTAGCTCGGCCAGCAGCTTGGCGTAGGTCAATTCTTTCTCCGCTTGGAGCAATTCCTCTTGCAGCTGCTGGCGCTGCTGCTGGTAGCTTTCGAGCTGAGCCTTGTGCTGCCGGGCCCGGACCAGCTCATCGTCGCGCTCCCGCTGGGCCCGCCGCGCCTGTTGCAACGCGGCCTGGACCGCGGCCGGTTCCTGCCGCGCCTCGGGCGGGAACCGGTCCTGCTCCTTCTCCAGGGCGGCCAAGTCCTGGCACAGCGTCTCCAAGCCGGCGCGGGCCTGCTGGAGTTGTCGGCCGCGCTCGTCGGTTCCCTTTGCTTCCAAGCTTTTTTTCTCCCCCTGCCAGGCAAACAACTCCTTCATGGCGGCGTGCTCGGCCTCCTTCTGCCAGGCCGGCGGCAGCTCGCGCAGGGTCCGGTTGAGCGTCTGCTGACAGTGTTGCCGAGTCGCCTCCTCGGTGCTCAGCCGGCCATTGACCTCCGCTATCTGCTGCTGCACCTGCTCGCGTTCCTTCGTCAGCCGGTCGATCTGCTTCTGCGCCTCGGCAGCCTCGGCCCGGCGCGCCTTCAGGGACTGGTCTAGCGCCTGTTCCTCCGCCTCCAGGCGCACGTGGTCCTTCCGCACCGCTTGCGGGTCGGCTGGCAATTCCGCCTGCAGCCGGGCCAGGCTCGCAGCAACGGCTGCCTCCTGCGCCTTCAAGGTATGCCACCGCTGGACTACCGCGGCCGCTTCCTGCAAGCGCTGGCGGGCGGCGGACAGTCCCGCGGCCTGCTGCCGCAGGGCGGACAGATCGGCCGGGCTGGGGAAGGTTGTCTCCAACCAGTCGGCCGGCGGTGTCGGGCTGACCTGGCTGCGGAACGGCTCAGCCAGCTCGGCGTAAACCTGGGCGCAGTCGCGCTCAAGCCGGCCGATGTCAGCCTGGGCCTGCTCGGCCTGGCGGCGGTGCTCGCGGTACTCCTCGCGGGCAGCCTGAAACTGTTGCTCCAACTCGGTGAGCTGCGCACGCAATTCCTGCTCGCGCTTCTGGGCGGCCTGCTGGGCGGCAATGGCGGCGCGGTAGTCGGCCTCGGCTCGGGCAACTTCCTTCTCACGGCGGCGCTTCTCGTCGCGGAGGTGGCCCTCGGTCAGCGGCTGGCCACAGTGCCGACAGACCTTCGCGCCTTGCAAGTTGGTGATCTCCGCGAAGTCCTCCTGGGCTTGCTCCCAGAGCGTCCGCAAGCGTGTGGCTTCGTCGGTCGCCTGCCGCAATGCTCGCATCGCCTCCTCGACCTCTGGCTTGAGGCGATCGACCTTGGCGGCCAGCTGCTCGCCCTTCTGCTGGACGGTTTGGCGGGCCTGGGCCGCTTCGCGCTCCCGGACCCGGGCGTGCCGCAGTTCCTCGCGCTGGCTTTGCAGTCGGGTCAAGTGCGGCACTGCCTGGGCCAGAGCCGTCAGCCGGTCGCAGGTCTCCTGGGCCAGGCGCACCGCCGCCTCCGGATCGGCCGGCAACCGGGCCAGTTCCTCTTGCAGCCGGGTTCGGTCAGCCTGCTGCCGCTCGTACTCCTTCAATTTCTCCAGAAGGCCAGTCGCCTTGCGGAAGCGCTCGGCCACGTCGCGGTGCCTCTGCTCATCGGCGGCAATGTGCCGCTCCAGTGAGGTCCGCTTCTGCCGGGTCTGCTCGAGGGCGTGGTCCTTCTCCAGGAACAGCGCCTCCAGCCGCTGCTTCTGCTTGAGCAACTCGCCGGTCTTGGCCTCCGACTCGTGGATCTGTCCGCGCTGCTCGATAACGGTTTGCAGCCGCGGCAAGACCTCGCGCAGTTCTTGAAGGCGAGTGACGGCTTGCTCAATGTCGGCAGCATTGGCGAGCAGTTGCTGAGCCTGCTGCCAGCGCTGCCGGGCGACGGCCAGCCGGCCTTGCAGCTCGCCCCACTGGCGGGCCTGGAATTCCAGCTCTTGCAGCCGCTCGACCTCCTTCTGCGCCTGCTGTCGGGCTGCCTCGGCCGACGCGATCTGCTCGTCGGCCTCGACCAGGCTAAGCGCGGTCACCTCGGGCAATGCGGCCAGCCGGTCGTGTAGGTTGGCCACGTGCGCCTCCTGCTTCTTGCGCTGCTCGTCGGCCCGCTTGTGGAGCTTCTCATAGCGCTCCAGGTCCACGATGCTTGCCAGCACCTCGAACCGTCCCTTGGCGGTCGAGTCGAGCAGTTTCTCGGCCTTCCCTTGCAGCAGCAGGATCGATGAGGTGAATGTCTCATAGGTCAGGCCGATGTTGTCGCGCACCCAGGCGTCATAGTCGGCCTTGCGGCTGGTTCCCTCGATGGGGACCCAGCCCTTCTGGCCGTTGTCTGCCGTCTCGGACCGGCGGTAGATCATCTGCGTGCCGGTGGCGCCCCCCTTGGCGGTACGCTGGAGTGTCCGCCGGACCAGGTAAGGCTGGCCGTCGAGGGTGAACTCGAACTCAACGGCCAGCCGGTCGCAGTCCTTGTTGATCAACTCGTGGGCGTGCTGGCTGCCGCCGCGGTGATGACCAAACAGGGCATAGGTGACGGCGTCGAAGATGCTCGACTTGCCGCTGCCGTTGATCCCGGCCAGCATCCACAACGACGCGCCGTCGAAACAGATTTCCTGCTCATCCTTGTAGCAAAGAAACCCCTTCAGCTTGATTCGCTGTGGGATCATGCTCCCACCTCCTTCATCAGCGCCTCGGCCCGGGCCAGGATGGCGTCCCGGTCGGCTTCTGGATAGTTCATCAGCTCATGCCGGAGGTAGTCGCGCACAGTGTCTTCGAAGCTCTTGGCCTGGTGTGCGCCCGGCGGGGACAGCTCCGGTCCCAGCGCCCCGATTTCGGCCCAGCTACGCGCATACCAGCGTGGGAAGATGTCCTCCAACTCCCGCAGCGCCTCTTCCAGATTATCAACACCGGCGGTGTAACGGATCTCGATCTTCACCAGGTCGCGGCGGGCATCGGGATACTGCTCGCGCAGCTGTCGTAGCCCCTCCCGCAGGGGAGTGTGCAGCTCGACGGCGTAAATGGGCGTCGCCTCGATCGGCAGGAAGACCGGCTCGCCGCGTAGCCCTTCGCGGGGATCGATCTCCAACAGGACCACCCCCTTGTCGTCGCGGCGCTCGCCAAGGTCGAGCCGCTCGATGCTGCCGGAGTAGCGCACGTGCGGCATTCCCCGCAACATCTGCGGTTGGTGGACATGCCCCAGGGCAACGTAAGCCAGGCCGGTCGGCAGGTCGTTCTCGTCGAAGATGATGCTCTCCTGCTCGCTAATGCGGAAGAGGGTCGGCAGGGTGGCCCCCTGAACGTGGATATGGGCAGCCAGCACCGTCGGCAGTTCGTGGGAGTAGCGCGAGTCTTCCTGGATTTCGCGCAGTCTGCGGGCGTAGGCAATCTGGAGATGGCGGTTCTTCTCTTCCAGACTGCCGTACTTCTGCGCCTCTGCGTCGCGCAGGTAGCGCGTCGGGGTGGGGTACGGCATCAGGATGAACTGGACCTCCCGGCCGTCGCGGTCGGCCAGGCGGAGGAAGGTGGGATTGGTGGCCAGGTAGAGTCGGCCGCTGGGCCGGCAGTCGCCCTCCCGGTCGGTGGCCGGGGCCGCCAGCTTCATCACCAGACCGAGCGTCTGGCAGAAGTTTTCGTTGTCGTGGTTGCCGGTGATGGCCAGGATGGTTCCCCCGTTCAACAGGAACGGTTCGAAGACCTCCTGGAGGTGTTCGATGGAAGCGCGGAGGTTGTCGGGCCGGCTCAGCTCGCTGAACAGGTCGCCGGCGATGAGCAGGACATCGACCCGGTGCTCATCGCAGTAGCGGGCGACGCGCTCGACGGCGCGGCGCAGGTCATCGGTGCGGTCGATCCGGCCCAGCCGGTCGCCCAGGTGCCAGTCGGCCGTATGGAGGATTTTCATGGCTATGGTAATTGTGCCGGAGAATGGGACTTACGTCGAGGTCAGCAGGGTGAATGCAAGTGGAGTCCGGCGCAGGATTAGCAGCATGACCCGCGAAATCGGGAGAAATGGGTTACTGCCCGTTGATAACTTCAGCCGACGACTTGCAAGTTCGGCTACCCTCGTAGCCGAGGTCTTTACTTCACCGTCCACGCCGCCATCTCCTACTCAGGAAAACCTCTCCTCCCCAGGTCTCAACGCTGTCCCGTTGGTGTCGGTGCCGGTAGGCAGCGGGTATAATAAGCTTTGACTTCCGATGGACCCTCCTCCTGCATCCCGGCAACGTGGAGACGGCCCATGACCGACCCCGACCCGATCGCCGCCTACCAATCTTATCGCGGCCTGCCGACGCTGGCGGGCCTGGCCACCATCGCCGAGGCGGCCCGCCCCGGCCTCAGCGTCGAAACCTGTGTCGCACGGCTGAAGCGCTTCCACTACGCCTTCCTCCGGTTGCACGAGATCTTCACCGCCCGCATCACCGCGGAGCCGATCTACGAGCTGAAGACCGGCTTCTCACACCACGCCTACCTTTGCGCCGAACATGTCCAGGCCCTGCGGACGCGCGTCGGCGAGATGCGCGAGCCGCCGCTCGGCCTGGAAGAAATCCCCCACCCTGCCCTGGAGGTCTTCTTTGACGAGATCCTGGCCGCCCCTACGACGGCCGAGTTGCTGGTCGGACTCTACGACGTGGCCCTGCCGGCGCTTGATGCGGCCATTGAGCGGTACATGGCCGAGACCAACCCGCTGACCGATGCCCCTTCCCGCCGCGTCCTCCGCTTCGCCCGGCTGGAGCTGGCGGACATGATCGACTTCGGCAAGAAATCGATCGCCTGCCTGGTCGATGAACCCACCCGGGAGGCGATGCGGTCCTGGCTCGGACTGCTGCACGACTGCCTGGCCGCTGCCGGCGGCCTCGACGGGGCTGCTTCCCCGACGGATCGACCGCTAATGCGGCAACACTCGGCCCGGCCCTATGTCTATGACCCGGTCCCGAAGCGCGACGAGCGCTTCCAGGACCTGTTCAACCAGGGGGTCAACGCCGAGGCGTTCCTCTACAATCCCGACTATCCGCCCCAGGCCAAGGCGCTGATGATGCTCTTCAAGCGGCTGCGCGAGATCGACGTGCCGGAGATGATGGCCAGCATCATCCACCAGACGAAGGGCAAGCCGTGGGGCTACTACCGCGACATGACCCGGCAGCTCTGGGACGAGGCCCGTCACGCCATGATGGGCGAGGTCGGCTTCGTCGCCCTTGGCATCGACTGGACGCAGGCCCGCATCACCCACAATTGGTCGCTGCGGCTGAACACCGAGTGTACGCCGCTGGAACGGCACGCGGTGCTCTACTTCATCGAGCAGGGGCTGATGACCAAAACCGGCAAGCGCTACGAGTGGGAGGTGAGCAAGGAGTCGGGCATCCCGCTGATGGCGACCATCCAGGACTTCGACTGGGCCGACGAGGTGCTGCACGCGGCTTTTGGTCGAGAGTGGTACGTGCCGCTGTTCGACAATCTCAAGAAGGCACTCGACTACGGCGACCAGTGCTGGTCGCGCATCTTGAGCAACTGGGCGACCGTCCGCGACCAGGGACTGACCCGGCACGAGAACTGGTGGCCGGCCATTTACCGGCAGGCATGTCGCAGCTGGGGCGTCGAGCCTGACCCGAAGGTGCTGGCCTTCGCCGAGACCTATGAGGACGCGCGGGCCGACCTAAAGAAGGTGCTCGGCAGTGCCTGAGGCCGATCACCCGCCATACTTGCGCCGCAGCTCGTTGACATGGAGGTGGGCCTGGCGCGTCGGTTCTGGGATGCGGTAGCCGCGGCACGAGGCCAGGACCACCTTGACGGCGCTGTCCAGGTCGATCTTGTGGCCGGCCGAGACGTAGACCGGCTGAACGCCCGTCTTGGTCCTTACAACCCGTCCGAGGATCTCGCCGTTGGGCGCCGTCAGGGGCGCCGTCGCGCCGGCCTTGCGGTCCAGATCCTTGTAGCGGCCGGTGAGCAGGCTCTTGGCGCAGCCCAGCGACGGCCGGTCCAGCCATAGCCCCATGTGGCAAGCCAGCCCGAAACGACGCGGGTGGGCCAACCCCTGACCATCGAACATGACGACATCCGGCTCCGACTGGAGCTTGGCGAATGCTTTGAGCAAAATCGGCCCCTCGCGGAACGACAGCAGGCCGGGAATGTAAGGGAAGTTGCTCTCGCCGACGGCGCCTTGGGTCTCGATGACGGTCCAGTCGGAGGTTCGCAGGACGACTACGCCAGCGTAGAAGGTGTTGGAGAAGCGGTTGTAGGAGATGTCGGCCCCAGCGATCAACTCGCAGCGGTCCACCGGGGTGCTGACGTCGATCCGGCCGGCCAGCTGCCGCTGGAGCTCGATAGCCTCGCCTGGGTCCAGGTCCCACGAATGGAGTGGAGTGATCTTCATCGAATGCAGGTCCTTCCTGCCGGCCCTTGACGTTATACTAACGGATCGTCCTCTGGGGTTGCATGGTGTTTGCCGATGACGGAACGTGAGTTTGCCATTGAGGTGGTGCGGCGGCTGCAAGGGGCCGGCTTTCAGGCCCTGTGGGCTGGCGGCTGCGTGCGCGACGAGCTGCTCGGCCTGGTCCCCAAGGATTACGACGTTGCCACTGACGCTCGCCCCGAGCAGGTCCAACGCCTCTTCCGGCGGACCGTCGCTGTGGGTAAGGAGTTCGGCGTCATCGAGGTGCTCGGCCCGCGCACGTCGGACGGTCCCCTCAAAGTGCAGGTCGCCACTTTCCGCTCCGATGTCTCCTATAGCGACGCCCGCCATCCCGACGCGGTGGTCTTCTCCTCGGCCCGGGAGGACGCCGAACGGCGCGACTTCACCATCAACGGCATGTTCTTCGATCCATTGAAAGGCGAGTTGATCGATTACGTCGGGGGGCAGCAGGACCTGAACGCCCGGGTGCTGCGGGCCATCGGCGACCCGGTTCGGCGCTTCCGCGAGGACAAGCTGCGCATGCTCCGCGCCGTCCGCATCGCCACGCGCTTTGACCTGACCATCGAGCCCCAGACGGCGGCGGCGATCCGGGCAATGGCGCACGAGATCACCCAGCCGCCGCCCGAGCCGGCCGGCGTCAGCGCCGAGCGCATCGCCGAGGAGCTGCGCAAGCTCCTGGTCTATCCGCAGCGGGCGCGGGGCGTTCGGCTGATGGACGAACTGGGCCTGATTGAACCGATCCTGCCGGAGCTACTGGAGATGAAGGGAGTGCCGCAGGGGCCGCCCAGCGCCCCGACCGGCGACCTGTGGGACCATGTGCTGCGCGTGCTGGAGCTGCTCGGCCCCACGGTATCGTTTCCGCTGGCCTTCGGCGCTCTGCTGCATGACGTTGGCAAGCGGCGTACCATGGGCCGCGGCCCCGACCGCTACACCTTCTATGGCCACGAGCACGTCGGCTGCCGGATAGCTTCAGAGATCGGCCAACGGCTGAAGCTGTCCAACGCCGAGCGCGAGCGGATCGAGTGGTTGGTGGATAAGCACCAGGTGTTGTGCGACGCTCGGCAGATGCGGACCAGCAAACTGAAGGCGATTCTAGCCCATCCGGGTATTCACGAACTGCTGGCCCTGCACCGGGCCGACGCCCTGGCCTCGGGCCGTAGCACCGATCACGTGGAGTTCTGTGAGCAGCGCTTGCGCGAGTGGACGGAGGCGGACCTGAACCCGCCGCCGGTACTGACCGGCCACGACCTGGCGCAGCTCGGCCTGCCGCCGGGGCCGCTTTACAAGAAACTGCTCGACGCCGTGCGCGAGGCCCAGCTCGACGGCACCGTCCGGACGCGGGAGGAAGGGCTGGAACTGGTGAAACGGTTGTTGAAGGAATGGGGTGGGTGAGCGGCCGGCATCAGCGGGCCGGTAGGTGAGCAGCTGGCGTGAGCGGGCCGGTCGAGGCGCTGTGGGGTACACCGGCCCGCTCACGCGGGCCGCTCGCTTCTCCGAGTGGCACCGCGGGGGTCACCCCTGTCATCCCTCCGCCGACGGCTGTCCGCAGAGCAGGTACAGCACCGCCATGCGGATGGCCAGGCCGTTGGTCACCTGCTGCAGGATCGCCGAGTGCGGGCCGTCGGCCACCTCGGGCGTCAATTCCACGCCGCGGTTGATCGGTCCGGGCGCCAGCAGCAGCACGTCCGGCTTGGCCCGCCGCATCCGCTCGCTGTCCATGCCGAACAGCCGGGCATACTCCCGGATTGACGGGAACAGCCCGTTCCGCTGGCGCTCGAACTGGATGCGCAGCACGTTGACCACGTCGCAGCGGGGCAGGATCTCGTCGAGGTGATAGGCCACCTCGACCCCCAGTTTGCTGATCTCCGGCGGGATCAGGGTGGACGGGCCACAAACGATCACATGGGCCCCCAGTTTCAGCAAGCCGTGCAGGTTGCTGCGGGCCACTCGGCTGTGGGCGATGTCGCCGACCAGTCCGACCGTCAGCCCCTCTAGCCGTCCCTTGATTCGGCGGATGGTGAAGATGTCAAGCAGGCCCTGGGTCGGGTGTTCGTGGGCGCCGTCGCCGGCGTTGACCACGCTACAGCGGACGTGTTGGGCCAAAAGATGCGGCGCGCCCGGGACCGGATGGCGGACCACCATCACGTCGATCCCCTGGGCCTCAATGTTCTTGGCAGTGTCGATGAAGGTTTCGCCCTTGATGACGCTGGAGGCGCTGGCGGTGAAGTCGATGGTGTCGGCCGAGAGCCGCTTGGCCGCCAGGGCGAAACTGGTGCGTGTCCGTGTCGAAGGTTCGAAGAAGAGGTTGACCACCACCTTGCCCTTGAGATCGCCGCGCTTCTTGCGGCGGCGCTGGCTGACCTCAATGAAGTCCTCGGCCGTGTCGAGGATCGTCTCGATCTCGGTCCGGCTCAAGTCTTCCAGCCCGAGCAGATGGCGGCGGGTCCACTGCACGGGTTTGGTCTTTTGGGCGGCAACTTCGACAGTCACGGGAGATCCTCCCAGCCGGGCCCCGTCGGCGCGGTCTCTTCCTGGAAAGGGGATTAACGGCCTCCACCTCTGTGAAGGATAGCCGCTGCCCCGGGGAGCCGACAAGGAGGAATGAAGGAATTGTGCGCCGACGGCCAGCCCCGGGATGACGCAAACTGTTCAAGGTTGGCGTAATCGGTCCGGTCGATCCGGTTTTAACTCCAGACCTTGAGTAACGGCGTGGGGTCGGAGAGATCGCGCAACAACAGATCAGGCCCCTCGGCGGCCAATTCGTCCAGGGAGTGCCAGCCGGTAGCCACCGCCGCGACCCGCACGCCGATGGCGCGGGCGCAACGGATATCCAGGGGAGTGTCGCCGACCACCCAGATGCGCTCCCGGCACACCGGGCCGCGAAGGTAGCGGCGCAGGTCATCGAGGGCCTCGCGGGCCACATCGCAGCGGTCCAGGTGATGGTCGCCGTAGCCGCCGAAGTGGAAGTGATGTGCCAGCCCGTAATGACCCAACTTCAGACGCGCCCCCTCACGCGTGTTGCCGGTCAACAATCCCAGCGCCACCCGGCCGGCACCGCCGAGATGCTGGAGCAGGTTAGCGATGCCGGGAAGGACTTGCCCTTGGTGCCGCGCCAGGCAGGCGGGCAGCCGCCGGAGATACGCTGCCAGGAAGCGCTCCCAGTTGGCCGGGCAATCCTCGATGCCGTGCAGCCGGAACAAGTCGCGGCCGATTGCCCGGTCGGTCCGGCCGCTGAACTCGACCCGCCCCTCCAGACGGGACAGCCCAAACTCCTCCAGGAGTGCCGTCTCCATCGCCGCCCGGCCGGCGCCGCCGCTGGATAGGAGGGTGCCGTCGATGTCGAAAAGACCCACATTCATGAGGGAATTATAACGCAGCCGGAAGAATCAGGAGCGCCCAGGAACGGAATCCGGGTCGGCCGCGCGCCCGAGGTCGGGCGACTTCGGTTACATCCTCCCCGGCCCGAAGTCGGGCGACTTCACGCTGGATTGACTCGGATTCCTTACAGCGAGCGGCGCCGACGGAGGAAGAGGCTGCTCATCGGCCCGGCCGCCTGCGGGCCCTGTTCCATTAGAGCGCGGAAAAACTCGTTGACCGCCTCGGGTCGCAGGGCCATGCTGCCCGAGCCGGCGAAGGCCAGATCGCGGGCCAGCCGCGGCCGGGCCCGCCCGAGCACCCGGATTACACCGTCCAAAGCATCGCCGGCCTGGTCGCTGGGATCAGGGTTCAGGTCAAGCCCGCCCTCGTTGAGCTGCGTTGTCGTCACTCCTAGGCGGTGCTGCAGGTTGATCACCGCCCGTCCGGCAGGCGCTCGGCGGGTAATGCGGAAGGTGATTTCCAGCACGCTGCCGCTCCCGCGGCCGGTGATCGGCCCGGCGCTTCGGCCCAGGCCGACGCGGATGGTTCCCGCCTGCCGGTCCAAGTTGACCGCGAACAGGTCAAAATCGGCGGTCA
>DATLYH010000351.1:0-3144 GCA_035575035.1 Gemmataceae bacterium
ACCCCAGGTCAACCCCCAGCCGCCGTTGCACCACGTCAGCGACCGCCAGTGCGATCTCCCGGTTGGGCAACCGGGCCAGATCGCGCAGGGCGGCGACCGCCTCGGGATGGTCCCCCTCGGCCAGCAACTCCTCGATGGCCACCAGCCGGATCGGCGCCGGGTTGGCCGCATCAAGCAGTTTCTTGACCAGGGCGCTGTCGAGCTCGCGGTTATGTTGCAGGATGCGCACCAGCTCGATGCGCAGGGCCGGCGGCGTGTGCGGGTCGGCGACCTGGCGGCGCAGCTCCTGCACCAGCCGATCGTCGGTCTGCTCGGCCAGGGCTCGGTTGTAATGCACCCCCAGCGTCAAGGCAGCGCGGATGCTGACGATTCCCTTCTCGGCCGCCCAGGCGGTCAGGTCGGCGACAGCGGCGGGGGGAAGGAGCTGCCCCTCGTGCCGCAGCGGGCCGTCATCCTTGAAAGCGTGGTCGGCCAGAGAGCGGCGGACGGCATGGGCGATCCACGGCCAGCGGCGCTCGCTGTCCCACAACAGCGCCTCGGTCGCCGCCTGACGGACCAGGTAAGACGGATCGCGCAGGAACTCGGCCAGCATCTCGATCAGGATACGGTCTTCCAGGTTAGCCAGGGCGGTGACGGCGGCGGCGCGGATGGCCGGCTCCTCGGCATGCTGGGCTAGCCGCAAGATCATCTCCGCCTGGCCCGGCTGCCAGTTCTGGCGGTATTCCAAGGCGGCCAGGGCGGCCACTCGAACCTCCGGCCGCGAGTGCGTCAACAGGGCCAGGGCCGGGGTAGCATCCACATGAAGGGCCTCCCGCAGCGCCTTGACCTCTGGCAGCGACCGGCAGGCGTTGAGGTCAGCCGGCCAATCCCGGCGGGCGGCCAGGCGGCGGGCCAGCACCTGGGCCCGTCGTAGCGCCGTCGCCCCACTGTCGCTCAGAATCTGCCAGGCGAAGACCCCCAGCGGCACCACCACCAAGACGGCCCGGACCAAGTGGAAGTACCAGTCGCCCGAATTGGGGTGCCCCAGCCAGAGCCAGCCGAGGGCGATCACGTAGAGGGTAATCACCGCCGGTCCCAGCGGCTGGCGCCGGCCCTGGGGAGTCAGAAAACTGAGCGAACAGCAGAGAAACTGGAAGGCCGTGCCTAGCCATAGCATCAGATTCGACTGCCCGGGGACGCGCAGACTGGCGATCAGCAGCAGCATTCCCGGCACCAGCAGGACGGCCGACCGGGCCACGGTATGCAGCAACGACCGAACCGGCTGCGCGGATCGCGACGAAATAGCGATTGACATAGTGATGTCTCTTGCGCGCGAGAAATTGGCCGCGCCCCCGGATCGCGGCGGGGGATGACCGCCGGGGCCGATCTGGGCAGCCGAAGTTCGCGAGCGGACGGGATGCAGCCGCGCAGGCCAGCGCCGCAACGGGGGCCCTGTTCAAATATGGCTTACGAGAAGGTCAAACGCCAAACCGCGGTCTTGGTCCGATGTTTTGCGCTGGCCTTAAGCGCAAAGAGAAGGGGGCCGGGCCCCTCGAGAAACAGAAGGAGCGCGGCCCCCTTGGCGGGGTGCCAGACTGGCACGGATTGGAATTACCGTCAGCAGCCCCCGCCGCCGAAGCCGCCAAAGCCACGGAAGCCACTGAAGGCCGGCGCCACCGGCGGAGCATAGTAGCTGCTGGAGGTAGGGGCAGCAGCGCGTTCAGGCGGGTTGGTTTCGGTGGTGCGGACGATGTGGTTCGGGTCGGCGTAGCGCTTCAGGTAGTATTCCAGGTCCTCACTCTTCAGGTCGCCCTGGTGGTGGAAGGCCTGGTTGGCACCGCTCCGGTCGCTGATGACCAGCCCCACTCCCTGAGGCACGTCAAACGCCTGGGCCAGGCGCTTGCCCTCCTGGGTGGAGGTGTCAATGTACAGGCAGACATACTGGGCGGACAGGAGTTCCTTCGCTCCCTTCCCGAGCTTGCCTTCTCTGCTCACCTGGTCCCAGCCGGAGGGGCCGGAACCAACAAAGACAGCGAGGGGCTTCTTCTCCTGGGCGCCTTGCCGCCAGGCTGTCGCGTAGTCGGTCAGCCATCGGGGCGATTCTACGTCCGTGGCGACCGGGGCGATAGAACCAGACAGGGCGAGCAGGACGAGTGAGGTGTACATCCGATTGTCCTCCTATGTTGAACACCTCTAAACAAAAAACCAGGCCGTTCTGGTCTGGTCTCCTTGAAGGGGAAGGTTGTAACAACTCGCCCGTTCTTTTGCAACCAAAAATTTTTACCAATCGTTACAAACTACCCAACCTGCAATCCTTGCACACAAAGACGGGACCGGTCGCTGGGGTCCGGTCGGCTGTTCAGCTAGACTTCAGTCCGTCTTGATTCGAGGGGCTGGCCGGTTATAGTTGGTGGTGGATTGTGGGCGAAAGTGGGCAAAGGTGGGAGCCTGGCCCCAAACGGGAACAGAGGTGTCGGGAGAGGCCCAGGACGAGCACGGCCGACCACGATAAGTCCAGGCAATGCTTCTCACCGGCACCTATCCCCGCACGCTCGACGACAAGAAGCGCTTGGGACTGCCCCGGCGCGTCCGCGAGCTGCTTAACGAGCCGATGACCCTGTTTGTCACGCCCGGCCCGGACCAGTGCCTCTGGATCTACACACAAGAGGAGTTGGAACGGTTGGCCGGGAGGCTCGACCAGGCGCCGGCCACCGATGCCGAGGCCCGCGTCTTCCGCCGCCTCTACTTCGCCCAGACCGAGGCGGTGGATGTGGACCGCAGCGGACGCATCCTGATCCCGGAGCGGCTGTTGCAGTTTGCCGGCATCCGTCATGAGGTGGTCCTGATCGGTGTCCGCGACCACCTAGAGCTGTGGGACGCCGGCCGCTGGCAGCAATACCTGTCGGAGAACGCCCCCCGTTTTGACGCGGTTGCGGAGGGGGCCTTCCGGGGC
Source organism: Gemmataceae bacterium (assembly GCA_035575035.1). GTDB lineage: Bacteria > Planctomycetota > Planctomycetia > Gemmatales > Gemmataceae > DATLYH01. The sequence goes on from DATLYH010000351.1 coordinate 2,933, forward strand.
AGGTGATTCGGAAACCTTGGAGGAATCGCTGACACCGACGAGGGGCGGCTGTAAGGCCGGACGGCATGAGCAGATGCCGGTTGGCCGCGGAAACCTGTGCTGCATCTCCCCGAACAGTCAGGGTTGGCCGGCCGCCCCTTCGACTTTCCCCTGCGGGTCGCCCCCCTCACCCCTACCCCTCTCCCCCCGTGGGGGGAGAGGGGTAGGGGTGA
>DATLYH010000352.1:0-11067 GCA_035575035.1 Gemmataceae bacterium
CGTGCTGCTGCCGTTTCTCTGCTTTCTGTTCGTCATCGCGATTGATTATGCCCGTATCTTTTATTTCGGGGTGACGCTGGAGAACTGCGCCCGCAACGGCGCCTACTATTGCAGCAACTACCCCAACGCCAACTACGTCTATAACGATATCTACGGCTACAAGAACGCGGACGAGGCAATCACCAAGGACGCCACCAATCTAAGCCCGAAGCCGACCTACACCGTTGAGTATGCGAGCGCGCCGGAGGGCCCCTTCAGCACCGCTCCGACCAACTCCTCCCGCTATGTCCGCGTGACCGTCAAGTGGACCTTCCACTCCCTCACCAACTTCCCCGGCGTCCCGGCGAAAGTGGACCTCGCCCGGGCGGCTACTATGAGGATGTCTCCCACCATGCCCAAGTTCACCGGCAGTGGCGGTCTCACCAGTACCCTCGACGGGGGCATCTGAGTGCCGCCGCGATGACGTTAGCGCAGAGAGGAGGCCCGATGCGGACTCGAACCCCGACTGATCTTCGCCGCGGTGCCACGGTGGTGGAGAACGCCATCGTGCTGCCGTTTACCTTCTTCCTGATCTTTGCCCTGGTGGTCGGTTCCATGGGGATCTTCCGCTACCAGGAGGTTTCCAGCCTGGCCCGCGAAGGCGCCCGCTACGCCTCGACCCACGGCTACCAGTACCGCAAGGATGCCGGCCTCCCCATGGGCACGCCCGAGGAATGGAAGAAAGACATCTATGACAACGCCATTGCCCCGCGCATGGTGGCGCTCGATCCTAGCCGGCTCAGTGTCTCGGTCAGCTGGCCCGATGTCGTCAACCAGCCGGGCAAGCCGGACAACTGGCCGGGCAGCAAGGTGGATGTAACCGTCAGCTACGATTGGTTTCCCGAGATGTACCTGATCGGCCCCATCCGGCTGACCAGTACATCGTCGATGCCGATCACCAACTGAGGGGAGCAGCCCCGGATGACCCCAATTACGGAGCAGAGACAACCATGATTTCACGAACCGAGAAAAGCCGCCGCGGCACGGTGGCGGTGTTAGTTGCGGTCTGCCTGACCGTCATCGTCGGCATGGTCGCCATTGCCGTGGATGGAGGCATGCTCTTTCTGGAGCGGCGCCGGACGCAGGCAGCCGCCGACGCCGCTGCTATGGCCGCCGCTTGCTACCTGTTCGAGAACTACCCGCGCGACAACGGCACCGATCCCCAGGGCAAGGCGAAGGAGCGGGCCGAGATAACAGCCGAGGCCAATGGCTTTAAAGACGGTGTGGACGGCGTCACCGTCACCATCAGCATCCCGCCCGTCTCGGGGCCCTACAAGGACAAAGCCGGCTACTGTGAAGTGGTCATTGAGCAGGGGGTCAAGCGGGCTTTCAGTTTGATTTTCGGCGGCGAGGCCATCCCGATAAAGGCCCGGGCGGTGTCGCGCGGGGCCTGGGTTGAACCGAAAGCCGGCGTCCTCATTCTCGACTACGACGATTCGGCGTCGCTCAACGCCCAGGGGAACGGCGCCTTCAGCGAGGTCGGCGGCCCGGTCATCGTCAACTCCAATAACCCCAACGCCCTGGTGACCGCCGGCAATGGCACTATCTATGGTCAGGAGTTTTACGTCACCGGCGGCGTCAAGGTGAGCGGCAACGCCAACCTGGTGACCACCCCCAAGCCGAATCAGATCTTCACCGGCACGCATCCCACGCCCGACCCGCTCGCTTACCTCCCTGTTCCGAGCGTGCCGCCCAATGGCACCATGACGGTGGTTTCCCTGAGCGGCGGCGGTAAACTCTACACCCTCACTCCGGGGCGGTATACCAACCTGCCGACTTTCGGCTCGAAAGACCAGGTCGTTCTGAAGCAGGCCAGCGCCGGCAATGGGGGAATCTACTACATTGACGGCGGCGGCTTCAAATCAACCGGCGCTACGATCACCATGGACCCGCTCACTAGTGGCGGACTGATGATCTACAACAACCCAGCCAGCACGGCCCAGTCGGAGAAAATCCAGATCACTGGCAACCCGGACGGCAGGGTAGACCTGAAGCCGCTGGAAAGCGGCCCCTACAAGGGGCTGGTCCTTTGGCAGAACCGTAATTCGCCCGTAGACATCCTGGTCGAGGGGAACGGCAACTTCTCGATCAAGGGGACGCTCTACGCAGCCGGGGCCAAGCTGAACATCAACGGCAACGGCAAGACCAGCACCGGCACCAACACCGGCTACTACTACGACGACAACGGCAACCGGGTGGATGGCGCTAGCCGCATCGGCTCCCAGTTCATCAGTAAGAACCTCTCCCTGGGGGGCAACGGCAACATCAACATCGTCTACAACGGCCCCGACGTGGCCAGGACCCGTATCATCACCCTGGTCGAGTAAACCTCATGCCGGCCTGTCCGCGGTCACCCCAGAAACTCGCTCGGCGGGTGGGGCCAGCCGCCCCGCCTGCCGAGCACACCGCACCATAGCACCACAAGAGGCGCTACCCCGTTGGGCAAGCGGCCAGCGTGAGCTAGCGGTTCATCCCTCGCCATTCCATTCGAAGTTCCAGCAAGACATCCGGGCCGCGGATTGGAGAGGGCATAGCCCGAGGATATGATTCACTCAGCTGGCCTGGGGCGGGCGTTTATCCGGCCGGGGACCGTCCGATCTCGATCGGGGCACCCCCGCCCAGAGGAGCAGTCCACCGCCTGTCAACCCCATCACCAGCCCGACCGCCAGACTGCCGACCAGACGCCGGTACGGGCGCCGCGATTCTTCGGCGGGCTGGGCTGTGTCATCCGGCAGCATCGCAACCTCCCGTGGCTCGCCGCACAACTCGCCTAGGGCCCGGGTTTCACCGACCGCCCCCTCGCCATCCTCCGGAGCATTGCTCGCCTCGTCAGGCGGCCGCGCGACGGTGAGTTTCGGCGTTGCCAGCTCCCCACTCGGCTCCGCCGGCACGGCAGCGACCTTGGCCGGCGGCGGCCCCTCGGCGGTCGGGGCCGGTGCGTCCGCCTTCGGGTCGGCTCCACCTGACATCCAGGGGGCCAGACTCAGGGCGGTTTGTCCGGCGCGGAAGGACGGCCCGGGGGCAGAGGTCGGGGCGCCCGGCACGGGTGAGTCAACCCTTTCCGAGGAAGCAAAGCTGACCTCGACGATCGGGCCTCGAGCCAGGAGAGCGGCAATCTCGTTGGCGGTCAGGCCAACCGTCCGGGCGCTGGTCAGAGCGGCGGTCTCCGCGGGCAGCACCGCCGCCGCATCGGCGACCGATGAGGCAAAGACAGAATCGACGACGGCGCGGGCCGCCTCGACCACGGTCCGCCGAGCCTCGGTGCCGGTCCGGTCCCTGGCAGCGGACGTGCCGGGAGCTGCCCCGCCGGAGCCGGTCGGCCCTCCGCCTAGGAAGGCATGGTAACCGGCTTGCCACCAGTAGCCATCCCCCGGGGCTGCACTGTCGCTCGGTGCCTCGAACGGATCGAGCGTGCTATCTTGCGGGTGTGGGCCGATCGGGTCGCTAAGCCCCAGCCCCTCCAGGGAGGCGATTACCGTCCCGGGACCGTCCCTCTCGGGACGGACCTGGAACGTGTAAGTCCCGGGCTTCAGAAAGACCGTCGTGCTGACGGCATGGCCGGCGCCGGCCGCCAGGGTGAGGACCAGGTTGCCTCCTTGGTCGCGAACTTCCAGCCGCACCGCCTTATCGGCCGGCCCGGACTCCCCTTCCGCGGACAGCACCAGGTGGAACAGCCGGCTCTGCGGCACAAACAGCGTGCCGCCCGGCGGACTGACCGCCGAGACCGGCTGGCGGGCGATGAATGTGTCCAGGTGGGTCGGCTTGGTCCCGAAGTCGATCCCGAGGAAATAGCCGCGCGGCTGGCCGGCACCGTCGGTGCCCGCGTCCCGCACGCCCAGCAGATAGACGGCGTTAGCCTCCACCTGAAGGACCTGGATCACCTGGGTTCCGTCCTGGTTGACCAGCACCCGGGCCGGAACGGGCGAGCCGTCCGCAGTGTACAGCGTCAGCTGCGGCCGGGCGCCGGACGACCCCGTGGGCCAGGCCATCACTGTCATCACATTGGCTGCGCCGGCCGGATTATGCGGTGAACGGAACCGATAGTAATCCACGTCCCCGGCCCGTTCGAAGGCGCCCGGATAAATATAGTCAAAGCGGGCATCGGTGCGGTAAATCCGCTGCTGCAAGTTGACCGCCGCGGATGGCTGGTCGTTACTCAGCGGTGCATCTGCCGCTGGCTCGCTAGCGGCGCCGCCGACCGGATCGTGCGATCCATCCTCAACGTCAACCTCCAGGCGGTAAGCGCCGACGGCGAAGACATCGTCGGCCGCCTTGGCCACGCGGATGAAGTAATTCTCCGCAGGCCGGAGCCCATCGAGATGAAGTTCCACATTGGAGCCGGGGAAAGCGGCTGAGCCGGCGGCGAGGATACGGCCGACGGAATCGTGGAGGGTCACCTGGCCGGCAAGGAGACTCTGCCCGGCGGTATGCAGCCGAATGGTCACACGGCGATTGCCGCCGGGAACTCGGAACCGATACCAATCGACATCGGCCGCCGTGGTCAGGTCGCCGACAGCAGCCCGCCGCGAAGCATCCTCACTTCCCCCCTCCGACGGCAATAAAGAAGCCGACTCCCAGGTGTCGTTGGGCTGGCGGGCGTCGAATTCATCGGGCTCCCGTTCTCCGTAGAGGGCCTGGAGCGCCTCGATGTCTACCGCGCTGAGCCCGGCGCGGGTGTCGAGATAAGCCTCGTTCATCACCGAGTCCGGGTCGTCATGGTGGCCAATACCGAGGGCGTGGCCGGCCTCGTGGAGCACGACCGAGTAAAGGTCATAGGCGCTGCCTGGGCCGAGCAACTCGCTGTTCAACTTGACATCGCCCGCCCAGGTCCCGGCCAGGAAGTCGAACGGCGAGGCGACGGCGATTACCTCGCGGGACATCGGGTAGGCAGCAAGGCGGATGTCGCCGAAGCGGTCGTCGCCCTGAATCGCTCCCGCGGCACCGAGCGGCAGGCCATCATCGGCGACCAGGGCGATGTTGAGGTTGGCATGCTGCACCCAAGTCTGAAACGCGCGGAGGATTTCGCGCTGCCAGAAGGCGGTATCAAACCGGGTGTCGAGGACGCGAAAAAGCTGGCTCTGGTTGGGCCCCGCAGGCGTCTGGTCGGGCACGAAACTGAGGGTGAGGTGCAGCGCATCGGGCCAGGGAAAGCCGTAGGCCGACGGCGTGGTGCGGTCCTCCAACTGCTCGATGCGGAGCACTCCCGACCCGGACATGCCCTCTTCCCTCCCCCGCCCATGTAAGGGGTTCCAGTAGTACCATAGCTTTTTCCGGCGGAGCATGCCTGGGAAGAAAACGCTGGCATCGCCGGCCGCGGGACGGGAAACTATACCCGCCTTGGTTTCGGCCCTGAACCTATACCTGCCTCGGCTTCGGCCCCGAAGATTTCATGGGAGACCTGAAATGCGCCTCTGTCGCTATCAACACAACGGCAATGTGGAAGTGGCCCTGTTCCAGGACACGCAGATCATCAGCCTCAACCGGCTGGCGTCGGAGTTGGGCGTCCGGCTGCCGACGCCGATGTCCGGCGACCTGCTTGATTACCTACCGCCCGACGGCAAGTCGGCGAAGGCGGTCGAACAGCTGGAGGAGCGTTTCAACAAGCTCCCTGCCGCCGACCAGAAGCGCCTGGCGCTGCCGTTGAAGGCGGCCCGGCTACGCGTGCCGATCCCTGAACCCAAGAAGGTCATCCTCTTAGCCGGCAACTACGCCGAGCACATCAGGGAGGGGGGCGGCCTGGCGGTCGAACGCCAGAAGACCTTCCCCTACTTCTTCTGGAAGCCGCCCAGCACTTGCCTGACCCACCCCGATGACCCGATCCGCATCCCCGCCGTCTCGCCCGATCATGTGGACTGGGAGGTCGAGTTGGGGGTAGTCATCGGCAAGCGCTGCAAGGGAGTCAGCGAGAAAGAGGCCCTGAGCTACGTAGCCGGCTACACCGTCTGCAACGATGTCTCGGACCGGCGCTTCCGGATCAACCCTGGCCGGGAGGAACGCCCCCAGGATCGCTTCTTCGACTGGCTGCACGGCAAGTGGCATGACACCTTCCTGCCGATGGGGCCGTGCGTCCTCTCGGCCGCGGCGGCGCCCGACCCGCAGAAGTTCCCGCTCAAGCTGCGGGTCAACGGCCAGACGATGCAGGACAGCAACACGTCCCACATGATCTTCCCGGTGGCGGCGCTGGTGTCGATCCTGTCAAGTTTTGTCACCCTGGAGCCGGGCGACGTGATCTCGACCGGGACGCCGAGCGGCGTCGGCAACGCCCGCAAGCCGCCCGTTTACCTCAAGCCCGGTGACGTGGTGGAGGCCGAGATCGGCGGCATCGGCATTCTGCGCAATCCGGTGGTGAAGTGATCCTGGCTCGCGGTGAATCGGTTGGGGCCGGTGCCGCTTGACTCACGGCACCGACCCACCGGCCGACGCTCATGCCTTACGGCGGCTGAAATACTCGATGCCGGCGATGACTCCCCACCAGCAGCCGAGCCCGATGCCGACTAGCGCCGCGCCCGTGCCGTCCGTCACCTGATAGAGCAGTAGCCCGGCCACACCGCTGGCCAGGGCCATCAGGTGGATCAACCGCACCGCCCAGACCGGCCCCAGGCCCAGCTCGACCAGCCGATGCGACAGGTGCTGCTTGTCGGCATGGAATGGACTGCGCCCTTGCGCCAGCCGCACCAGTACCACCGAGATCAAGTCATACCACGGCACCGCCAGCACGCACACCGGCACCGCCCACATCGGCCAGGCCTCTGCGCCCACAACACTGCGGTCCAGACTTTGGACAGCAAGGAAGAGGCCAAGGAACGTGCTGCCGGCGTCTCCCATGAAGATGCGCGCGGGCGGTTGGTTGAACCACAGAAAGGCTGTCAGCGCCCCCATCAGCATCAGGAACGGGGCTGCCGGTCCCCAGTCCGGGCCGGACGGCTGCCGCACCAGCACTGCTAGGGTGAAGATCCCCGCCGCGATCCAGGCCACGCCGCCCGACAGCGCGTCCATGTTGTCGAGCATGTTGAAGGCGTTGATCAGGCCGACGATCCAGAACCAGATCAGCAGCCGTGCCGGCCAGCTGAACTCCCACGGCCAGCCGAATGCCACCCCCGCCGCGACCAGCGCCTGCACCCCCAGCCGCGGCTGCCACGGCAGCGGCCGCAGGTCGTCGAGCAACCCCAGCAACACGATGACGGCACCGACGGCGAGGAGGAGAAACGTCTCGGGAAGGGGGAATTGCCAATCGCCAATTGCCAGTAGCAGCGCGGACAGGACCAGACTAGCGTAAATGGCCAGGCCGCCGGCGCGGGGAGTCGGGCGAGTGTGGACCTTGCGTTCGCTTGGCTGATCGATCAGCCCCAACCGCGGCGCCCAGCGCAGCAGCACTGCGGTCAGCATTCTGCCGAGGATCAACGGCAGGAGGAAGAACGCCAGCGGCGGCAGGAGCCAGCGCACAAGGTCATTCATGGCCCGGTCTTGCCCCTGTTGGGCTCTCCGCCGCTTTGTCTCTTCCACTCGCCGAGCGCCGCCCGATAGAAGCCGCGGGCCTGCCGGAGAAAGTCAAGCACCAGCGGTTGGCGGTAATCAGCGTAGGTCCACGGCCAGGGCTCGAAGGCGCCGGCGCAGTAGCGCAGGGTCACTTCCGCATAGATGCCGTCGCGCAGGTAAACGCGGTGCGCCTGGTCCTTGGTGGTGGCTAGCAGGAACTTGCCGAGCGTCAGCACGCCGGGGTCGAGGTTAAGCGGCCGCGGCTCGGGATAGACGCCGGCGTCGGCCAGCCCCTGCTCCAGGTCGTTGGTGCGCCGCTTGACATCGGGCAGACAGTCGGCCGGCATCAGGTCATGAAACGCCAGGAAACACTTCCGCAGTCCGGGCCCCATGCTCGGCTCATAATAGGAGGTCTGGTTGAAGTCGTAAGTCGGACTGGTCAACGCCACCGGCCCGAAGTGCTGCTCCAGCTGTTGCCTTCCCCAGTCGAGCGCCGCTGTATGCCGGCTGAACGCGGCCACAATCAACAGGACCGGATCAGGAAGGCGGGGAAGGGCCATGTTCAGAGGTCAGGGGTCAGGGGTCAGGGGTCAGAAAGGAAAACTCCTGACCCCTGTTCCCTGACCCCTGTTAGCGAAGTTTATGCTGTTTGAGTAGCTCATGGAGCCACTGGCGATTTTCATCAGACAGCGGCACGCAAGGATCACGGCGATAGTCGATCTGGGCAGCGAAATTGCCCTGCTCGTAGCAGCGCGTGAAGGCCGTCTGGAGGTCGAGTACCGTCTCGCGGTCGTCGCTGGCCAGCGGCAGCCGGAAGCGCGGCAGCCGCTTTTGCAAGGTTGCGGTGTAGATCGCGTAGCGCTCCGGTTGGGTGGCCCGGGTCACAGTGACGGCGTAATCCCAGTCAGGCAAACCGTCGCGCGGGTACTCCAGCGTTGGCGTTCCCTGAAGCACCAAGTCGATCTCGACCAGGTTAGCTGAGGCGTTCTTCCCTTCGCTGCGCTTGGCCAGGTAGGCCTGTCGGCCAGCCGACGTTGTCTTGTTGGCCGGGCTGACCACGTCAACTAAAGTTACCAGCCGGCCGTCGCTGCGCTGGCGGATCTCGATGTACTCCTCCTGGTGTTCCTCGCGCACCACCGAGGTGAACAGAGCCTGCTCGGTCACGTAATGCCGTTGCCCGACGCGGGCCCGATAGCGGTCCACCAAGCCCGGCAGCAGGATCTGGTACAGACCCATAACCAGGTGGTGGTGGAACACCGGCCAGAGCTTTTCATCCTCGAGGTAGGGGTCCATTCCGGGGAAGGGGGATGCCATGAATGTCTACTCCTGGTTCCCACAGAACTACGCTGTTGCTGGCCCGTTGGGGGGAGCATTCACCGCGGCTAGTTGTTCCCAGTTTGGATCACTGCGATAGTAAAGGTACGACCCGCGACCCTTGCCCCGTCCTACGGGTGCGGGCGCCCTATTCTAACGACCATCGGCGGAGAGAACCAGGGGGTAGTGGGCAAAATCCCCGACCGCCCGGCGGTCCCGAACCGCGGATCTTACCACCGCTCCATCCGCCGCACCAGCGCCGCCAACCGCCCGGCCGCGGCGCCCCGATCCTCGAACGACCTACCTTCCTCATACAGCCAACGCAGCCAGGTCATTACTCCCACGATGACCCCGGTCCGGTCCAGCACGCGGGCCAGCGCCTCCTCCTCGGGCGCCAGCGGCCGGACGCCGGCATATGCTTCCAGGCCAGCGGCCCAGCCGGCCGGGTCGTCCTCCGCCAGGCTGCCCAGCAGCCGGGCCAGGTCCGCGGCCACTTGATCGATCTTGACCCCGCCGAAGTCGATCAGGCCGGTCACCCGGTCCCCCTCGTACAGGACGTGCTCGTGCCAGATATCGCACAGGCAAGGTTGCAGTGGCAGAGGCCGGCCGGTCCACGGCGCCAGCAGCTGCGGCACCCGACCGACCCACACCGGCAGTAAGCGCCAGGCCCGCTCCGCCCACGGTCGAACCGGATCGGTTGCGTCGCCCCCCTCATCTCCTCCCCCTCGCCCCCCGTAGGGGGAGAGGGAAGTGATTCTTCCCTCCTCTCCCCTGCTTCGGAGAAGAGGAGTTGGGGGTGAGGGAGCGGCAAACACCGGCCGCCAGCCGGAGGCGATGCGTTCCTGCCAGTCGCGGACGCGCCGCAGCCGGCGCTCAACCGCGGGACAGGGGCCGGTCGTCGTCCCGACCCCAGCCCAGACCCGGTGCAGCCGGGCCAGCTCCACGCACGCCGCCCGCAGCCGGGGCAAGGTGGGCCGGTCATGGTAGTCGGCCCGGCCGGGCATCCATGTGGTCAACTCCCAGAGCCGACCTGCCTCCTCGACCCAGGTGGAGCCGTCCTCCGTGGCCAACAAGCTGGGCACACACTCCAGTCCGGATGCACGGGCCTGCGCCATCAGACGGTGGAGGAAGCGCAGCCGGTCGGGGGACGGGTCGCCAGGTGGCCAGGCCCGCAGACAGAAGGCCCCAAGCGGTCCTTCGAGCCGCCACAGCCGGGCTCCGCTAAAGCCGCGGTAGTTGCCCAGTGCGACCAACCTCCCGCCGCGCAGGGCGGACGGGTAGCAGGTCAGCACCCGGCGAGCGGCGATATCCAGCGAAAGGGCGGACATGAACCATCAGCGGCCGATCAGCGCTGGCCGACGGCCGGCCCGGGCGCCAGGCCGACGACGGCCGGCGGGCGCGGCACAGCGTATTCCGCGGCCCGCAGCAACGGCCAGGGGTAGACGCCGAAGGTCAGCGTCACCAGGGCGCACGCCCCCAGGGCGACCAGGCCCGGCAGCGCTCGCCGGTTTTCCAGCGGCCGCAGCGCACCACGTAGATACATCACGCCGACGATGCGTAAATAATACCAGGCGGCGGCCGCCGCGTTAATCACCCCGATCAGGGCCAGGATGCGGAACAGCCGGGCTTGCAGCTCCGAGGTCGGCTCCCCCTGGCCCGGCACCCCCATCGCTCCCCAGAACAGCAGCACCTTCCCCGCGAAGCCGGCGGTGAAGGGAATGCCGATCAGGCTGAACAGGAACAGCACCATCAACAGCGCCACGCCGGGGTGGCTCCGGCTCAACCCGGCCAGATCGTCCACCGTCTCAACCGGGCGCTGCGGCGTACTCAGATAAACCAACACGCCGAACGCCCCGACCGTCATCGCCCCGTAGGCCACCAGGTAGAACAGGACCGCCTCGACGCCACCCACGCCGCCGCTCGCCCGGCCGCCCCCCGGCGCCGCTGCCACCGCCAGACCGATCAGCATGTAGCCGGCGTGAGCCACGCTGGAATACGCCAGCAACCGCCGGAGGTTATTCTGCAGCAGGGCCAGCACATTGCCCAGCGTCATCGTCGCGGCCGCCAGGATCCATAGCAGCGTCAGTCCATCAGCCCCCAGGATCAGACCGGGGTGCCGCACCGCATTATCGGCCGGGCCGAGGACTTCGGGTGGCACAAAGGCCAGGACGCGGAGCAGGGCGACGAAGCCGGCCGCCTTGGGGACCAGGGCCAAAAGCGCCGCGTTCGAGGCGGGGG